>NYZA01000157.1 GCA_002686955.1 Gemmatimonadota bacterium
GGAGTTCCTATCCGCGACGACAAGCTCGAGTTCTTTGTCGAAGAACGCGCGGCGCTCCAGGTCCATCGGCATCGCTCCGACAATCGAGAGTCGACCCTTCTGCCTGCACAGCTCCGCTGCGAGCGCAATCGGCTCCGAGCTGTTTGCCGACGCGGCGACGATCGCCAGGTCCGCACCATGGCCTTCAGTTGCCGTGTCCTTCCAGGACTCCGGGATCGAATCGGGGGCCGCAACCCATTCCGCACCCTGGTCAAGAGCTTGTTTGGCGCGGGCCTTGTCCGTATCAATCCCGAGTACGCGGCAACCGTTCGCGTGCAGAAGCTGCACCGCAAGTTGTCCGATCAAACCGAGCCCAACGACCACCGCAACATCGCCAAGCTGGGGTTTCGCGAGTCGAATACCCTGCATCGCAATCGCACCGACCGTGGCGTAGGCCGCCTTGTCGAGGCCGACCGAATCGGGGACAAGCGCAACCAGATTCTCGGGAACCACGTTGAGTTCGGCGTGGTTTGCATAACCGGCACCGGCGCAAGCGACTCGGTCTCCCGGCGCGAAGCCACGAACCCCGGAGCCCACCTCCTCAACCACGCCGGCACTCGAATATCCGAGCGGCTGCGGTGCATCGAGACGCCCCATCACTGCGCGGTACGTCTGTGCCGGGCCTTCCTGACGAAGCTTGCGCGTCACCTGCTTGACGAGGTCCGGGCGACTCTGCGCCTTGCCCAACAAGGATTTGCGCGCGAACTCCATCGCCATCTTCTCTGTGCCAGGCGACATCACCGAGAAGTGTGTGCGGATGAGAACCTGGCCGGGACCGGGGCTGGGCGCCGGAACCTCCACGAGTTCGAGTTTGCCACTACGAGGACTTTGAACCACTTGCTTCACGAGAGTTCCTGTGCTGACTCGTCTGCGCGCATCAGTTGAGTGATGGCGTCGGTTTATCAATGAACATCCGGCACCACAGCTCAATACACATCATCGAGAAAATCGTATAACTCGCGTCATGACGCTGCTGTCGATCACCGTCCACGAGATCACGAACGCCCGCCGGACTAAATAGGCCTCGCCGCTCGATCGCCCCATCTGAAAGAACGTCGTCTACCAGCGGTGCAAGTTCGTTGCGCAGCCAGTTGCGCAGCGGCGCACCGAACCCTGTCTTACCGCGATACAGGACCTCGCGTGGCAAGTAGGGCTCCATGGCGCGGCGCAGCACCCACTTGCCGACACTCCCTCGTTGCTTGTAGTTGAGCGGCATGCGCGCAACCAGCGAGATCAGTTCGGGATCGAGCAGTGGCACCCGCACCTCTACACCATGCGCCATCGAAACCTTGTCGACGTAGTTCAGGTTGTGGTCGGCAAGGAAGTACTTGGCCTCGAGATACAGCATCCGGTTGAGCTTTGGAATGTCGCCTGACAGCTCGTCGAGTGATCGCAGCACTGGACTGCGCGGTCCACTCTCGAACTCCTCGCGCAGCGAGGGGTGGAAGACTGACGACAGCTGATCCGCCCCGATCCACTGAAAGTACGAAGCGATGCGCTCATCCCCATCGAGGTCCGCATACCGAAAGGCCTTCGAGAGACGTCGCTGCAGCTCGTTCGACGGTGGCACCTGCTTGGCCGCCCAGCTGAGATGGCCGCGCGCTGACTCTGGTAGCCAACCCCACAGTGGCTCGATCATCAGGGCCCTGTGTCGCCGGTAGCCGGTGAAAATATCATCCCCACCTGCCCCAGAGAGCAGCACCTTGATGCCGTTTTCGCGCGCAAGCCGACTGATGAAGAGAGCGTTGATCGGCGCCGGGTCGGCCTGTGGCTCGTCCAGGTGGAACACCATGTTCTGCAGCTCGTCGACCATTTCGGGGCCAACGTAGATGGTATGCAGATCGACGCCGAGGTACTCGGCCACACGCTGCGCGTACGGCAAATCCTCGGCCATCCCTTCGACCTCTGCGCGTGGATCTTCAAAGCCGATCGTGAAACACTGAAGCCGCTCCGTCCCCATGGCTCGCTGTGCAAGCGCGACCACGCTGCTTGAATCCAGTCCACCCGACAAGAACGCGCCAACCGGCACGTCTGAGACGAGCTGACGCTCGACCGCCCGCGTGAGGTACTTGCGCACCTGGACAATCGCGTCCCCCTTCGGCCAATCGACGAACTCCTCACCGAAGGGAAGATCATAGAACCGCCAGCGCCGCTCCACCTTGCTGCGTCGTACGCGCAATGCGTGGCCAGGCTCGAGTTTGCGAACGGCCTTGAGCATGGTGAGCGGAGAAGGTGTCCAGAGATACAAAAGGTGATGACGGACGCACTCTCGATCGATCTCACGTGGAATTGATTGTTCTTGCAGTAGCGCCTTCATCTCGCTTGCAAAGACGAACCCACCCGGTGTCTCCGCGTAATACAGCGGCTTGACTCCTAGACCATCGCGAACGACCAGCATCGAGTCGTCACGAGAATCGTAGATGGCAAAGGCATAGATCCCGTTCAGCCGCTCCATCATCTTTTCGCCATCGCGCAGGTACAGGTTCAGCAACACCTCGGTGTCGCAGTCGCTCTGAAAGCGGTAGCCGTCGGCGACCAACTCGGCGCGCAACTCGAGGTAGTTGTAGATCTCACCGTTGTAGACGATCGTCGCGGTACCAGTGACATCGGCCATCGGCTGATGGCCGCGCGGCGACAAGTCGATGATCGACAACCGCCGATGCGCGAGGCCGACACCTGAGGCAACGTCGAAGAACGTGCCTGAATCGTCGGGACCTCGGTGCTCCATTGCATCGTTCATGCGACGCAGCAGACTTTCGTCAAAGCGCCCTGCGAAGCCTCCTATTCCGCACATGTCGCCGCCTCCGCCGTCCGAACGCGGGAGCCTTGAGGTGCGCGTTCGAACTCCACCTGACCACGCCAGCCGGGGTGTGCGATGAAGGGCTCATCCGCCCGCAGGCTCTCCAGAACGAGGCTCTCGGACGACCAGTCCGATGCCCCTTCCGAGCCCGGCCTCATCTCGTCACACACTTCCACCACCTCGACGTCTCCGCGCTCCCGCACCGATGTGACGCGCAGCCCCGAGTCGCGCATCGCACCGTCGAGCTTTGGAAGCTGCGCCGCGTCGAAGCCCATCAACTCGACCGCTGCGAGGTCCACAGCCAGCGGGTCCGTCGAGGCAAGCACCGCGCCGAGCGGACGATCCGTAGGCGCGAGAGGGCCCTCCCCTTCTCCCGCGACGACACCATCGATCACCGTCAGTACAGTTCGCACGGGTTCCGCCGCGTCAAAGTGCTCGCCTGCAGCATCGCTGTAGTAGAGGATTCGGTTGAGATCGAGGCACATGCGCCAGGTCGTCTGATTCCCATGCCAGTTGCCGCTTCGAATGAAGTCGGAACCGCGCGCCGCATCTTCGGCGCGG
Organism: Gemmatimonadota bacterium; assembly: GCA_002686955.1. Classification (GTDB taxonomy): domain Bacteria. The sequence goes on from NYZA01000157.1 coordinate 3,401, forward strand.
CGAACGGCGCGAACCACTCGCGTTCCGATCCCCTTCGCGAGGAACTTCCGGGCAATCTCGGTCGCACGGCTTCGCAGCCGATCGGCGGGACTGCGACCCGGGAATTCGTCACCGCCCTCGTCAGCCCCGCCCACACAGTGATGCGGCAGGAGGTTCTTGTCCCCGTTGATACCAACGAGATTTTTGAGTGCGAGCGTCACACCCGTCTTCTTGTGCGTCTTGAGCTTCGGCAAGTTCACGACCAGATCGCAAGAAAGCACTGACTCACTCAACAGGTACTCATGCTTGCCGCCCGTGTGGTGGTCGGTCGTCGGCCCAACGTCGTAGTCGGCTCCACGGAAACGCTTCGGATCGAGACCCGAAGCGGCGAAAGCGCTGTGTGCACCGAGGTCGACAAGCCGATAACCCGCCGGATCACCGGGAAGCTCGATTCGCTCAACGATCACACCGTCCTGATAGCGAACTCGCTCACGGCGGAGGTCGATGACTTCCAGTGTGCGACCCAGACGCTCTGCGTAAAACTCGACGAGGGCATCGACGCCTGCGTGTTTTGCGACCAGGTCCCAGTCGCAATCGTGCTGCGGCGCTTCCGCCAATACCACGCTGCCCTCTGCACCCACAGCAAGCCAGGCGTAGTCGGCTACGGCGCGCAGTACCGATCCGTGCGTTACCACCGAATCGAGCGTGCCCGCATCGCAGGGGTTCCAGTGGCGGATGAAGTTCGGCTTCAAGACGATGCGCGCGCCAGGCGACACGAGAGCACCGAGAGGATTCCACGCGGCCGTGCCAAAGCGCGCTTCATCGAGCCCTGCGCCCACAAGCGCGCTGCGCACGGCGGCGTAGACATGGTTCGAGCCTGCTACCCCATCTCCCGCGTCGACGCCCCACAGCTCTTCCAGCTCGGGATAGCGCCTGTCCGGCGAGAATGGCGCCACCAGACCCTCGTAGTCCGGACGCGTGCGCGCCAACCCGACCCGAACTCGCCTTCTCGCAGCCGGCGCGCTCACGGGGCATTCCTTCCGACTTCGGACTTGACCGCGCGAAACTTGCCGTTCGGCTCCCGCGCAATCGCCCCAACGAGACGGATCCGAATACCGATCTCACCGCCAAGACGGGATCGGATTTCCCGAATGACGCTGCGCTGGCTGCTTTCGTTGTAGTTGTCGCGCGGAACGATGAGGACCTCGACTTCAGAGGTGTCGCGCTGCAGGATCTGCGCCTCCGCCACCTCAAGCTGCTCCTTGAAGACATGGTCCATGCGGCCAACCAGACGGCCGTCGGGAGTCAACACATAGTCTTCGATTCTCCCGTCGACTTCTAGGAACGAATCACCAGCACGCCCGCAGGGACAGGGCTTCTTCGCGCGCGTTCCAACATCGCCGATGCGGTAGCGAAACATCGGCGTCGCGTCGTGAGAGAGCCCCGTGATCAGCAACGGGCCCGTCTCGTACTCCTCCGTTTCCTCGGCGACTTCGACCTCGACAATGCAGAACTCCATATCGACGTGTAGCCGGCCCTCATCGCACTGCGTCATCGAGACGGCGAATTCGCTCACGCCGTAGCGATCGCGAATTGGCGCGCCGAAGGCCTTCTCGATGGTTTCGCGCTGGAAAGCGAGCAGCGATTCCGAAGATGTGAATACTCCAGCGAGCTTGCCCTTCGGCAGCGGTCGCCCCTCTTCGAGCAGCGCGCGCGCGACGAGATGAATTGACGAGGGATAGCCCTGTACATAACGAGCGGGCGCGGTGTGCACCGCGTCGACGTAGGCCCGGAGGTTCTTCGGGGTCATGTGATAAATCGAAAACAGGGTCTGCCCTGCGTAATAGTTCGTGCGCCAGAACGGCGGCGTTTCCTGTTCGAACGGAACGATCATCTGCCCGGCGAATGAGAGATACGGGTCGTCTACCCCCGCACCCACCTGCTGGCGCATGCGCCAAACCGTGGCGTATTCCTCCGCTAGCGTCTCCGGCGAGTGCCACAGCGGAAGGGCCGTACCGGTTGTACCACTCGTCTGCGCAGCGTAGAGCCGCGGGCGCAGCGCTTTGCGTGACATGAACGCGTAGGGCTGATCGCGGTAGGCACGCTTCTCGAGCGGCGGAATTTCACTCAACGTCTCCGCCATTGCCTGGACTGGATCCTTCTTTTGCGAAGGCCTTGCAAGGTCCCGGTAATAGGCCACGTTGTCGCGAGCAGCGAGCAACATCGAATCGAGGCGCGACCGCTGGAGTTCATGAAGTTCGTCCACCGATCGGTTCGGGTGCGCGAGCCAGTCCCCAAGGGTGCGATGAAAGTGGGCACTGAACCGCGAGCGGTAACGCATCCAGCCACCCAGCGTACAAGCCAGATTCTGGAATGACGTGGGGAGCCGGGGGTACAACTCCTGATTCAGCGTGTTGTAAAAGCGGTTCAAAGCGTCGCGCTCCGCGCGTCGGGCAGGGTCTGGAACCGGATCACAGGACCCGATCGTTCAGCCCCGTTGACCCCTCGCCCGGCCCTTCGAGAAGTTGCGACTCCAACCGCCGTTCGATGGACTCGGTACGGCGCCGTTGTTCGCAAGTCGAGCAAGATAACCCCTTTGAATTACTTCCGATTCCGACCTTCGGATGCGCTTCGCGCCTGAGACTAGCCGCATTGACCGGAATACACCCGGGGGGACGCAAATGGACTTCCTCTGCTACAAATCGGCAGACCGCGGGCACGCCTAGAGGGCTCTGTTGACTCCATTGAGGCCTTCCAGCGGTGGTACAGTCCGACCCCGCAGCGCCCTCCAGGTTCCGGGACCCACACGCTCAGCGTGACACTCAGTGAATGGCCGCCGGCACATCCGGCAGTAGCGAGGTCTCACACACCATGAACCAAGTCGCCAAGCCGCATCTGAACCCCGCCTCTGCGGTGAGTCGCTAGCCCTTGGACGGCCTGGGAATCGATCTTCCGGTCGGTGCGCCACTCTCGCTGACAGCGCTCATCCTGAGCCTCGGCATCGCTGCTGTGCTCTCGCTGATCTTGCGCTGGCATTTCGAGCGCTTTGGCTCGACGTTGTCGAACCGCTCGGAGTTCGCCGGCGTATTCCCGCTGATCGTACTCACCACGGTACTCATCATCACCGTCGTAAAGAGTTCTCTCGCACTCTCGCTAGGCCTGGTCGGCGCGCTGTCGATCGTACGTTTCCGGACCCCCATCAAGGAACCCGAGGAACTCGCCTATCTGTTCATAGCAATCGGCATCGGGCTCGGACTCGGAGCCGATCAGGTCATTCCAACCGTGACCGCAGTCGCAATCATCTTGACGGTCGTGGGCGTCCAGCGGTGGAGCCGACAGGGCCGTGAAGCTACCGGCCTGTACCTCTCCATCGATTGGCCCGAGGGCGACAGCGAGCGGCCACTCGAAGTCCTTGGCGAACTCGTCTCGCAACACGCCGTCGCCGCCTACGGTCGCTCTAGGTTGAGTTCCCGCGGGGATTGGTCATAACGGGACGTTCTCGGTCCTCGAAAAGCCCCCTTGGAGTTCCTATCCGCAGCTTTCCCTGCCAC
>NYZA01000158.1 GCA_002686955.1 Gemmatimonadota bacterium
GATCTGGTCGATCGCCGATCTTCGAAACCGGAGGAATAGCAGAGCTATTTCGAGGATTTCGGAGGTCGGCGATCGGCCGGAGATGGGGTGCAGATGGGATGCCAGAATAGCAAGTTGTTCTTGCGCGGACCCTCAGGACCTCCTACGACGCGGAGGAGCGAATCAGAACGTCTGGACCGTGCTTGTTGCGCAGTTCCCTAGGTCCAGCAGCTGCACGAATCCGCGGCACGCGATCGGTGGCACATTCGTGAAGTCGACGTAGCCGAAACCGTTCCCATCGAGGCTGAAGGTCTGGACCAGCGTGATCGTACCCGGATCGAGACCGAGTGGCGTGCCTGTGCAGGGGCCGTAGGGAACGATGAAAAGCCCCGGGAACTGCGCCCAGACAATCGCGACGGTGGCGTTGGGCGTGCCGTTGATCGCGGTGATCGTGAAGGAATCGGGGCACTGGTTGTTCTCGATCTGCAGATCGATGCCGAATCCGGCGCCGGTGAACACTGCTGCGCAGAGCGCGGCGATTCCGGTCCGTCCGAGGAATCGTGAAACTATGGACTTGGCCATGATGGTCTCCTTGCTTAGACGGGACGGGCTGGTCGCCCAAACTGGCGTCAGGTCATCTACGGACGAATGTGGCGGGGGGTCAACGAGGAATCCGCTGATATGCTACTCTTTCTTCATCAAGGGGACGTATCATGCGCAATCGGTCGATTCGAGTCGGCGTGGCGGTGATTGGGATCGCCGCACTTGCCGCGGCATTCGCCACGACCTATCACGTGCCCGCGCACTTCAGCGACGATTCAAGAGGGCATCGACGCGGCGGCGCGGGGAGATACGGTTCTGGTCGAGGCCGGGATCTACACCGGCGCGGGCAACCGAGATCTCGATTTCGGCGGGGTCTCTTTGAGCTATGCTTTCGCCGCACTCGGCAACTGCATGATTACCGGCAACGTCGCGAGCTCCACCGGCGGAGGCATGGCTCTCGCCACTTCATCGTTCGCAACAGTTCACAGCTGCACGATCGCCGACAACTCCGCCGGCACCCGTGGCGGGGCCTTGCTGCTCGCGCACGGATATGCGTTCGCAACGTTGGTCAACAGCATCCTGTGGGGCAATTCTCCCGACGAAGCGAACACAGGCGGTGTACCCGAGATCTTGAGCATCCAATACTCTGATGTGAGGGGAGGCTACGAGGGCATAGCCAGTATCAACGCCGACCCGCTCTTCTTCGATCCCTTGGCCGGCGATTACCATCTCTCTCCTGGCTCACCCTGCATCGACGCGGGTAGCACCAGTGGAGCTCCCGATGTCGATTTCGAGATCGATCCCCGGCCCGCGGGAGAGGGGTACGACATGGGGGCCGACGAGTATCTCGCGCTCGCGATCTCGTCTTCGACGCCTCGATCCGGCTCGCCCCTCCTCGGCCGCCCGCGTCCAAACCCCTTCAATCCCCGGACGGAGCTCCGATTCCACCTGGAGCGAACAGGGCCGGTTCGGCTCGTGATCCACGATCTGCGTGGCGCGGTGGTGCGAATGCTCGTGAATCGAACAGTGCGTGCCGGCGATCATGCCGTCGCTTGGGACGGCGGCAATTCGTCCGGCGCAGCCGTGGCCTCGGGCATGTACATCGCCCGCATCGAGACCGCGGGCGCGGTCGAGGAGCGCCGACTCGTCCTCGTTCGGTGAATCGATCGCTCCACGGCAAACGCTCCAACTCTCGCGAGTCTCGGAGCTCAAGTTTGCCGCCCGATTTCAGAAAACCGCGATGAACCGTGCGCTCTTCCCCACCGACCGGCTTTCACGCTCCCGTGGCCGGAAGGGGAGCCACGAAGCCCGGGTTCATTCATGCTGGTTTGCAGCGTCGACGACGACGAGCAGCGCTTCTTTCGGACGACCGCTACGGACGGCTGGGACCGTTGCGCCACTCTGCGCGCGACCGATCTGGCCGCTGCAGAGAATCGAGACGGGAGGGCGTTGCTCGAACCGCTCGGAAAAGCGGAGCTCGACGCGCTGATCGTTCCCGACTACTGGATCGGAACCTCGTCCTACGCCTTGGAATCGCGCAACAAGAGGGTCGTCGACGCGTTCCTGACCCGCAAGCTCGAGTCGGAACACCCTGGGGTCGACGGCATCCGAGACCTCTTTGGCTACCGCTTTTTCCAGGATGCGGACGGGCAGCGCCGGCTGCACGTAACCTCTGTCATGTCGCCCCAATTCCTGCCACCAAATCCCGCAATCGTAGGTGTGGAGGCGGGCGCATCTCGTCGGGTGAAACCCGCGCATTCGAGGCGGAGGATGGAGACGCGTTGGAGCTGCGAGATGGAATCGATTACCTCTCGAGCCTTCACGTCGACACCACTCCTCAGAATACGCCCGCCGTCATTCTCGCGGATCCATCTCTGGTGGCGAACTAGCATCGTTCTTGTCGAAGATCAGTACCCGGCGCGCGAAGGGGATCTCGATATCGTGCTCGTCGAATGCCACTTTGATGCGTCGCCTCAGCTCCCGAGCCACGGGGTTATGGGTTCCGGGTCGGACTCTCGTGATCGTGCGCACCGGCAGCTCCGATTCACCGAAGCCATCGAGGCCCTCGACCACGGTCGGCGCCAACACATCGGGATGCTCTAGCGCGAACTGAATCCCCACTTTCTCCAAAACCGCATACACTCGATCGAGATCGGAATCGTACGCGACACCTACATCCACGACGGCGTGCGTGTAGCTCTTCGAATAGTTGATGATCTCTCCGATCTGCCCATTTCTCAAAATATGTTGCTGTCCGTCGGGATCGCGAATTCGGGTCGTACGTACATCTATGACTTCGACGACTCCACGAGCTGAGCCGGTCTCGATGAAGTCCCCCACGAGATAGAGATTCTCAAAGAGAATGAAGAAACCGCTGACGATATCGTTGATCAGAGGCTGGGCACCCAAGCCGACCACAAGACCGAGAATCCCCGCCCCAGCCAGAAGCGGAGTCGGGTTCAGTTCCAGCGCCGAGAGGGCCAATACGATCGATGCGAGGTAGATCGCATAGCGAAAGGCGCTCTTGACCACGGGCAGCAGGGTCTCGCGCCTTTTGCGTGTGCCTTCGTCCAGATCCTCCTTGCCCTGGAGAACCCTCCCGGCGGCCAGTTCACTGATCTCGACCAAGACCCGGCTCACGAAGAAGACCCCGATCACCTGTATCAACCTCGGACCCCACTCCGCGAGATCGGCGATCGCTTCCACTTGCAACGCCACCAGGGAAGCCGCGCCGACATAGATTACGGCTTCCAGACAACGGGTCAGCAGGGGCACGAGGACCCGAAGCCGATCGTAGTGCCGGAGGGGGCTCTCCGGGCCTGTGTACTTGGCGCTCAGGGCGTCCAGGCTCTCGACGACGACCGTCACTGCCTTGGCCAGCAGTGCCCCCAAGGCCACAATCAGGTAGATACGGGTCGCGACGAAGAGCAGCGTGGCGACCGGCTCCGGAAGAGCGAGGGCCCGCACGACGAGCACAATGCACACGAGCCACAGCGTCTTCGCCAGGATGCCGGCCAGTGAGGCGAAAAAAACCTCGATCGCTTCATCGTTGGCGGTGATCTGCTCGTAGGCCTTCGCCCAAGCCTCGGCGGCCCGGAGCCATCGCCTCATCCGCCGCTGGAGCCAGACGGTCAAGAAGACCAGGAAACCGGCTTGGGTGACTCCCCGCAAGACCGAGCGCCGGTGGTCCACCGTGATCGACTCGAGCCACTCCCGGACCGCGGCGTCGACGTCGATGCCTTGGTTCATCAGATAGGCGGCACCGGCGACGATGCCCGAGACGAGCAGGCACCATACGAGCAAAAGAACCCGCCAAACGAAACGGCGCGGAGCCCGGCTATGTTCCGGTCCAAGAAAGGCACGTAAAGCGGTCGCCAGAATCCCGTGGGATGCCACGAGCGCGATTCCCGAGAGAGCTATGGCGACCAGGATCGCCACCAGATCGTCGGTTCTTTCCTGAAGAGGAAGGAATGGGTCCAAAACCGGTCTCCGGCGATGGGTGCGCGTAGGGAAGCGATCAAGACGCCATTCTGCCCGAACCGGGGGCAGGATTGGAAGTCCCCGCGCCGAATATCAGTACGACTGCCCGATCTCGCTGATCACATCGTAGAGCGGAAGCAGAATCGACAGGATGATGATGCCGAACACTCCACCCAGAAGCGTGATTGTGATCGGCTCCACGGCGCTGAGAAGTGCCGCCACGGTCTTTTTGACTTCGGCATCGTAGTAGTCGCTCAAGCGCCGAAAGGCACGACCGAGCGTTCCCGTGGTCTCGCCGTTTCGCACCGCCCCGACCAGAAGTATCGGGAAGCCACCGGCGGCCTCCATGCCGCCCGCGAGCGAACGCCCGTGCTGAATCTCCTGAAAAGCCACATCGAGGCGATCCTCAAGATAGCTGTTGCCCAGAACGTCGTTGCGGAGCAACTCGAAAATGTCGGCCAGAGGCATCCCGGATTCATATATTGTCGCGAAATTGCGGTTCAACCGAGTGAGAGCGATCTTGACCGCGATGCTACCGACGATCGGCAGCCGGAGCAGCGTGCGATGGACCACGACTCTTCCTCGCGGCGTCCTGGGTGCGGCGGCGATTCCCAGAACCGCTACCGCCAGTGCGCCGACTTGTCCGATCCAGTGGGCAGTGACGAAATTGCTGAACGCCAACACATGCGCCGTGATGTCGGGCAGCGCAATCCCCATCTCCTTCAGCACCGTCGCCATCCGCGGCAGCACATAGCCGATCCAGACTCCGATCACAGCGGTGATCGCGACGAAGATGAAGGCCGGATTGACCGATGCCCGCCGGATCAGTCCGGAGATCTCCTCCTTACCACTCCAAGAAGCGGGCCAAATCCTCTAGGCTCTTCGGCAGCTCACCCGAACGTTCTCCCAGCTTGATGATGCTCAGATCGAAGCGGGCGAACACCGCCGGAAAACGCTCCATCGCCGAGCGCAGGTTGTTTCCTCCCTCGATCGCCACCCGCATCTCGCTCAAAATCGCCCTCAGCGGCTTCGAGAAGACGGGGAAGCGATTCCGCTGCTCCTCTTCTGCTTCGACTTCGCCTTTCTGGGCGATTTCGCCCTCTTCGGGGCGTTGCCGGCCGGAACCTATGCCGGGAACCTGGTTGAAGCGCAGAGCCGGGCACTGCTCGGAACGATGGACGTCGATCTGATGGACGACCAGGGGAGCCAGTACTTATGGCAAGACACCCCGATCGAGCACGTGGGATTCGGCCCCGGTACGATGCGTTTTCGCTTCGATAGCATCGCGCTCGAAGCCGGCGCGGTTCCGCCCTTCATGAGCTTCGACATCGCCTCGCTCTATGGTGAGGGGCTCAGCGCCTCGAACCCGATGGTCGTGCAGTTCCTCGACGGAACCGGCACCGTCGTTCAGAGCACCGATGTCACCCAGCTACCCGACAATACCGGCAATCCTCAATCTCCGGAGGTGCTCTCTCTACCGATCCCTCTCGGCGGGCCGGAGGTGGCCGAAGTGCTCATCTTCGTGCCGCCCTCCGCTTTCGTTACGCTGATTTCGGTCTACTTCCTCGACCCCTGAGCCGACGACCGGTCGCCACCGCCCAATCTACGGCCCCTCGAACCGAAACGACTCCACAACAACCTCCACCGGCTGGCCGTCGCTCGGGGGCGCGCCGCCTAAGAGCCAGAGATTCAGGTGCAGGAACTCGCCGCCGGGGACCGGCACGTCGGGCTCCGTGTTGGACCAAGTGTGAATGACATCCTCCGGCGCCGGTGGATAGTCCCCGTGCCCGATCCAGCTCGTGAAGTCCACACGCCCGGCCGACCATTCGAAGCGATGCGTCGTCTGGGGGTCCGGCCCGATATCGAAGAGTTCCATGTTCTCCGGACGCCACCACGGCTGCACCACATACTGGGCGTTCTCGGGACGGGAATCGCCGAAGGTCGCGAACTCCACATCGATCTCCTGCGTATCGCTTTCGTACACGAAGAGTCCGACAACGACCTCGGGAGCAAAAGTGTCGACTGGGGTCGCGACACGGAATTCGTAGGCACCGTAGCCCAGATCGAGATCGAGCCACACTTCGGTGCAGTACCAGACGCTGTCGAGCGGCTGAATCGTGAGATGGAGTCCTACCGCATCCGCCCAAACCAGAGAGGGATCGTCGGACCACATATTCGGTCCGGGGCCCCAAGGCCCTCCATTCTTCACGATCCAAGTGTAATCGGACCACTTCAGATACCGTTCGGCACCACCCGGTGCGGGGCAATCGTCGAAGGCGATCACGCCGGTCTGCTCGGCCGGATGAGCGTCGCGCACACCGCCCGGGTTCAGGAGCGGGTCGTAGCTTTCATCCACCAAGAGCGCGACAATCCGGTCGCCGCCCCATGTCCAGTTTTCCCAAAAACCGTACTGGCAGATATCGGTGAAGGGGTCGGATAGGAGCGGCTGGACGTACCATCGATCAGTCTTCACCCACAAAACGACTCGCTCCGATCCGGCGTCGACGTTGCGCGCGCGGCCGGTGACGCTCGTAGCGAGCTCGTTTGTCCAACCGATTTCGATGACCGGATCGAGCGCGGGGTTCCCGATGATTCCGGTTCCACACCCGAGCGGCACCGAAATCGGAGGGGCCGGCATAGCCACCAGCGCTTCCCCCGCCCGCGGCGCGGACGCGCCCAGAAGTAGTCCGCCGATCCACACTGCCAAGCTCATTGTTCTTGTCCTTTCGCCGCTCCGTGACCACTGTCCCAGGCCGTCCGCCGGACTGTCGTCCAGCCTCGAATCGAACACTCGACTTTGGCGCAGTCGCATATGCGCATAGCCTAACCGAGAGATCGGCCGAGCGTTGCTCGCGTCGAAGTGGCGAAGTCAATTCCGTATGCGGTCCGCGATAGTGGGGCTAGGAGCCTGTTGCGCATAGACTTTCGAGCCCGGTATTCGAGCTCGTTTCGAGATTAAGGAGCCGAGTCCGCGGGAAGGCTGGTTGCCTTTCAAGGACTTGGCGACGCAGAGATCGGAACGAAGGCGGATGCC
>NYZA01000159.1 GCA_002686955.1 Gemmatimonadota bacterium
CTCGGGCGTCGTGGCGAATCGCCAGGTTGCGTCGAGCGAGCCGAGGCCCAATGCGATGGCGGCCACCCAAAACGATCGCCGCCGCCCGCCACCGCCCGAATACCGGAGAGCGAGGGCCACGAATCCCGCGAGCGCCAACGCGGTCGCCACCGCACCGGCCAGAACCACCGCGCGCCCGTTGCCCAGCGCCGCGAAGAGAAGCGAAGGCAGCGCATGTCCCGGCGGATGCAGAATCCCTCCTCGAAGCGCCACCGCGACCACTTCCCCGCCATCGTCCCAATAGGCGCCGGGGGCGGCGGTGTTCCAGTAGATCGAAGCCGAGATGAGAGCGACACCGGTGATCAGGGCTCCATCGAATCCGGGCATCCCCGTGCCGAACGCCCGGTCGGTCACGGACGCCTTCCCCCCCATCTTTCTATTCCGACCCTCTCGATGCCGTCGCCGGACGCCGCCCGCGATCGACCAAGATCTCATTCCACCGCGATCTTGCACGAAGGAACAGCCGATGGCCCACGATCAGCGCATCGAGCTTGCCCTCTTCGAACGTGCGGGCCATGTCGGCGCCGTCGCGGGCGATCGGCCGCCCCGCAACGTTCAAGCTGGTATTGAGCACGGCCGGCACCCCGGTGCGCCTCGAGAAACGCTCGATCAACCGGTGGAAGCGTGGATTCTCGAGCGCCCGCACCGTTTGGGCGCGTGCGCTGCCGTCACGATGCACCGCCGCGCGCAGCTGTTGCAGGGCTGCGTCGCGCACAGGCAAGGCGAACCCCATTCGGGCGCTATCCCCCCCCAACTCCAGAAACTCGTGACTCCGCTCAGCCAGAATCGCGGGAGCCAGGGGACGGAACCACTCGCGTCCTTTGATCTCGCGGTTGATCCGTTCGCGGGTCGCGGGGTCGCGGGGGTCGGCCAAGATAGAACGGTTTCCGAGGGCGCGGGGACCGAACTCCATTCGGCCTTGGGCCCATCCGATGATGGCGCCGCTCGCGAGCAGCTCGGCCGCCGTGTCTGCCGGATCGACGAGATCGACCGGCGGCGAGGCTCCGGCGGGGATCGGGAGCCGGGTGGGCGCTTCCGGACCGAGATAGGGCGTCGGTGGGGTCGAAGCGCGGGGCGAGCCCTTTTCGGCCGCCAGGGTGAGCGCGGCGCCGGCGGCCGTGCCCGCATCGTTGGGGGCCGGAGGCACGTGAATCCGCTCGAAGGGACCACGGCGGAGCAGAGCACCGTTCATCTGGCTGTTGAGAGCGACGCCGCCGCTGAGGCAGAGGGTCTTGGCGCCGGTCTCTCGGTGCAGATGCTTCGCGATGTGGAGAACGATCTCCTCGAGGCGGGTCTGGGCCGCCGCAGCGAGAGCGAAGTGGCGATCTTCGAGCGGCGCCCGGGGGTCTCGAGGGGGGCCGAAATAGGCGTCGAATCGCTTCGAAGTGCCGCGTTCATCTCCGTACTGGTGGCGGAACCAACGGTGGTCGAGGCTGAATCCGCCCCCCGCCTCTGCGCGAATCGCCTCGCGTAGCGGAGCCGGATCGACAAGCTCCGCGTAGGCCGCCAGCGCCATGACCTTGTACTCGTCGGAGTAGGGCCGGAAGCCGAGATGTTGGGTGAGCGCACGCCAAAAGACACCGAGCGAATGTGGAAATGCGATCTCACGGATGGCCCGGAGGCGCCCCTGATGGAGGTGGCCGAGCCAGGCGGTGGTCCACTCCCCCATGCCGTCGATCGAGAGCAGAGCGGGAGCCGGATCGGAGCAGTAGGCCAGGGCGTCCCAGAGGTGGGCGTGGTGGTGTTCGACGAATCGCGTCTCGATGCCGGGCGGAAGACCGAGGCGGCGCGCGAGGCCGCCATGGAGGAGTCCGATCATCCGCAGCCACCCCCCCACGTCACCGCCACGATCGGTGGCGAATCGGATCGATCGCGGCAGATGACGAGCGACATGCACGAGTCGGGCGCCGGCATGGAGCAGTGGGCGATGGTAGAAGGCGATGGCGTCGATGCCGCCGCTGTGGCGCATACACCATTCGGCCGCCCGGCGGGGGAAGGCGCCGTCGTGTTTGATGCCGGAGAATCGCTCCTCCTCGACCGCGGCGACGAGCGTACCGTCGGCAACGATGGCGGCGGCGGAGTCGTGGCCGAATGCCGAAATGCCCAGGATTCTCACGCGGGGCGATCTCCCGCGAACGGCTCTGGTGATCGGCGCGGCGCTTCGGCAACGATCAAGACGAACCAGGCCAGTCGGCGAAGCCAGGGCAGGGCGCCCATCAGCCTGCGGTCGAGGGCGGTGGTGGCGCGGGACGGGATGATCGCGCTGACGAGGCCATGGTAGGAGACGCGCGCCCGCGCGAAGCGCTTCGTCATCGCTGCAATGTCGCGGCGCGTGAGGTAGCGGGCGCCCGAGAGACGGCCGGGCGAGAGCGCCACGCGGTAGAGGGCGACGAGGGGATGATAGGGCAGTGGTTCGAGGGCGATGAGGCGCCCCTCGGGGCGAAGGACTCTGCGGATCTCGCGCAGAAAGGCCGGCAGATTCAGATGCATGGCGGTGCTCTGGACGATCGCGAGATCTATGCAGGAGTCGCGCAGCGGGAGCCTCTCCCCCATGCCGCCGCAGAGGTCGACTGCGGAGCCGGGAGGAATCGAGCGACGGAGTCTGACCGCGCAGAGGTCGACCGCGCAGACCCGTGCGCCGCGGCGGGCGAGCTTTCGTGAGCTTCGTCCCTCGCCCGGTCCTACTTCGAGCACGCGCAGCCCAGCGATCGGATCGGCATGATCTTCCGGCAAGATCGCTTCCGCTCGCAGGAATGGGAGATGGGCGAGCCTGCTGCGCTCTCGGTTCTCCGGTGGGATCCAATACCGATCGAAGTAGCCGGCCGGAGCCGGGCTGATCGGCGTCACGTCGAGCACCCGCCGGTGGCGCCGGATATCGATCGAGTCTCGTAGCTCGCGAGAAAGGTCTCCAGCTGCTCGCCTTCGAGCGGGATTTGGCCTTCGGGCTGGATCTCGATAGGGATGAGCCGGCCCCCGTCGCCACAGGCGATCGTCCACTGGGAATCGCAGCGATCGACGACACCAGGGCGGCCGGGGTTGCCCGGCATCGGCTCCAGGATCGACGCCCTCCAGATCTTGACCCGATCCCTTCCATTGCCACTGAAGGCCCCCGGAAAGGGGCGGGCCACGGCGCGCACCAGATTCCGGACCTCTCGCGCGGAAGAGCTCCAGTCGATCCGGCCGTCCTCGGGAGTTCTCTTGCCGACCCAGAACGCCTTCGATTCATCTTGGGGACGAGGCGTGTAGTCGCCTCCGCGCAGGTCGGGCCAGGTGTCCTTGAAGAGATCGAGGGCCGCACCGGCCAGCTTCGCCGAGAGAGTTCCGGCATCATCTCGTTCCTCGATCGGGATCGGGAGCTGAGAGACGATCGGTCCAGCGTCGGGGGATTCGACCATTTCGTGAATCGTGATGCCCGTCTCGGTCTCTCCACGCAGCAAGGCCCAGTTCATTGGAGCCCGGCCGCGATAGGCCGGCAGGAGCGAAGGGTGCAGATTGAAGGCGCCGCGCGAGGCCAGTCCCAGCACGGCCGCCGGCAGGATCCTGCGATAGTAGACCGAGAGGATCATGTCGATCTCGAGATCGATCAGTGTACGCAGAAAGCCCGGGGAATCGACTCGACCGGAGAGCAAGACCGGGATGTGATGGCGAGCGGCGAGCTCGCTGACGCTGGGCCATGCGGACCGGTCCTCGTCGGTCTCGGGGTGGGTGGCGACGGCGATGGGAGCGGCCCCCGAGTCGATAAGGTGCCGCAGAACGGCGTGGCCGACCTCGCGGAAGGCGCATAGCAGGAGGCGCGGCTCGGCGCGGCATTCGACGCGGGCGTCGCTCCGCGAGCCCCGACCTCGGCGCGTGGGCCAGGCATCCGCGATCTGAGGGAAAGGGCCGGGCCGAAGCTGGCGATAGAGTCTGAAGGCGTACAGGGTCAAGACCGCCTGAACCGCGATGATTCCCCCCGCCATCGCCGCGGAGAGGCCCGCGAGACCGAGGCTGAGCGGGTCGGCGGTGAAGGCGAAGAGGGCGGCCAGCAACGCCACCGCCACCAGAGAGGTTCCGGCGCCAAGGATCACCAGCCCGGTGCCCACGAGCAGGTGGAGCGGGCGCCGCGAGCTGCCGATCGAAAGGTCGATCGCGAGGCGGGCCAAACCACGGAAGTTGTACTTCGATACGCCGGCGAGGCGATCGGTATGTGGAATCTCGATCTCTTCCAGCGAGCCGGCGGCGTGAAAAGCGAGGGCGGGCACGTAGGGCGAGCGTGAATCGATCCGGAGAATCTGTTCGACGACCCGCCTCGAATACCCCCGGAACATGCAGCCGTAGTCGTGAGCCGGCACACCGGAGATCCAAGGTCCGACGAGGTGCAGCAGTCGACTCACCGCGAAACGCCGGATGCCCTCCACTCGACCGGCCCGGCTGCCGGAGACCAGATCGCATCCCGATTCGACCCGATCGACAAAACGGGGGATCTCTTCGGGCGGATTCTGCAGATCGCCGTCGAGCGTGACCACGCTGGCTCCCGATGATGCCCGAAAGCCCGCGAGTATCGCCGCATGCTGCCCGTGATTCCCTTTCAGCGCAACTACACCGATCTTGGAGGCATAGCGTTCGCGCCAGCGCAGAAGGCGATCGAGGGTGGCGTCGGTACTGCCGTCGTCCACCAGAATCAACTCCGCTTCTTCTCCGTACGGATCGAGGGCACCGAGGGTGCGTTCGACAAGCCCGTCGACGTTGTCGGCCTCGTTCAGAACCGGCACGATGACGGAAACGCGACAGGGAGCGGCGGAATCGCCTTGTGGCATGAAATCAAAGATCTTACGAGGATGACGCTGGTGCAAGGGTGCGTTGACACCCTATGGAACGCTGGCTATGATATCGCACCCTTCGCATCGGATTCGCCGAATGGCCGAAAAGCGGCAGGCGAACCGGCGAAAGGGATGGACCGATTCCACAGGTCGGAAACTCTTTTCCGCGCCCAGCGGAAGGAAAGTCCGAGAGCGCCGGGAGACGGGCTCGCGAGGTCTCGAAGAGGCGATTTGAGGACACGGAAGGATTTCGTATGCGCTCGTTGACTGCAGTAGGTGTCGGGCTCTCGATCGGCGGTCTCCTCATTGGCTGCGCTTTCTCCCCGAGCGATCCGGGGAAGATCAAGGCGAACGAGTCCCCGGAGGTCTTCTTTCTCAATACCTTGGAGACCGTGATCGACACCACCCTGGAAGAGTTCGTCGACGGGATCGGTCGGACCTTCATCGACACGACGCTGACCCTCGTGGCGCCCGAGGTCAACTACTCCACCATCATCTCGTGGTACGGCACCGACATCGACGACTTCATAGACTACTTCGAGTACGCGATCAGGCCGGGCGGGGAGACTGTCTTTTCGCCGGCCCAGTTCGCTGCCCTCACCAGCAACGACACCGCCGACAGCGCGTGGCAGACCACTTCGGCCACCAACGACACCGTTCTCTTTCCCGCTCCGACCCTGCGCGATCGCCATCGTCTCTGGCTCAGGGCCGTGGACGGCCGCGGTCGGCGATCCGAGGTTAAATTCGCCGACTTCATCGCCATGACCGACCCACCGGCCATCTCGCTCTCCTGCTCCGACGAAGAGATCGAGCAGGGCCTCTGCCCGCCCGATTCGGTGTTTGCTTTGGCGGGCCCCACCCCTTCCTGGCCCGGCATCACCTACTCCTGGGAAGCGGAGGACACAGACGGCTCCGTCGCCGGCTACTACTACTGGATCGATGATGGAGACCGAACGTGGATCGACGCCGATGACGCCCTGACGACCTTCACTCCGCCGGACGAGGCCTCGATCGATCGGCCGGCCGTGACATTGACCTCGATGAGCTCCGGGGATCCCACATTCTATGTATCGGCCGTGGATGATGCGGGGGCGATCAGTCCGATCCCCTCGCGCTACACGGTCCATGTGGTCGTGCCCACGCTGCACCAAGATCTGCTTATCGTCGCCGACAGCGACAACGATTTCGCTCCGGCGGACTTGCCGCTGACCAACGATCAGTACAAGGCGTTTTACAGCGATGCGGCCAGCGCCGCGGGACTGTCGCCCGGAGGGGATCCAACGGTCATCACCCCCGACGAGCTGACCCGCCAGCACTTGGCGGACCATGCAACCGTTTTGTGGGTGACCGACAACGCGACGAAGGGGTACAGAAACGTCTATGAGCTGATCACCGGGATCGACCCTGCCTTCTTGGTTCGAAGAGCCGCGATTCTGGAGCAGTACCTCGAAATCGGAGGCAATCTCATCTTCAGCGGCGCCCTCGGCGCGACCGTATCGACCGAAGATGCCGAGTACGACGGGAAGTACAGCGTTCTGGAGCCTTGGTTCGGCATCGAGTTCAATCCTGACGAGGGGTACACCGACGGCCTCTTCGAAGCGATCGGCGACTCCTTGCCGATTCTCACGGTCGATTCCGATTGGGGAACCGTCCCCGCGGGTGATCCCGTGCTAGACCCGAAGGGCGCGTTCGCGGGTAAGATCGGAAGCCTGGCCGAGACCGACCCCGCCTCCCCGCTCTACTGGGATGCCGATGGTGATCTGGTGGCGGTGACCAGAGAGGGCAGCCACCCCTCCGTGGGTGCCACGGGGCTCGTGCTCTTCCCACTGCAGACGATTCTACCGGTATTCACCGACTCCGCCGACTATACCGATGCCCCCTGGGACATCCTCAGTGAGGAAGAGAAGGCACAGGTCGTCGCGATTCTGAGGGACCTGGCCGGCGGCATGGGGATCTAGCCCGCATTTCTCACCAACTGTCTGCTGTCGCGGCGCATCCCCGCACCCTGGCAGCGCTTTGCACCTCCGTCGCTTGTGCGACGTGCCTCCAGCACGCCTCCGCGCGCCGGCGGCACAAAGCACTGCCAGGGCACGAATCTACGCCGACTCGTTACGACATCTTGTGAGAAATCCGGGCTAGGAGCGCTTTTCTTCCCTTCCAGTATTGCCGCGCGGCTTTTGCGTGGGTCGCTGTCAGAGATCGCGCGGCTTCCGTAGCCCCATTCGGCCTGAGGGTCCGCGCAAGAATGACTTGTCATTTGGCATCCCATCCGCGGCACATTTGGGCGCCAGAATGACAAGCTACTCTCGCGCGGACCCTGAGCGCGAGCAGAGTCCGATTGCGGTTCGCGCGCGCGCCACATTGGCCCTGCGACCTCTCGCTGTCCGAGTTGCTTCCGTGCAACGCGGGGGCGCTCTCTCCGGGCAACCGGCACGGAGCGAAGAACCGAACCGATACGACACTAAAAAGCCCGCCGGCCACGAGGACCGACGGGCTCTTGTCGAGCGAAAACCTGGAGGGGGATCCAGGTGGCTTTCGCTCCGCTACTTCACGATGAGCATCGAGCGGGTTTCGCTGACGCCATCGGCCTCTATGCGGTAGAAGTAGACACCCGAGGAGACCTTGCTGCCATTGTCAGCCAGGCCGTTCCAACGGACGGTGTGACGACCCGCGGCCTTCTCACCATCAACCAGGGTGCGCACCTTGCGGCCGCTCGCGGCGTATACAGTCAGCTCGACCTGGCCGGCCTTGGCCATCTCGAAGCCGATGCTCGTAGATGGGTTGAAGGGGTTCGGAGCGTTCTGATGAAGAACGACCTTGCCGGGTGCCGCGGGGGCACCGATGCCATCACCCTCGATGCCAGTCGGGATATCCGGGCGGTAGAACATGACATCCGAGGGGGGAGCGCCCGCGAACATCTCCGACCAGACATAGCCTGGACCCGATCCTGGTACTTCGTGCGTGATGTGCACGAACATCGGCTGGCGATCCAGAATGGCGTCGTCGATGGAGATTGCGGAGACCTGCGTCCGCTCCGACCAGCCGGCATCCGCGCCCACGGCGCCGAGATCGTTGCTCTGCATCCACACCTGGAACGCAGGTCCACAGATCATCCAGCCACCGCCATCGGCCGTCACGCTCATGTAGGACGAAATGAAGCCCACATAGAGAATGTCCGAAGCGCCGCCACGGTAGATGCCGAGCTGCGGAAGACCGGTCAGAGAATCGGTCGCGATGCTCACGCTGTCGGGCTCGAAGTCGCAGCTATCGGCAACCGCGAGCAGAGCCGCGCGGTCCTGCAGCGGTCCGTGCGAATCCTCGACCCAGGTGTCGGCTTCAAAGTGGCCCGTCACATACTGCGCGGGGCCGATCAGCACGCCGTTGTCCTGCAAACCGGAGAGTCCGCCCGAAGCGTCCGGGGCCAAGTTCTCTTGGTAGACCATATGAACCGTGTGATTGCGATCTACCACGAGCGAGGGCTCGACGTTCTGCTTCGATACGCCGCCGACGGCCACGGTTTGCGCCGGGCTCCAGCTCGCTCCGCCATCGGTGGAGCGGTGGATGAAGGCCTCGAGCAAATTGTCGCCTTCGGTGTCGCCGTTGTAAGCGACATAGAGGTCGCCGTTGCTCGGGTCGGCCGCGCCGCTCGGGAGGAGCCACATGTCGTTGACCCCGCTCGCAACCGTGGTTTGGGTCCAGGTTGCGCCGTCATCGTCGGAGATATTCGCCACGACGTTGACGCCGGTCGCACCTTCCTGCGACACGATCATCCACTTGCCATCGGACGACTGGTCGAGGAAGGGGAATGTGCTTCCGACGGGATCATCGGTCACCTGGAGGCTCGTGCCCCACTCCTCGGAGGCGAAATCGAAGGTATTGATCCAGACGTTGTAGTGGTCGGGGTCGGTGTCGCCGTCGATATGGGCGTGGTAGGCGACCATGATTCCGCCATCCAGCTCGTGACCGCTCGGGCGACCGCCGTCGTTCTGGATGTCGGGCTCGTTTACGGTGCCCTCCGCGGACCAGAAGCCGAAACCGAGAACCTCATCCCAGTACTTGCCGGTGACGGCCATGTCGTTCTCGTCGTTCCACTCGTAGAACGCGAAGTAGGTGTCCTGCGAGGGGACGTACACCGAGTGGCGCTCCTGCGGGTAGTCGGTGGGGGATTGCAAACCGGGGATCCAACCGGCGCGGTCCACTCCACTCCTCACGACATGAACGGAGTCACCGGGGGGGACAGCGAAGTAGGAGTTCGGCTCCTTGCTCTGCTCGTTCCCGAGGCTCGCGTTCGGGAAGAGCACTGGCTCAGTTCTGGTGGTTGGTGAGGCCACGGCCGGGCTCGCCAAGCTCGACGAGAGCATGACGGCGGGAACCGTGAATGCCAACGCATAACGATTGATCATCTCGTCTCCTCGTGAGACTACTTACCGGCGCTCGTACCGCGGGACCTCCGCGATACTCAGCTCCAACCGAAGCGAGAGCCCATAAAGGGCACCGAGCGGGGCCGACGCCGTCATTCCTTTGTTGTCGAATCGGCGCAACCTATCAGCACCAAAAGGTGCCGTCAAGCCGAGCCGAAAACCTCTCAAAATCGAATCCCAAGCGAATACCGGTGAACATCGGGAAGAATGTCCCCGGCAGTGTAGGCGTAATCGAACTTGGCGGCGCCATCGGCAAGATAGACGCCCCCTCCAACGCTCCAGGTCTCGTCGTCGTAGCGGAATCGGTAGCCTCCGCGTAGCGCCACCCAATCGCGCAGGGTGTACTCCGCACCCACATTCGCCCGTTCCCGATTGTCGTTGGGGTGGCTTCCCTCCGCCGCGAGCTGCAGTGCATGGACCTCTGTCCTGAACAGATCGGCGGCGACGCCGACCTTGAAGTTGATCGGCAGCGGCGCGGCTTCGACGAGGTAAATGAGATCGGGACCGAAATTGCTGATCGCCATACCGAAGTTGATGCCGTGATAGCCGGTTCGGTAGAGGGTCCCGATATCGATTCCCCACGAGCGGGCTGAAGCATCGACGGCGGGCTCGTCTCTGATCGGCTCCAGGTCGGCCAGGAAGGAGGAAACGAAGCGGAAAGTGAAGCCAGCGGAGAATTTGTCGGTCAGATCCAGCGCATAGGTACCAGCCAGACCGTACTCCGAGGAACGGAAGTTCCGGCCGGTTCCCGTCGGATCGAGCGGAGTCGTCTCCGGCATATCATCGGTTCTGAGTGCCTGGAAGCTGATCCCAACCCGTCCGGAAGCGACGTACGTGGGCAGCACGACCCCGGCGAACTCGTACGAAACCCCGGCTCCGTGGTACAGGTCGATGTGCGAAAGCACCGCCTCTCCGCCGGGGATGGCGGTGATCGACGCCGGATTATAGTAGAGGCCCGACGCGTCGTCGGTCGCGGCCACCGTGGCGTCGCCCATGCCGACTGCTCGCGCGCTCACACCCACTTTCAGAAACTGGGCCGTCGCGGTCCCGACCTTGTCTTGGGCGTGGGCAGCCGACACGGCCAGGAACAACCCGGCTGTCAGAGCCAGAGCCTTTGTTTTCATGGGGTTCCGTCTCCTTCTTCGGTTCTGCTACTTGAGGACCACGAACTTGCCGACTTCTATCTCAGCATTGCCGGCGGGTTCGACCGCGAAGAGGTAGATGCCGCTCACAATGGCCTGACCGTTCCGGGAGATCAGATCCCAGTAGGCGGTCGTATCGTCTTCGTGATCGGGCACGAACTCGAACTCATCGACCAGATCGCCCGCGAGCGTGAAGACCCGAATCGTCGCTCGGCCGGCGATGTTGGTGAAAGCGATCTTCCGATCGAACTCGGTCCACGATTGGGCATCCTTCTCCCAGCCCCCGCGATAATCCGCCGTGATCTTGTATGGGTTGGGAACGACCAGAGTCGGCAAGGACGCGGCCTGCTCCGTCGGTGTGGTGGGCGTGATCTGGGTCGCGTTGATGAAAACGCTCGACTCCAACGGGGCCAGATTCGCCGGCGGATATCCGTTGTCGTAGCTGGTGACCGCTACGTAGACCGGCCAGTTCGAGACGATCGGGCCATACCGATGTCGATAGCGATAATCCGTCGAGTCGGCGTCCGTGTTCAGGATCGACACGAAACCGGTGTTTCGTCCGAGCGTGTCCTCCATCGTGCCGGTGATGTTCAGGTCCTCGTCGTATGTCGGCACCTGGTCGACATCGAGATCGAGAATCGTGGTGAAATCGTTGCTGGCGCCCGTGCGGCTGACGTAGACACGGTAGCCCTGAAAATCCCGGCGTCTCTTCGCGTCAGGGATAAAGCCGTCGGAGAACACCTCTGGCGCATCGTTCCATTTGAGGACCAGGTGATTGGCGTCGGGCTTTTCGATCTTGAGCGAAGGTGAGGGAGGCGGAGGGGGTCCAGAAAAGTCCGGGACTCCATCACCTTCGTCGAGCTTCCCGTTCTCGGCACCGAAACGCACCTCGCTCGCGAGATGGAGGCGCGAGTAGGTCGACATGATCTGCTCGGGCGTCAGATTCCAGTCGACGTCAGCGGCGATGCTCTCCAGATACTCCAGTGCGCTCTGGTCCGGGTCGCCGGGATCGGGGTCGATCCAACGGATGACGTAACGCAACGCCAGATCTTCCCCATCATCGAGCACTCCGTTCCCTTCACCGAAATCGAGGGTGCCGGGCAGTCCATCGGCTCCGACATCCTCACCGAAGAAGTAGTCGCCGGTATCGAGCACACCGTCGTCCTCCCCAATGTCGGGCGGGTCGGTCGGTCGGCCGTCGACCCCATAGTCGTACGATTTGGTATCGACCCCCGGATTGTCGAAGACGAACTGAACCCACTGAGCATTGATGTCGAAATCGGTGAAGTCGTTCTCATCGACCGAGCCACCTGCCCAAAAGTTCTCGGCGCAGAAGTAGCCGAGTGTGAAGGGCAGCTTCTCCAACGCGCCGGGCTCGATCGTGAAGGGACCGAAGGAGAAGAGAAAACGGGTGTCTTCGGCTCCGACCGCGCTGTTGTCGGGCTTGCGAGCATCGAGCTGATCGGGATCGATGCCGGGATTGGGCAGTGTCTCGTTCTGCCAACCCTTCATGATCAGGTACTTGTTGACGTCGCCATCCGGTGTTCCCTGGAGTCCCCCCCCTCCGGGGAACTTCCGTCCCGGGCCCCAGTCGGTCTGCACATCGGGATCGGAGAGCCACCAGTTGAAGGTGGTCATGAGGTTTTTGGCCGGGGAGCGAACGACCCTGACGCCCATCACCCCCGGAACGAGCAGTCCATCTCCCGCGCCCTGAGCCCGATAGCTGGGTCCATCGTAGTCCGCTAGCCAGGCGGCGTTGATCTCCTTCAGCCCGTCGGCGGAGAACTGGCGGAATCCGGTGACATCATCCTGCGCATTGTCCGATCCGTCGCCATCGTCTTGTGGCGTCGGACCGACATCTCCGTCGAGGTAGATGCCGACGAACAGGTCCTTCAGGGTTTTCAGGCCGAGATTCTCGATCTCATAGTCGAAGATCACGAAGTCCTCGGCGTAGCTGAAGGAGAGTGCGTGGGATGTTTGTTTGACACTGATGTTCAGGGGTTTTCGGTGATTCGGCGAAATCCGCGTGTCATCCGCCGCGGTCATTGTGTCTGTGTACACACCCACGAAGGACTGGTCGGCGAGCCCGAGCACCGAGTCGTAGTTGGCCGCACTCGGATTGTTGGTGTAGACCTGGATCGTGTCGCCAGTGCCGCTACCGGCGATGAACTCGCGTTCGTGTTGCCAGCCGTCGTGCCCCACGCTCACCAAGGTATCGTTGCCGACGATGGCGCCTACCCATATCGCGCCTTGGAAAAGATAGTCGAATCCGCTACGGGCCGGGAACTGACAGGAGATGTACCCCTCGTGGCCACATGTCTCCGTGAAGGGATAGATGTTCGTCTCGTCCGGCAGTCCGAAGACGCCGAAATTCGAAACGAGCAACCAAAGATTAGACACATCGTGGCAGAGCTGGTCGTCCTTAGCCCCCGCCTGGATCCCCTCCTCCGAAAGGCGAATCGGTGGCTCGCGCGGCTCGAGGTCGTCGCCGTCCGAGCTCCAGATCGCGTGCGTTCCGCCGACCGGTCCCAGGGTGATCAAGGCCGCCGCGGCGGCTGCCCTCCACATGCGCGTACTCATCTGCATCCTCCGTGCCTCGGTCCTCGATCTTACGAGTGCCGACCCGATCGCCGCCGAATCGCTTGAAGTCGGTCTGGAACGCGACACTTTTCTAGAATCCAACCTCGAGTCCCACCTCGATCTGCCGCCCTGGCGAAATCCGAGCCGGGTTCCTGCTGATCGCTCTGTTGTCACCGAACCAGGTTCCATATTCCGAATCGACGAATAGCACATTCTCTCGGCCCAGGAGATTGGACACCTCCGCGAATACATTGTACCGAAGACCAGCCAGTCCGAAACCCTTGTCGACGATCACGTCGACCGTGCTGGTCCACGGCATCCGTGCCGAGTTCTTGGCGCCAACCTCGCGTCCGAAGAGCTGAGGCGTGTACGGGAACCCGCTCCCGAGCTGCCACAGTAGGTTGATCCCCCAGTCGTCGGGCAGTTTGAAACCCGCGATCGAGGGGTGCTGATCTTTCATTACGCGGAAGTCGATGTTCGTGGAAAGCGAATGTCGCTGGTCGAAATCGAGCGGGAATTCCCGCGGAGTCGTCGCGGTCGCCCCGTAGCCCTCGAAGGCATCGGAGTTCTTTCCGCTGGCGAACTGGTAGGTGTACGAAAGGTTGCCGCTGGTGTAGTTGGAATACCGCTTGTCGAGGACGACCTCGATCCCTCTTGCGTTTCCATAGTCGGAATTCTGGTACACCCACTCCGGTCGGCCGGTCGCCTCGTTCAAAGTCCTGGTCGCTTGGATCAGATCGCGGAAGTCCTTGAAGAAGGCTTTCACATCGACCTTCACATCGTCTGAGAAAGCGTGGTCGATTCCGAACTCGTAGGCGACGGTCTTGGGCGAGCGCAGCTCGTAGTTCCCCTTGAGCGCCAAGGCCGACGCTCCTTGCTCATTTGAATTGTAGATCGAAGAAAGCTCGGGAACCTGCGAGAAGTGCCCATAGGAGAAGTACATCTTGTCGTGCTCGGAGATCGGATAGCTCACACCAAGCCGCGGCGATACTTTGTTCTCAAGTGTCTTTCGCAGAGTGTCCGGGACCGTTCCACCATCGCCGAAGATCCCCCGCACGATC
This sequence comes from Gemmatimonadota bacterium, assembly GCA_002686955.1. GTDB lineage: Bacteria. Next base: position 14,043 of record NYZA01000159.1, read on the forward strand.
CAGAAGTCGTAGCGAACGCCGGATTTGATGATGAGATCTTCCCACTCGAACTGATCCTGGAGCCAGACGGCGCCTTCGAGAGGCGGCGCGTCCCAGAAGTTCCGGAAGATCCCCCGCTCCTGCCATAGTCCCGTGGCCTCGACACTGTTCTCGGCCGGGATGAAGCGAAAGTAAGGATAACTGATCCGTTGCTGTTCCAAGAAGTGTTGCCGGAACTCAGCACCGGCTTTCACCTGGTGGTGCTCGGTCGCCTGACTTTCCAGCGAAGCCCGAATCGTGTACTGCGTCGACTCGGTCTTTTCGAAGGGACTGTGTTGCCGGAAAGCCCCTGCGTACTCCTCGTCCCATGTGCCGTTGAAGTTGGCGTCGACAAAAGGCTCTCCGTGATCCCAGCGGCCGTTGGGAGCATCGTACTCGCCATCGCCGTCGCGGTCCTGATACGGCTCGCCCGCGTCCCATCGACCGTTGCCGGCGGTCGCATAGGTGTAGGTGCCGTTGCCATCTTGGTCCACGTACGGCTCCCCTACGTCGTAGACACCATTCCATTGGCCGGGATCGTACGTGGCGAAATCGCCGTCGGGGCCCGCATCATCGAAGGGTTCGCCGCCGTTGAACGTACCGTCGCCGGTGCGATCGACGAAAGAGTCGGCCTGGTCCCACTCTCCGTCCCCGATCAGGTCGAAGAAGGGCTCACCATTGTCGTAGCGGCCGTTGCCCTCTCCCAGATCGTGGGTATTCGCTTTTCCATCGACGCCGACATCGATCAAGATATCACTGAAGAAAAGCTCGAAGACATCGGTGCGATCGAAGCGCCCGTTCCCATTGGTGTCGGTCCAGTCCCACTGGCCATTGAAGTTCGCATCGACATAGCGGGCACCGGAGTAGGCATCGTACTGTCCGTTGTCGTTCGAATCGTAGAATGGCTCACCATTGTTCCAGCGCCCATCGGCTTCACCGGTGTCACCCGTACGGGGAATCCCGTCGATTCCGACATCGGAGAAAGGCTCCCCTTCGTCGAATAGGCCGTTTGCCCAATCCTGGAAATCCTCTCCTACGGTCCAAGTTCCGCTGGCGTCCGCATCGGTGTAATCCTCACCGAAATCGTTGTATCGACCGTCATTGTTCGAGTCGACGAAGGTGTCTTCCGCGTACTGCTCTCCGTCGGTGAACGACTCGCCGCCGTCGAAGTTCCCGTTGCCGTTCAAGTCGACAAAATACTCGTGCACGCTCGGGTCGTTCGGGTGCACGTCGAAGACACCGTTCCGCTCGCCCCAATCGTCGGTGTCGGGAATCTGGTCGAGGCCGTAGTCGTAGAAGGGTTCGCCCGAATCGAAGCGACCGTTGCTGTTGGCGTCGACGAAGGTCTCCGGCGGATCCCAGAGCTCGTTGCCGTTTTGGTCGGTGAAGGTCTCTTCAGGGCGGGCGGCATCGTAGAAGCCGTCGTTGCTGTTTCGACGCCCGTTCCCGTCCATGTCGAGGTAGTCCTCGCCCTCGTCGCGAATGCCGTTCGGTGGATCGTAGTAGCCGTTGTCGTTGCGATCGTAGAACCACTCCCCCAATCCGGCGTCGCGCTCCGCCACTTCGTATTGGGCGTTGTGGTTGATGTCGTTGTAGTCGGGAACGTAGAGGAGGAACTCGGGGAAGGAATTGTAGGTATTGAACTTCCCGTCGCCCTCTCCGTAATCGCCGGTTCCCGGAATACCGTCGAAGCCGACATCGACGAATCCACCTTCGTCGGCGCTTCTCTCGGGGGGGTCGAGCCCAGGATCGACCGGAGGCCAGTCGTTCGGGACCCCGTCGCCTTCCCCCTTGTCGAAGGAGTTCGGGAGCTGGTCTTCCCCGTAGTCATCCCAGGGCTCGCTCGAATCGACCAAAACGTCGCCGTCGGCGTAGGGCTCGGCGAAGTCGGCGTTGATGTGCTGCACGAACCACTTCAGATACTCCGATTCCGCCCAGGGTACGGTCGACGGATCGCTCAGGTCGGGCTCGAGCGGAAACCCATCGGGGAGCACACCGGCGTCTTGAATCGTCTGCGTGTGGACACGGCTGGCGCGCAGTTCAAAAAAGGTCTGCGGGCTGACGGTGTGGTTCCAGGTGACGTAGGCAAGGGACGAGCTCTTGTCGGTCTGCCAGTACGCATGCTCCGGGACCAGAGTGAACGCATGCTGGTAGTAGTCCCTCTTCTCCCACGAATTCTGCATACTGAAGGTCAGCTTGTCGGAGCCTCCGAGCCTCCAGACCCACTTCGAGAGGAAAGAAAGGTTGTTCCTGTAGCGATTGTCGAAATCGAAGCCAAGAAGATTGGTCGTCTCGTTCGGCTTGCGAGCGAAAGGGGTGTGGGTATCGGTGACGTCACCGGTTGCGGTGAAGATCCACGAAAGCTGATCGCCGGGCAGATTCAAGCCGAGAACCGGGAGAAGATAGGAGCTGATCGGCTCGGGGCCTTGCAGAGAGAACTCGGCGAAGTCGGAGTTGAGGCTGTATTCCTCGGGCGTGAAGTTGTCGGTCTTGAAGCGCAGAGAGCCGCCCCACTCGGGCGTGCCTTCTTTGGTGACCACCTTGATGATCGCCGACTGGGCCTCACCATACTCGGCGTCGAACCCACCCTGGAGGACCGAGATCTCCTCGATCGCCGCTCGACCGACCTCGAGGCCGGAGCCCTCGCCAGTAATTGGATCCTTGACCGAGATTCCGTCGACCAGGTAGCGCGCCTCATTGCCGCGACCGCCACGGAAGTGAAGCTCGCCGCCCTGCGCGACGACTCCGGCCGTCGTCTGGAGCAGCTCGGTCACGTTGTTGATCGGCATCTGCTCGATCGATTCGGAGCTGACGGTGCGTAGCGAACTCGTGACGTCCCTCTGAATCAGCGCGCGCGTCGCCACGACCTCGGTCTGGAACTCCTCGGACTCGATCACCGCAGGCAGAAGCTCGAAGGTCAAGGGGGTGTTGCGGTCACTGAACACCTTGACGCCGGTTTGGCGCTGGGCCGTGAACCCCATCGATTCGGCGCGAACATTGTAGGAACCGGGAGGAACGTTCAGAATGAAGAACTTCCCCTTCTCGTCGGTCATGGCGCCTAGGTGGGTATCCTCGACGATCACGTTCGCGTACTGCATCGGATCCCCGGTCTCTTTGTCGAGGACCTTCCCCGTGATCTTACCCGTGACACCCGCGAGCGCGGGGGAGCCGAGTGTGAGAAGGGCGAGGGCGGGGAGGAGCAGGAGGAGACGGAATCTACGCACGGGGTCCACTCCCTTCGGCGGGAAACGGTTGCCGAGGCTGGAACAATGGGCCGGAGAGACGGAGGGGGACGGGCGACCGCTGATTCAATGACAAGGACAACTTCTGGGTCGCGAAGGCGAGACGGCAACCGAGCGCTCGATGAGGAGAGTAGACACGTATTCGCCCAGTTGTCAAGCGGCGTGGCGGCATGAAGCGGTCCTGCGGGCCCGTGGCCCGTTGAGTGGAGCAGTGCTGCTCTGCGGAGCGTGCTTTGAATAGCGCGCCTTCGGCCGGAGCCCGCGCTCGGTGGTACGTGTCGCCACCGATTCCGAGCCGACCGACCGCCGGCGCGCCCAAGATCGCGGCGAGTATAGAGATGTTGGAACTGAATGGGGGGGGTTTTCTGGATAGTGGCTTCGCGCGGGATTTCGTCACGCCCGCGGAGCCTTCTCTCTGCTCGCCCGGCGCCGCAGGATGTGATCCAGATCGTCTTTCGGAATCGCATCGATCAGGGTGCGCCTGTACTCGACGTCGGGAGATGCATAGAGCTCCTCAGCGGGGCCGATCTCGACGATCTTCCCCCCCTGCATTACCGCCATCGCATCGGACATGAACTTCACCACCGAGAGATCTTGGGAGATGAAAATGTAGGTCAGGCCACGCTTTTGTTGCAGCTCCTTCAGCAGATTCAGCACCTGCGCCTGCACCGACTACTCTTTCAGGAGTTGGCGGGGCGAATCCCCGCTCCGGTAGCGCTCGACCACGAGTTTGGCGATCGATCGCGTGGCTCCGCGCCCCAACGCCAGGGGCTCGAAGCGAATAGAATGCTCCCGCCGGAAGGCATCTACGACTTGTTGGAGATTCAAGGGGGACGGTGCTCCGGCGGTTGCCGATCCCGGATCGAAAAGAGAGGCCAACTCGGCCGGGCCCAGGGGGGAGATCGTCCCCTGGACCAGGATTCCGGTTCGCACCCTCTTCTGCGCGCTCCCCAGCACCTTGCCCCCCGCGGCCGCCAACTCATGCGGGTAGATCTCGGCGCCGCAACTCACGCCGTTCCCGCTCAGCTCGGCGCGCATCGACTCCGACGGAGGTCCACAGGGCAAGCCGGATCGTCGTAGCGCCGAGGCCACCGCCCTGGCTACGAATTCGTAGGGCGGGCCCGATCCCTCATCCCAATCGCGATAAGGTCGAGGCACGACACAGGCGTAGGAGATGTCGGTCCCGTGTAGAACCGCCTTTCCCCCGGTCGGCCTGCGCACCACGGGCAGTCCGGCGGCCTCGATCCGATTCAGGAGCGCCGAGTCCAGCGACTGGCCATATCCGATGGAGATCGCCGGTCGATCCCATCGCCAGATGTGCAGAATCGGCTCCTCACCCGGGCGGATGGCGTGAAGCAGATGATCATCGAGGGCCATCGCCTCGGATCCATCCTGCGATTCCGCGAAGAGCAGACGCCAGATTTCGTGCTTCAAGCGCCGTCCGCTTCCACCTCTTCCGGAGAGGGGCAAATGCAGAAAAGATTCCGGTCTCCCCAAGCGTCGTCGACGCGGCGTACGGGCGGCCAGAATTTGTGCTCCCGGGTCCACGGTGCGGGGTAGGCGGCGCTCGAGCGAGAATAGGGGTGGTCCCATTCGTCCGCCGACACCATTTCGGCGGTGTGCGGCGCCTGAACCAGCGGATTGTCGTGCCGATCGACGCGACCCTCTTCGATCGCTCCGATCTCGCGGCGGATCTCGATCAGGGAATCGACCAGGCGGTCGAGCTCCCCCTTCGATTCGCTTTCGGTCGGCTCGATCATCATCGTATTCGGCACGGGCCACGAAATCGTCGGTGCATGAAAGCCGAAATCGATCAGCCGTTTCGCGATATCGGCCACCGAGATGCCGCAGCTCTTCTTGAATGGCCGCAGATCGACGATGAACTCGTGCGCTACGCGGCCCGATTCGCCCCGATAAAGGATCGGGAAATGGGCGCCGATGCGCTCGGCCATGTAGTTCGCGTTTAGGATGGCGACCTGGGAGGCGCGCCGGAGCCCCTCCGCCCCCATGAGACGGATGTACATCCACGAGATCGGCAGAACCGACGCGCTGCCGAAGGGAGATGACGCGATCGGCCCGGCATCACCGCCGCAGGGCACGACGCCATGACCGGGCAGATGGCGGCGCAGATGCTCGGCAACCGCGATCGGTCCGACCCCCGGGCCGCCACCGCCGTGGGGAATCGCGAAGGTCTTGTGCAGATTCAGGTGACAAACGTCGACCCCGTAGTCGCCCGGACGACAAAGACCCACCTGGGCGTTGAGGTTGGCGCCGTCGAGATACACCTGCCCTCCCCACCCGTGCACGATGCGGCCGAGCTCGACAATCGACTCTTCGAAGACGCCGTGGGTGGAAGGGTAGGTGACCATGATCGCGGCGAGCTCGCTCCCGAAGCGCTCCGCCTTGGGGCGCAAGTCATCGAGATCGATATTGCCCGAATCGTCACAGGCGACGACTACGACCCTCATGCCGGCCATGACGGCGCTCGCGGGGTTGGTTCCGTGCGCCGACCCGGGAATCAGGCAGACCTTGCGCCCCTCCTCGCCACGCTCGACATGGTATTCGCGTATCGCCAAGAGCCCGGCAAGCTCCCCTTGCGATCCTGCGTTCGGCTGCAGCGAGACCGCCGCGAGACCGGTGATCTCTGCTATCATCTCCTCGAGATCGGCGATCAATCGACGGTAGCCGATCGTCTGCTCGGGCGGTGCGAAAGGGTGCAGCTCACCGACTTCGGGCCACGAAAGCGGCATCATCTCGACCGCGGCGTTCAGCTTCATCGTGCAGGAGCCGAGCGGGATCATCGAAGTTGTCAGCGACAGATCTTTCGCCTGGAGGCGGTGGATGTAGCGAAGAAGCTCGTGTTCCCCGTGAAAGCGCTCGAAGATTTCATGACGCAGGGGCGGAGTCGTGCGCACGAAGCGCGATTCGTCGAGCGATCGGCCGACGTCCCGCGCAACGAAAGCATCGGGGCTCGATGCAGGGTCACCAGCGACGGTTTTCCGAATCGTCGCCAGATCCTCGTCGGTGGTGGCCTCATCGAGCGTGATTCCGATGTGTTGCTCATCGATCTGGCGGAAGAGGATTCCCGCATCGTACGCCCGCCGGTGAACGTCCTTCGCGCGATCGACCTCGACCCGCAATGTGTCGAAGAAAGGCCCCTCATCGAGAACAAGACCATCGCGCCCGAGCGCCGATGCCAACACTTGCGTGCGCCGATGAATATCGCCGGCGATCCGCTTCAGCCCGGCGGCGCCGTGGTAGACGGCATACATCGACGCCATGATGGCGAGGAGCACCTGCGAAGTGCAGATATTCGAAGTAGCGCTCTCTCGCCTTATGTGTTGCTCGCGACTCTGCAGCGCGAGGCGCAGCGCGCGCCGTTCATCGCAGTCCCGCGTGACACCGACGAGGCGCCCGGGCACCTTTCGCTTGAGCGCCTCCCGTGTAGCGAAGTAGGCGGCGTGAGGTCCCCCAAAGCCCATCGGTACGCCGAAACGCTGCGTCGAACCGATCGCGATATCGGCCCCGAGCTCCCCCGGCGGCTTCAGATATGCCAGGCAGAGAAGATCGGCCGCGACGATCAGCAATCCACCCCCTTCATGCACGCGATCCGCCAGCGGCGAGTAGTCGTGCACGCGCCCGTATGTCGTGGGGTACTGGACCAGGGCGCCGAACGCGGAGCCGTCGAATTCGAAGTGCTCGGGTGAAGCCACCCGCACCTCGATCCCGATCGGTTCCGCGCGGGTTCGCACGACATCGAGGGTCTGCGGGTGGCAGCCCTCCGACACCCAAAAAACGTCGCCCGTCTTGCGGCGGCGAGCGGCGGCGCAGACCGCCATCGCCTCGGCGGCGGCACTCCCCTCATCGAGCAGCGAAGAGTTGGAGATTTCGAGACCGGTCAGCTCCACGACCATGGTCTGAAAGTTGAGCAGAGCCTCGAGCCGACCCTGCGAGATCTCGGCCTGGTAGGGCGTGTACTGCGTGTACCAGCCGGGATTCTCCAGGATGTTCCGCTGGATCACCGCGGGGGTGAGGCTAGGGGAATAGCCCATGCCGATGAACGATCGCGAGACGCGGTTCCGCGCCATGATCTCGCGAAGCTCCGCGAGCACCGCGTGCTCCGACCCGGCTTCGGGCAGCCGCGGGAGCTCTCTCGAGGCGATGCACGCGGGGATCGTCTCGGCGACCAGGGCTTCGAGATCGGGCACGCCGAGCGTTCCCAGCATCTCTACGATCTCGGTCGGTCGGGGACCGATGTGGCGTGCGGCGAAGCCGTCGACTGAAGGGATGGGGCGTGCCGGCATCGGCTCACCATCTTTCGGAGGAGGGTGGCGATCCTACTCGGCGATCGATTCGCGATAGGCGGAGGGAGCCAGGAGCTCGTCCAG
>NYZA01000160.1 GCA_002686955.1 Gemmatimonadota bacterium
CCGCCGCGATCCGATCCCAATCGGCCTTCGCCGAGTAGCCACCGCCCCGCGGACGCCCGTGCACCGCGATGGCCGAGACGCCCGCGCCCTCGATCACGCCGGCAAGCCGCAGAGTCGTCTCTTCGGGGGTGAAACGCTCCCAGCCGATCCGCATCTTGGCCGTGACCGGCAGCCGAACCGCCTCGACCACCGCCGCGGTGATCTCGCCCAGCAGAACCGGATCGCGCAGACAACCCGATCCCCCGTTCTTCTCGACGATCTTCCGCGCCGGGCAACCGAAGTTGATATCGATGAAATCGGGCGCATGCCCGGCTTCGATCAATCGGGCCGCCCGCGCCATCTCAGCAGGATCGGCGCCGAATATCTGGACCCCCACGGGGCGCTCCTCGTCGGCGAAGTGGATCCGCTCCTCTTGCTTCTCGATCGATAGCAAGAGCGCCTTGGCCGAGGCGAACTCGGTGACCATCACATCGACGCCGAAACGCTTGGCGATCAACCGATAGGGGTGATCGGTCAGACCGGCCATCGGGGATAGGTAGATCTTCCCCTGAATACCGAAAGGTAGGGGGCGAGGACGCTTCACCTGCCCATTGTATCAGTCTCCTTCGTCCAGATCGGCCCCATCCTTCGCGAGGTCGTAGAGCTTCATGCGGTAGCGGAGCTTGTCGCGCTTGATATTCAGGAGCGAAGCGGTCTCGGACTGATTCCAGTTCGTCTCGGTCAGCGCCTTCAGGATCAGCGACTTCTCGATCTCTCGAACGATGTCGTTGAAAAGGACCCCTTCCGGCTTGATGTCGCTGCGCAGAATCTCTTCGAGAGTGGCGACGATGCCGCTGCCGTGGGAATTCGAAATGAGCAGATCGGGCAAGAGGGAGCGCCGCAGCTCCTCGCCGTCTTCCAGCAGCACGGTTCGTTCGAGAAGGTTCTTCAGCTCGCGGATGTTCCCTGGCCAGGCGTATTCGAGCATGAGTGCCTCCGCCCCCGGCGTGATCCGCTGAAAGCCCTTCCCGAATGCCCTGTTGAACTCGGTCAGGAAGAACTTGGCCAGGAGCAAGATGTCTTTTCCGCGTTCGCGAAGAGGCGGCAGGAGGACCGGCACCACCTTGAGCCTGTAGTAGAGATCATTGCGGAACTCTCCGTCGCTCACCATCTGTCGCAGATCCCGGTTCGTGGCACTGATGATCCGGACATCGACGGAGATGTCTTTCGTGCCGCCCACCCGCCTGAACACCATCCGCTCAAGCACCCGAAGCAGCTTCACCTGGGTCGTATGGCTCATCTCGCCGACCTCGTCGAGAAAGAGGGTCCCCTGGTCGGCGAGCTCCAGGAGTCCTCTCTTCAGCTGCTTGGCATCGGTGAACGCCCCCTTCTCGTACCCAAAGAGCTCCGCCTCGAGCAGCGTCTCCGGGACCGAAGCACAGTTGATGTCCATGAAGGGCTGCTGCGATCGGTCGCTCTTGTAGTGGACGATGTGGGCAATCAGCTCTTTGCCGGTCCCCGACTCCCCCTCGATCAATACACTTGTCGCGCTCGAACGCGCCACCTGATCAACGATTCTGTGGACCTGCTTCATCTTGTCGCAGTTCCCGATGATGCGATCGAAACGGAACTCCTCCAGCAGCTTCTTGCGGTGGTAGTTCACCTCGATCGAAAGCTGTTTCTTCTCGAGCGACCGCTCGATCGCGATCAGAAGCTGATCCAGAATGACCGGCTTGGTGATGTAGTCGTCGGCTCCCAGCTTCATCGCCTTCACAGCCGTCTCGATCTTGCCGAAGGCCGTGATGATGATCACCGTGATATCGGCGTCGCGGGCCCGCATCTCCTCGAGGACCTCCAACCCGCTCATATCGGGCAGCTTAAGATCGAGGATCACCAGATCGGGAGTGGACTCATCTACGGAATGCAGCGCCTGCTCGCCGGTGCTAGCGGTTCGGACTTCGTACTTCTCCTCCTCGATCAGGAATCGAGAGATGAAATGGCGGATCGCCTCCTGATCGTCGACGACCAGAATCTCGGCCTTCATAGGGATTCCTCGGATGCGGCCGCGCCCAGCGGCAGCTCCAGCGTGATTGTCGTGCCTTCTCCGAGCTCGCTCTCGACTCGCAGATCTCCGCCGTGGCGCTCGACGATGGAATGGCTCACATAAAGCCCGAGGCCGGTTCCTCCCTCCTTCGTCGAATAGAAGGGCTCGAAAAGTCGATCCTGGTCCTCTTCGGGAATCCCCGGTCCTCGATCGGAGATCGCGATCAGCAGATGGGACGACTCTCCACTATTGGAATCGACAGACGCGGCGAAGCGGTTTACCGCGCGCAGATCGATTTCGACGCGCCCCCCCCGCTCGGAGATCTCGATGGCGTTCTTGATCAGGTTGATCAGCACCTGCTGGATCTTATCGGCATCGGCGTAGATTGGCGGCAGCGACCCATCGACCCGAACCGGCAGCCCCACGCCGTATCTCTCGCAGAGGTCCTGAACCGATCGGATCGAGCGCTCCACAATCTCGGCGGCATCGATCTCCTCCTTCCAGAGGGTCATCGGGCGCGACGCCGAGTAGAGATCGACGATGATTCGGTCGAGCCTCATGATCTCGTTGATGATGAAGTGGATCGTCTCCCGCTGCGGATCCCCTTCGTCGATCCGCTTGGCGAGATACTGCACGCCGGTCATGATCCCCGCCAAGGGGTTGCGTATCTCGTGGGCCACACTGGTGGTCAAACGCCCGATCGCCGCGAGCTTCTCGAGCTGAAAGATCTCTTCGTCGGTCTTCCGCGTGCTCGACGCGTCGGTGAGCTCGGCCACCAAACCGGCGTGAGGGCCCTGCTCGCCCCGTAGGAGCGAGGTTTTCACCTGCAGCACCACCATCGAGCCGTCGGGACGCTCGATATGCAGATCCTTGTGTGACTGCGCCTTCCCCTTCGCCAAGCTGAGCCGCAGCGGATCGACTTGCGGCCGCTGAGGTTTCCAGATCTCCTTGATCGGACGGTCGAGCGCCTCATCGATCGAGATTCCGAGAAGCTCGGCCGCTCTCGTGTTGAGGCTCGTGACCCGGTTGTTGCGACCGATGGTGATCAGGCCCGATTCCATCGAGTTGGTGACGCTCGCGCGGAACTGTTGCTCTCTGCGGAGTCTGCGGTACAGAACGGCGTTTTCGATCGCGACACCGAGCTGCCCCAGGAAGAGATCGAAGGAAAGCGCCTCGTCTTCAGAAGTGGGACTTCGCTCTCCCGGGTCGGCGGCCACGATCCCCAGTCCCCTCGGAATCGGGAAGGTGACGAAGGAACCCACCGCCTGGACTTCCCGCCCCTGCGCACCGAGGAGGCGATCCGGGCCTTCGCCCTTCACCGGAGCGCCGCTGCTGAGCGATTCGATCAGAGCCGATGAGGCATCGCCGAATTCGATCGCGATCCGAAGCGGCTCCTCTCCTCCTCGAGAAAAGAGCGCGCCGACCAATGCATTCCGGATGCGATCGACGAGCCCCACGAAGACCCAGGAGAAGTTGAGCGATTTCAGGAGGAAATCACCCACGATATCGACCGCCTGCCGCACGTCGCGGGCCTCGGTGATCTCGACCGATACCTGTGTGAGCTCGATCAAATGCAGGGTGGTCCGCGCCCAGGGATCGCTCTTGCCCCGGAGCACACGCTTCACGCCCTCGATCGCGTCATCATCGCGGGCGATCGATCCCAACGGTGGATCTGGGTCGGCCGAGGGGGGCCAATTCGCAACCGGTTGAGGTGTCAATGCGTCATCCCGTGGAAACGCGGCGTGGCCGGGGCAGGACTGTTGGGTGGGCGGGAGTGGGTGGACCGGCACCGCGTAGAGCGTAGAGCCAGCGTAGGAAGGGCCGTCCCCCGTGTCAATGCCCGGCCCTTCGGGCTACTCGCCGGAGCCGCCATCCACATTGAATCGATCGATCCGGTCCCTCAGGGTGTTGCGGCTGATCCCGAGCAGCTTCGCCGCCTGCACCTGATTGCCTCCGGTCTCGAGCAGGGTACGGCGGATCAGACTCGATTCCAGGGCCGCGGTGAGCTGGCCATAGAGGTTTCCTCGGCAACGCCGCAGCAGATTCGGGAACTGCTGATCGACGATCTGTTCGAAAACCCTGACCCAGTCTCCCTCGGTCATCCCGACCGATCCGTCGGGGTCGGCCATTCCGGCGAGTCCCGCGTCGAGGTGCTCGGGGAGGATCTGGTGCCCCTTCGTTTTCACGACCGCCGCCTGAATCACATTCTCAAGCTCCCGCACATTACCGGGCCAAGGGCAGGAGTTTAGGATATCGATTGTCGTGGCGTGGAGTCCTCGGACGTCCTTCCGGAATTTGACGCGGTAGCGGCGGAGGAAATGTCGCGCCAGAAGCATCACATCCTCGCCCCTCTCTCTGAGCGCGGGCAGGTGGATATTGATCACTTTGAGCCGGTAGAAGAGATCCCAACGGAACTCACCGGCCTTCGAGAGCTGCAAGAGGCTCTTGTTCGTCGCCGCGACGACCCGGACATCGACATGGATCGTCTCGTTCCCTCCCACGCGTTCGAAAGCCTGCTCCTGGATCACCCGTAGCACCTTGGCCTGGGTCGAAGAGGACATGTCTCCGATTTCATCTAGGAAGATCGTTCCACCGTTGCAGATCTCGAACTTCCCCAGCTTTCGGGCCTTCGCGTCGGTAAACGCGCCTTTTTCGTGGCCGAAGAGCTCCGATTCGAGAAGCGTGTCGGGTCCCATGGCGCAGTTCATGACCTGGAAGGGCTTGTCGCTACGAAGACTGTTGGCGACGATCTGTCTGGCGACCACTCCTTTACCGGTCCCGGTCTCCCCTTCGATGAGCACGGTCGCATTCGATCGAGCGACCTGTCCGATCGTCTTGTATATCTCGATCATCTCCGGGCTGTCGCCCAGGAGCGCGCCCGCCGACTCCTCCTCTTCGGAAACACTGACGACCTGATCTTGCTCCCGGTGCTCCGCGTACGACTGCGCCGCCGCCGACGCACGGTCGACCTGCGCCAGCAGTTTCTCCGACACGTGGTAGTCGGCGATTACATCGAACGCGCCTTCCCCGATCAGATCGATGTAGGTCTGGGGAGGAGCCACTGAACGCATGAGCACGATGATCTGAGCGAAGGGGAATCGCTGACTCATCTGCTTCACGACGTCGGGATCGGAGCCTGAGCTGGCGTAGCCGTAGTCGACTAGGACCACCTTGATCGGGGACCCGTACAGCGTCTCCCCGACCCCATCCAGATCGGAACGGGCCACGTACTGCAGGCCCACCCGCTCGACGGCATCCAGAACTCTCGAACGGGAGCCCGTGTCGGTGTAGACAAGAACGGTGTCCATGCGGAACTCCATCAGACGGCCAAGCCGCGCACCCGGATCGCGCGGCATCGGTGTCCTGCTCCTCTATCGGACGATCCGCATCGTGGAATCCACCGGGGCAGGATGATGCAAAAACTCCTCTCTCTGCATGTCCAGCTTATCGGACGCCCGTGCGCACAACTGGAACATATGGTCAATTGCTGGTCAGATTCGATAAGAGAGGGCCTCGTCCAGCGCTTCAGCCCGTACCGGACCCTCGTTGGCGGCCAGATCCTCGATGCTGCGGGCGACTCGCAACACGCGCGCCTGGCCTCGGGCCGAGAGCATTCCCCCGGCGAGAGCCTGGCGGAGCACTTCGCGCGCTGAGAACGTGAGGCCCGGCCCGGCGGCGAGCTCGGCGGGACCCAGCTCGGCATTCGCGGGCCCGGTCCCCCCCGGGGAGCCCCGTGACGCGCTGATCTCGCGGGCCGCCATGACGCGCTCGCGCACCGTCGCGGAGGGCTCGGAGCCGGCGGGAGAGTCCACGACCTTGATCAATTCCTCGGCGGAGAGGGAGCAGAGCTCGACGCGAAGATCGAATCGGTCGAGGAGCGGACCGGAGATGCGGCCCAGATAGGCGCGGATCTTCTGTTCGGGGCAGACACAGCGCCCCCCCGGAGCACCGGAATAGCCACAGGGGCACGGGTTCATGGCCGCGACGAGCATGAACGACGCGGGAAAGACGATCTTCTCACGCGCCCGCGCCAGCTCGACCTTGCGATCTTCCAAGGGCTGTCGCAGCAGCTCCAGCACCGATCGCCTGAACTCAGGCAGCTCGTCGAGGAAGAGAACTCCGCGATGGGCCAGGGTGACCTCGCCGGGCCGGATCGGGGCGCCGCCGCCGACGAGCCCTTGTGCCGAAATGGTGTGGTGGGGTGCGCGAAAGGGTCGCCGCCGCATCAGTCCGCTCGAGCTCAGGCGAGCGACGCTCCACACCCGCGTGACATCGACCGCCTCTTCGGTCGTCATTCGAGGCAGGATCCCCGCCAAGCAACGGGCGATGAGCGTCTTCCCCACGCCGGGCGGCCCAACCAAGAGAAGATTGTGGCCCCCCGACGCGGCGATCTCGAGCGCTCTGCGGGCGGAGAGCTGACCCTCGACGTGGCGAAGATCGCTCGATGCCGAAACCGCTCCAGTCTCGGCGGCCGAATCCCGTGTCGCTTCCCGCGGAAGTCCCGCGCGGTACATCTCGTCGCTCAACGGGCAGCCTGCGGCGATGAAAGCCCGAACCTCTTCGAGATCGGTTGCCGCGAGAACGAAGAAACCCTCGACCAGCCTCGCTTCCGGCGCATTCTCGGCGGGGACGACCAGGCATCGCAGCCCCTTCACCTTGGCGTGCATGGCCATCGAGAGCACACCGGCGACCGGACGAAGGCGCCCGCCCAACGAGAGCTCACCGACGAAGGCCACGCGCTTCGTCGGAGGCAGGAGACCTTGGGCGACCATCACGCCGACCGCGATCGGCAGGTCGAAGGCCGAGCCGTCCTTCCGCCGATCGGCCGGGGCGAGGTTGATCGTCACCTTGGTCTGCGGCCACCCGGCGGCAGCCTGGCTCAGTGCCGAGGCGACGCGGTCTCGCGCTTCACGAACAGCGCCCTGGGGCAATCCCACGATCGTTGTTCCGGGGAGTCCGCCAGGAAAGTCCACCTCGACATCGACCGGGTACGCGTCGACGCCTTCGATTCCGAGAGAGAGGATCGAGACAGCCATGGGGCGGTCCACTGCAACCGCCGTGCCGGGGCCGGAGACGAATACCGCGCCGCGAGCCCGAGTCGAGAGGAAGAGCCGTGGGGCCACTCCCCGCACTGCTTCACGCCTCCTCGCTCAACCGCAATCCGCACCCCGCGATCCGACGATCGATCGTTAGCTCCATTCCAGAAAGGCTCGAACTTGGACCCACGTGGTCGATTTCGGCCCCCCAATCGAGAAAGCAAAACCGTTTTCGGGCCGAATAAGAGAGAATGGAAGGTAGGACAAACCTAAGGGGTCCCCCATGAGTGTCCAGGCTGGCGTACTCCTCCTTGTGGCAGTTCTGCTCGCCATAGTGATCGCCGCGATTTACACCACCCAGCGGGTTCTTTTCGGCCCTCTGGTCGATTTGCTCGAAGAGCTTCGCGTTCTGCGGAGAGCGGTCATACGCCCGATGATCTATGTGTGGATCGAAGGCGGCCGCTACCACATCAGCAACGAGGGGGCCCTGGCCGCGGAGGGGATCGAGCTCGCGATTCATCGGAACGAAGAAGGCCCAACGCCGGAGTTCACCCTCGATCTCCTGCGGCCCGGCGCGAGCCACGACACTGGAGTCGCCGCACCCGCGCCCGAAGTTCTCTGCCGCGTGCGCTACGGGTCGATCCACCGGCACTACCACTACCGCACCGACTTCAAGGACGGTCGGAACGCGGTCATGGAGGGGCAAAGACAGGGCTACAAGACTCATTCTTAGTAGTCGACCCACGGACGTGGCGTATCTTGTCGGATAGGATTTCGGTGTCCCCGAGCACGAGAGTTCGATCATGCGCCCCCTCTGGTTACTCCTGTTGGTTCCGATCTCGACGACCGGTTGCTACACCACCTTGCGCCCCCCCGATTCGGTCGAGGAGGACGATGTCGAGACGCTCCGGGTCGAGCACCATTTCGCCGACCCATACTGGGCTTTCGGCCGCTGGACCTACTTCCCCTACGGCTACGGCGCCGCGGGCGCGCTCTATCTCTACGATCCCTACTACGACTACTACTACGGCGATCCCTGGTGGTACCTCCCGGACGAAGGGGAGGACGAGCCGCCGCCTCCCCGCGGTCCGGTGGTGGGAACGATCGGCGACGCGCCCCCTCCCCCGCCGCGCGTTCGCGAAGACACCGCCCCGGCCGTCCCCGCTACGGCCGCCCCGGCGCCACCCGAGCGCAAGACGCGCCGCCGCAAAGCACAGAAAGCCGAGGAGGAGACGGAGGTCCGCGACGGCGGAACGGTGAGCGACGCGCCGGCGGTTCGGCGCAATAGCAAGAGGATCCAGAAGAAGCGCCCAGATGCAGACTGATTCCGTTCTGGTGCTTCTCAGCGCCGCCATGGTCGTTTGTACCGGCCCGGCAATGGCGAACGAGCCGATCGACGTCGACACCGGCGAGTTCTCGGCCACCGACCGGATCGCGCCGGCTCCTCGCGCCCTGGCTATGGGGATCGAGGGGGTCGCGCTGGCGAGTGACGGATCGAGCGACCTCGCCAACCCGGCGGGGCTCACGGCCGTCCGGCGGATCGAGATTTCGGCCACGCTGGCGGGCACCTTACGCGAGCAGGAGAGCAGCTTCTTCGGCCGCGACGCGCGCGATGAGCTCTATTCGACCGATCTGACCGAAGCGCACCTCGTGTTGCCCGTGCCGACCTACCGCGGCGGGCTGGTCTTCTCGTTCGGCTACCACCGGGCCCGACCCGCCCAGCGGACCTCGGTATTCGACGGCTTCAATTCGTCCCGCGACGATCCCAGCCGCGAATTCGAGCGGGGGCGATGGAGAGGAGGACCCTCGGCCTTCGTCGTGGCGGGAGCGGTCGACCTTTCCCCCCGCAGCACCGTCGGCCTCGC
>NYZA01000161.1 GCA_002686955.1 Gemmatimonadota bacterium
CTCTCGGTGCCGCCACGCCGGCTGGCACGGAGTCGGCCGAGACCGCGCCGATGAACGGAGGTGGGGACAATTTGGTTGCGGTCGCATCGAGACCCGCGGTCAGCGTGGGTCCGGTGACACGGTTCACTTTGCAGGTGCAATCGATGACGAGCACGCGCGGAAACGCGCTTCCGACCTCTCCAGCGGGAGAGGTGATCGAAGGGTCCCCCGTAAGCCGAAGAGCGATCGAGATTACGCGCAAGGCTGAAGGGGAAGGTGGGAGCGACGGGTCAGCGATCGCCCGATCTACAGAGGAAGGCGAATATCCATCGATGGACCAGACGCCCCCCACGCCTCGATCCTTCGAGTTCGGGATGGGCGCCGCGGCGCCGAATCCCTTCAATCCGCGCACTCTCATCCCTTTCACCCTCGAGGAATCGGCGCCAAGCAGCCTGATGATCTACGATGCGGCGGGGCGGCGAGTCGTTGTGCTCGTAGAGGGGACGATGGAACGAGGTGCACACGTCGTGGAATGGGATGGGCGAACTGGTGCCGGCCTCCCAGTGGCGAGTGGCGTGTATTCAGCCGTTTTGCGAACGAAGGGAAAGGAAGCCCTAACTCGGCTGGTTCTTCTGAAATAGCGCGCCGGCGCGCAACGCGTGCCGACTCGGGAAGCGAGATCGCACTCAATCCGGACGACTATTCGACCTCCGTCGCGAGCCGATACACGCCCCGCTCGCGTGTCAGCAAGCGCTCATCCACCATGTCGCGGCGGATTTGGCAGAAGTCGTCGTGGTATTCGGCGATGAGTAGATTCACCTCCTTTTCCGGGTAGATTCGCCCGGGCTCGAAGGCTTGGACGATCTGCTCCAGCACGATCATTCGTTTCTTCCTTTGGACCGGAATGCTGCGGAGCTTGCCGTGGCGGAAGAAGGCGTCGAGAACCTTCTGGCGATACTTTTTCTCGCGCTTCTCCTGCTCCGCCAGTTCGCGCCTGGGCGGGCGGACGAGATCCCGCAGGGATTGCTCCAAGATCGTGCGGTCGACCGTGAAGATCGTGTAGTACTGATCGCGCTGCGAGGACACCAGGCCCGCCGCCTCGAGCTTCTTCAGGTGGAATGAGACGGTAGATGCCGAAAGCTTGAGTCGCTCGGCCAGGACCTCAACATAGGTGGGCTGTTCCAGAAGTGCGGCGAGCAGAGAGAGCCTGGACTGGTGCGCGAGCGCCTTGAACAGGGTCAGAGGATCAGACATCACCGATCTCTTCATCGCGTGCCAGCTTTCCGAAATGATGCTCGAACCGATCTTGCACTGCCTCCATCCGGCCGATCTGGACGAGAGCGATTCGACGCTCACGGTGGCGGCCGAAACGCTCGTCCTTCTCCGCCTTCTCGTTCCATCGCACCAACATCTCGTTCACGAAATCGCAATAGGCCCGGTGGAATCTCTTCGCCGGAGGGAGTGCACTGTCGAGCGGTTTCGCCAATCGCCGTCCGATGGCCGAATCCTCTCCTTCGACGAAAGTGCGGTACATCTTCGTGAAGACCGTGCCTGCGATGTCGAGCACGTTCGAGCCCACGCGGGCCAGGACGACTTGGTCTTCGTCCTTCCGAGTCTCGATCGCAGTGGCTGAGCGCATGGAGTCGAGATCCGATTCGAACGAGCGCCTCGCCTCGTCGAGTCGATTGCGCATGAAGGGCTCCAGTTCGCTATCATGAGAGTCGAAACACTAGTAACATGGCTAATTCGATAGCCATCGAACCCCAAGATAGATCCGCCCTTACGCCGCGTCAATCTGTTTTTACGATTCTCGATATGGACTGTGGTCGCCGGGGTTGTACCATCGGCGAGCTCCTCCTGGAAGGTCCGCGCAATTCGCCTCGAAAAGGTCCGCCATGACCAATGCCCCTCCCCTCACCCTCTTCCGCGGCGGCCCGATCCACACGATGCTCGGGCCGCGCCTCGACGCGGGCGCCGTGCTCTGCTGTGGAGGATCGATCGACTACGTCGGACCGGTTGAGGGGCTCGATCGAGCACGGACACGCGGCGCCGAAATCGTGGAATTGGATGGTCGACCGCTTCTGCCGGGATTCTGCGACAGCCACGTGCATATGATCCTCGCGGCTCAGCAGTTCGCGGCAATCGATTTGCGTGATATCGGCACGCTCGATCAGCTCATCAACATTGTCGCCAACCGTGCCGCCTCCCGCGGAGCCGGCGAGTGGATCACCGGGTACGGCTGGGAGCGCGAATCACTCCTGACGGAAGGTCCCCTCTCTTCCGCGCTTCTCGATGCCGCAACGATGGACCATCCGGTTTTCTTGGTGAGCAAGGATTGTCACTCCGCTTGGCTGAACACGTCGGCGTTGAGGCGTCTCGAGGCACTACCGAGGCTCCCCGTCAAGAGCCAAGTGGAACGGAATGACGGGCGGCCATCAGGCCTGGTATTCGAAGACGTCTTTTATCTGAGGGAAATGTTGTTGCCACCACTCGCCGATACGGAAAAGGAGCGCGCACTCGCTTCCTTCGTGCGCCATCTCTGGGGCTGCGGAATCACCGCTGTTCATACCCAAGAGACGAGCAGTGATCTCGAACTCCTGCTGCGGCACCAGGCTCGGTCGCAAGAGCGGGTCAGGGTGCTCTGCAACCTTGTACTTCCCGAAGCCGGGGAGCTGGAGGTCATCGCCGATTCCTTCCACGCAACCATCCCGAACTGGTTGGGGATAGGCGGCGCAAAGATCTTCCTCGACGGCTCGTTCGGCTCGCTCACCGCTGCCGTGACCACACCCTATGCGCGCGGCGGCGGTCGAGGAATCTTGAGTTTGAGCGACACCGAGCTCGGGCGGTGGCTCGACGCCTGCGCGACAAAGAATCTGCCGGCGGTCATGCACGCAATCGGTGATCGGGCGGTCGAGCAGGCGTTGCGCTGTCTGAAAGGGCGAAAATGGCCGCCGGGAACCCGCCACCGACTCGAGCACGCACAATTGCTCTCGCAACGGATTCTTGCCCGCCACGACCTACGCGGGTTGATCTTCAGCGGACAGCCCTCGCATATGTGGCCCGACCGAGGAATCGTCGAACGCAACTTGCCCAATCCCACGGCCAAACGGTGGACTTACCCGTATCGTACCATCCAGAAATGTGGAGCGATCTTGGTTTTCGGTTCGGACGCCCCGATAGAAACTCCCCACCCATGGAAAGGGATCGAAGCGGCGGTGACCCGATTGGAAAGTGCCGAGAATTCTCCGTGGATCGCCGAAGAGAGCATCACTCTGACCGACGCCCTGTCCGCCCACACTTCGCGCCCCGCGCTGATCCACGGGCACGCCTTCCGAACAGGTACTCTGGAGCGAGGACGATCCGCCGATCTGGTGATCCTCGACCGCGATCCCTGGGAGGTGTTCGACCGCGATCCAAGTGAGTTGCGGCATATTCAGGTAGAACAGACCTTTGTCGAGGGAGAGCGGGTCTACCGACAATCGAATCGAAGACCTCCCGGGGGGACCGCGCACTGACAGGCTTTTCACCGCCATTCGCAGCCAGGCCCGCCCAACGGCTCCGCAAGACCGAAGCCGCGGGTCGGCGTGCTTCTTTCGTTCTCCGGCGAAAGCCGGAATCCAGGCCTACACGGCAACCCGGGTCGCGAATCGCACGGGTTCAGATCCACCCGAGCATCCCCAAAACCAGCGTCGCCCCGGCGGCAGCCGACAACGGAATCGTGAAGTTGTCGTCGATCCTCTTGCTCACCAGCTCGGCTAGCGCGGCCAGCACCGAGGCCCCGGCGGCTACCAAGACCGCCGATCCCACTCCGAGCCCACCGTGGAACACCGATAGAACCGCGAAGGCGGTCACCGACCCGATCACAAAAAATGTGGTGCTACCTTCGAGCGAGCGGCCGTTAATCAAAGAGATTCGACCCCAGCGTCGCCCGACGATCGCAGCCGCGGGATCGGCCAGAGCGAGGATCGAAACCGCCAGGGCGCAGACCATCGGCGGGCTCGACAGCGCCAGCACCAGAAGTGCGGTGGCGTACCAGGTGGCGGAGTTGACGCGCAGCCGCTCGTGAGGGTGGATCACGCGCTCGAAGAGCGCCATCAGAACCCGTTGCAGGAACTTGCTGCGTCGCCGCCCGAGCTCCAGGGTCCAGGCGAGTGCCGCCAGAAGCGCAGCCATCACGACCAGGCCGGTGGGCGGCAGCACCAGCTCGATGAAGATGAGCGCCGTGACTCCGTTCGCCAGATGGTAGAGATTGCGGGCGTAGTTGGTGGGGCGCAGGCTCGGAACGTGGATCGACCAGGCCTCGAGATCGAAAGAGAGGCTCGCGTAGGCGTCGACCAGTTGAGAGCGAAAGGCCATCCAGTCGGCGCGTAGCTCGGCAACCTGCACACCGGGGGGGAGGGTCGGCGTGTTCGCGCGCAACACCTCGAGCAGCTCGCTGAGGCGCCCGGTCAGCTCAGCTTGCGGATGGCTCTTCGACGCCTCCAATAGGGCCGCCACCCGCTCCTCGACCTCCTCGAGCCGGGCGCGAAAGGCGGCGGTCAGCTCGGCCTGCCAGACACTCGGATCGAGCTCCTCGAGGAGGCTGTGCAGATCGAGAGCGATCACTTGGGAGTCGAGCGCCCGGGCGTAGGTCATGCGGAATCCTCGTGGGCTCGGCGGCAGGGAGCCGATCGACACAGAACCCAAACTCTAGCAGATCGGCGGAGCCCGGCTCTCCCCGCGGTCGGTCATCGAGGACCGAAAGGTCTCCGGCGCGAAGTAGACTGATCGTCAACTCGCTCGCAGGAGATGAAAATGATCCATCGACTCGTCCTGAATCTCGTCGCCCTGCTCGTGGGCGCTCCCTTTCTCGCGAGCGCCGATCCACTTCCACGCAATCTCGTTCCGGAGCAGCTGGAGGACTGGATCGATTGGGCCCTCTGGGAGGACGAGAAAGCGATGTGTACGCGGCTCTACGGTGCCGACGAGACACGTTGCGCTTGGCCTTCGAGGTTGGAGCTCCGGGTCGATGACGGTGGCGGCGAGTTCGAACAGGGGTGGCAATTGGAGCGGGAATCGTTCGTGCCCCTGCCCGGAGACGCCCGGCGGCGCCCGCTCGATGTGCGGGTCGATGGCAATCTGGCCATTGTGCACCAGCGGGAGGGGAGGCACGGCGTGACCCTGGGGGCCGGGTCCCACGTTCTGCGCGGCAAGTTCGAATGGGGCGAACTGCCCGAAGCGGTCCGGATTCCCTCCGAAACCGGACTGGTGTCGCTGGAGCTCCGCGGTGACGAGATCGCATTTCCCCACCGTGACGAAGCAGGAAACATCTACCTCCAGAAGCGTCTCGGCGAGGAGGATTCCACCAACCGACTCGATCTGGTCGTCCAGCGGCGCATCATCGACGAAGTGCCGCTCCTCGTCTTGACTCAGGTCGAGGTTCGTGTCTCGGGTCGCAACAGGGAAGAGCTGCTCGGTCCCGCGTTGCTCGAAGGCCTCGTTCCGATGTCCCTCCACGCTTCGCTGCCGGCTCGCCTCGAACAGGACGGCAAGCTTCGGGTGCAGGTGCGGCCGGGGTCCTGGACATTGAGGCTACTCGCGCGCGATGTTTGGACGCACATCCTCTCTGGGTCTGTCGGACGGGCCGGCCTGGGTCGAGGATGAGGTCTGGGTGTTCGATGCCCGCCCGGACCTGCGGATCGTCGATCTCGAAGGGGCCCCCGCCCTCGATCCGCAGCAAACTCGATTACCCGACGAATGGAAGGTCTTGCCTGCCTACCGGATGCGTCCAGGCGAGAAACTCGAATTCGTCGAGCACCGCAGGGGGGATTCCGACCCTGCTCCCGATCAGCTCGATCTGACGCGTCGATTGTGGCTCGATTTCGACGGCGGCGGTTACACGATCGAGGACCGCATCGTCGGAACGCTGAATGCCGGCTGGCGACTGGTGATGGCGCCGCCCACGCTGCTGGGCCGGGTGGCGGCGGGGGGAAGCGACCAGCTCATCACGCGACTCGATCGAGAAGGAGAGGGGGTTTCGGGCGTCGAGCTGCGCAGCTCTTCGATCGATATGGTCGCGGAGAGCCGCTACGAGGGTTCGGCAGCCAGCCTTCCGGCGGTTGGCTGGTCTCACGATTTCCGTTCCGTAGACGCAACATTGAATCTGCCGCCGGGGTGGCGCCTCATCCACGCAAGAGGGGTCGATCAGGTCGAGAACACATGGGTGAATCAGTGGACTCTCCTGGATCTGTTTCTGATGCTCATTCTCGCCGCGGCGGTAACGCGCTTGTGGGGCTTCCCTTCGGGGGCACTAGCCCTGATAACCCTCGCGTTGACCCTTTCGGAGCCCGAGGCGCCACGATGGATCTGGGCCTACGTTCTGATCGCCGAAGCTCTGGTGAGAATGCTGCCGGCCGGATCGTTCGCGAACGTGGTTCGCGGCGCGCGAATGTTGGGCCTTGCGGTTTTGGTCGGGCTCTCGCTTCTATTCGTCGTGCAACAAGGTCTGCACGGCATGTACCCGGCACTGGAGCGGTCCAGCCCGGCTCGAGGGGGTCCGCCGCCACCTCCGATCACTTCCGCGAGATCGGTTTCTTTCGCGGTGGCTGATCCCGACGCAAGTCCCGAATTCGAGTTGCCGGCAGAGGGGACGGCCGAGCAGAGAGTTCCACATGCCGCGCCAAGACCCAGGAAGGTCAGCTACGAACAGAAGATTGGGGTCGATCCAAACGCCATCGTTCAAACTGGGCCGGGTCTCCCTCATTGGTCATGGGAAGGAGTATCGCTTCATTGGAGCGGTCCGGTTGCACAAGACCAGGTCGTGAGCCTCGCTCTTCTGGGGCCAGGCATGAACCTAGTCCTCTCGTTCATGCGGATCTTGCTGACGGCTGCACTCGTGCTCGTCACACTCGGCATTGGAGCGCGACGGGGCGGAAGGCGAGGAGTGGGGAGCGAGGCTGCGGTAGCGGCTGTT
This sequence comes from Gemmatimonadota bacterium, assembly GCA_002686955.1. Lineage (GTDB taxonomy): Bacteria. The sequence goes on from NYZA01000161.1 coordinate 6,932, forward strand.
CTCTTTGCGCTCCTTTTCGCCCCCGCGGCGGCAGCGGCATCAGAGACCGGGCATGACGGAGTCTCCAAGCTTGCCTCCCACGACGGGCGTTCGCCGGATCCCGAGTTGCTCGAGGATCTTCGGCGTCGATTGTTGGCGCCGCCCGATTGTGCGCCGAACTGTGCATCGATCGGACGAATGCGACTTCAGGCCGACCCCGGTGTTCTGATCCTGCGTCTCGAGGCGCATACGCAGATTCCCACAGCCATCCCTCTTCCGGGCGACCCCCAAGGCTGGATGCCGACACAAGTGTTGGTGGATGGCACGGAAGCGGAAGCGATGGCGCGCGAAAGAGATGGAACGCTGAGTCTCGCGCTCGCTCGGGGGCGGCACCAAGTGATGCTGAAGGGGCCCATCTCGACACTCGATGTCGTGCAGATTCCGCTCCCAATGCGCCCCGCACGCGTCGAGGGGAAAGCGCGAGGGGGGAATGTGGAGGGAGTGCACGACGACGGCATGGCCGAAACCGATCTGCAGCTCACCCGAATTCGTGCCGGTGGAGAGGGGGAGACGGGCGACCTCGTTTCGGAGTCGCTGCCGCCCTTTGTCCGCATCGAGCGTTCGATCTCATTGGGACTCGAGTGGAAGGTCGAAACACGTGTGATCCGGGTGACGCCCCTTGGATCGGCCATCTTGCTCGCGGTGCCCTTGCTGGCCGGCGAATCGGTCACGACCGAGGGACATCGCGTAGAAGACGGGCGGGTGCAGGTCACTCTGGGAGCGAAAGAAGGAACCCGGGAATGGTCGTCTCTCTTGGCTCGACAGAGCGTGCTCGCTCTACGGGCTCCCGATTCCACCGAATGGACCGAGACCTGGCGGATCGATTCCAGCCCGCTCTGGCATGTGGAGTTCCAAGGGATCCCCCCGATCCACGTTCCGAAGGAGGATGTTGCGCGCGAGTGGCGACCCTGGCCGGGAGAGGAGCTGGAAATCAGGGTCATGCGCCCGGAGGCGATCTCGGGTCGAAGCATGACGATCGATCACAGCGAGCTCGTCGTTCGCCCTGGGAGTCGGGCGAGCGATGCGACGCTCGTTCTCACCGTGCGAACGAGCCGAGGCGGTACGCAGTCGATTACTCTGCCCGATGGTGCCCGCGCGCAGAGAGTCCAGGTGGGCGGATCCGAGCAGCCGATTCGACAGGAAGGGCGAGTTGTATCGATCTCCTTGAAGCCGGGCAAGCAGAAGGTCGCGATCGACTGGAGGGAGCCGGGCGAAATCGGAGCACGTTACACTACCCCCTCGATCGACGTGGGTACCGAGAGCGTCAACGCTGAGATCGAGGTGGAGTTCCCCCCCAGCCGATGGATCCTCTTCGCGAGTCGACGGCAGTCGGGCCCCGCCGTGCTCTTCTGGAGCTTCTTGGTGATTGCATTCCTGGTGGCGACAGTTTTGGGAAGAAGTCCGTGGACCCCGCTGAGATTCCGCCACTGGGCGCTTTTGGGGGTTGGCATGACGCAGGCTGAGCTCGTGGTTGCAATGCTCGTGCCGGCGTGGCTCTTCGTCCTGGGATGGCGAAAACGGACTCCCGATCTCTCCCCGGGGCGATTCGATCTGCGACAGATTGCGATCGCGATCTTGACTCTGGTTGCGCTCGCCGGACTCTTCGAGTCGGTGCGGCAAGGCTTGCTGAGTCAACCCGATATGCAGATTGCGGGGAACGGCTCGGCCGGATCGACACTGCGCTGGTTCATCGACCGCTCCGATCACGCGCTGCCGACCCTTTCGATCGTGTCGGTGCCGATCCTGTTCTACAGAGGCTTGATGTTGGCATGGGCACTTTGGCTGGCGTCGGCATTGGTCTCTTGGCTTCGGTGGGGATGGGACGCATTCCAGGAAGGCGGCCTGTGGCGCCGGTTGCGCCGACCCTCATGACAGGTCTCGGAGAATCGTGCTCATCCGAGAGGGGGGGCGGGAGGTCCAGCAGGCGTTCGTGGGATGTCGCAATCGTGTTGGCTCTTGGCGCTCGTCCTTCGCTCACGCGGGCAACACGAGGAAGCACGAAAGGCGCTGCAATCGGTAATGAGAATGGCGACTGAGGAGTTCGACCCGGACTGTCGCGCGACACTTTTCTATCTCGCCTTGCTCGAGCTAGAGCTCGCACGCGAGGCCATCGCGCGCGGGGAGCTTGACGAGTATCTGCGACTCACTGAGTTCGCCCGCGATCGGGCCACCCAAGGAGCGGCGCGCGCGCGGAGAAGATTCTTCACGAGCTCGATGCCGGAAGGGCACTGAATGGACCCTGACCGCGCATTGTTGTCTCGGCATCGGCGAGGAGCCGGCGGTCCCTGATCGCTGGCTCGACGCGCCGGAGCGGATTCGAGTGAATCTTCGACCCGGTAGCGGCATTTCGGCGGACGACCACCCGTGCTTCCCCGTCGCGAGTTGGGATTTCGAAGGCGACGAAGGGGCAGCGGGCTGGGAGATCCGGATCGCCAAGGGGCAAGGTCGAGCAGGGCTTTCCGCCGCCTGGGGGCGAGGGGGGGGAGGGGCGTTTCTTCTCGAATCGGATCGGGAGGGTGCTGAGCTGGAGGCGCAAACTCGCCTACCCGTTCGACCCGGTGTTCGCTATCGTCTGGAAGCTTGGGTGAAGTCGACGCTCTTGGTACCCGTGGACGCCCGGATCTACGGAACTGTGTATCTAGGCGAGTTCAGCGAACTTCACGGTGGCGATCCTGCGCCGCAAAAGAACCGCGGTCTCCTCCGTTGGCATCGAAACCTGCCATGGAGCGAAGGGGGTAGCGACGATTGGGTACCGATCCGCTACGAGTTCGAAACATCGTCGCGCACGCGCGGGCTGCGTCTCGGAGCGGCGCTAGGAAAGCGGGGAAAGACCCAGGGGAGCTTGCTCTTTGACGATGTACGTCTATCTCAGAGTCTCGTTGAATGGGAAGAAGATCCCGAGTCCGGGACCGATTCCGAGCCTCGCGGGCCATCGAATGGGTGGAAGAGAACCAAGGAGCTCCGTTTTTTCTCTGGCTGCACGTTTGGGATCCGCATTTTCGATATGTACCTCCCGCCCCTTGGGACGATGCCTTCGCGCCGCCCGGTGGCGGCAGCAACTTCGATCTCTACGAGCGGCTGAGCCGGCGGGAGCTCTCTCTTGGTGAGGTCTTTTTCCAGAGCTCACTGAACGCCGAGGGGCTGCCCCGGGCAATCTCTCTCTACGACGCGGAGATTCGCTATACCGACCAGATCGTCGGTGAGTTCCTCGAGCGTCTTCGCGCCCTGGAGCTGATCGACAGCGCGATGATCGTGCTGGCGTCGGACCATGGGGAGAGCCTCGGAGAACATGATCTCTATTTCGAACACGGCGAGTACCTCTATGAGCCGACCCTGCGAATCCCTCTGCTGGTCCATTTCCCGGGCGGTACGGGCGGAGGCGCCCGGGTGGACGAGCTTGCATCGATCACGGATATCTATCCCACCGTGCTTGGCGCGGTTGGCCTGGACCGCGATCTCCCGGGTCGGAATCTCGATCCTCGTGCGCGCGAACCGCCCCCCCCGGTGCTGCTCGCCGAGACCGGTCGGAACTTCTACGCGGAGGATCCCCGCCGCCCCGTGCCCGGGATCGCCGGGAACTGGCTCTGCGCCATTTCCGGGGAATGGAAGCTGATCCGCATTCCAAGCGATACCGGTTTTGATTGCGAACTCTACGATCTGAGCGAAGATCCGTCGGAGTCCCACAACCTCTACAGCCCGCACGACACGATCGCACGTCGACTCGAGGCGGAAATCGAGCAGTGGATCGGATCCTTTTCGCCCTCCGATGGGGCGATGGACGAGTCTCTGGATCCGGCAACCGCCGCCCGCCTCCGGGCTCTTGGCTATTTGGACTGACACTCCGGTCGGCCGCTACGGCTGAACCCGATTGTGCGAAAATGTCCGATCTTGATGAAACGCGATCGGCATTTCCGCCCGACTTGCAGCACATCCACTCTCCTCCCCGCTCCGCACGGCGATTCAAGAACAGGGAGCTTCGATCATGTCAGTACGAATCCTCAAGTTTCCAACGCCGGGTTGTATTCCGCTGTCTCTACTCTTGCTTGCGATCGTCTCGGGCGTAGCACCGGCCGATGTGATCTTCCCGGTGGAATGGGGCGGAATCTGGGAGATGGATAGCGTCAACCGAGAATGTGAATCGGGGGACCTGATCAGCGAGACGGCGACGACCGACACGATCTGCCCCGGAACTTCGATCGAAGGGATCATCGAGTCCGGCGGCACCATCGATGTGACCTGCACCGGCACGGCGACCGGCGATCGAATTATCGCTACCTGCGCCGGATCGTTCGAGGTGTTTCCCGGCTGTACGGCCCAAGTAGACTGGGATTTCGACGGCACTCTCTCCGGTGAGACGATGGTTCTCGATCAACAGATCGTCATCAGTTACGAAGGGTCCTGTCCCGGGCTCAGCGACACATGCACCGACAACATCGTTGAAGGAGAACGGATCGATACGAACTGGAACGACTATTGCGAGCAGACGAGAGTCCAAGAGCGAAGTTGGGGAGCAATGAAGACGGGTGCCAGATAGCTGTCGCGCGAACGAGACTATTCCCAGTCTCTTCCCGGATAGATCGCAACCGGCATATCGAGTCGCGTGCGCAAGAGTTGACCGATGCACTCCAGGCGATCGTCGGATACGCGACCGATTTCGGGATGAGCCGGGCGTCGCGCCGTCGTGTGGAGCTGCACCAGCTTCACCCGACCGCCCTGGTTGGCGATGAACCGGACGCGATCGGCGATGGCGACGATCTCGTCGTCCCCAGGATCGCTACCGTGGAGTGTCGGTACCAGGCACTGGATCGTTACCTCGAGGGTACGGGCAAGGGTCGCGATACCGTCTACAATGCGATCGAGGGCCAGTTTCTTTCCAGAAATCGTCTCGAAATATGTCTGCGTGCCCGCGTCGAGTTTCACCCAGATCTCGTAGGGCCGCGCCGCCAGCACCTCTAGGCGAGCGCGCACTTCGGCATCGCCTAGACGGGTTCCGTTGGTGAGCACGATCGTCTTCACGTGGCCGGCACCGCGCTCATCCAAGATGTTCTGCACACCGCTGATCGCCTCGCCGAGCAGTGGATAGCTCGTCGGTTCGCCATCGCCGGAGAAGGCGACATCGTTCAGTCGCTTCCATTCTTCCGGTGTGTGTTCGAATCGCGGATGAGAGAATATCCGTCCGCTCTGGGCCAGGTCGAGCAGCGCGTCGACCTCATCGAACAGCAGATCGAGGTCGACGCGGGCCAAGGCCGCGGGTGAGCCGCGGTCCACTTGGCAGTAGCGGCAGCTGAAGCTACATACTTTGTTGGGATTCACGTTGACGCCGACGGAAAGTCCGGCGCTACGTCTGCTCACCACTGGATAGACGTATCGAAATGCGTCGAAGCTGCGGGAGTGATCACTGAGGAACGAGCCGGGATCCATGATTCGATTGGTCGGCTTGGCCGACGACGACTTCTTTCTCATCTACGGCTTCGGATGAGCGTAGAAGTACTCTACGATACCGCGGCTGAATCTCGAGGTCACCAGGGGGATGTGCCAAGAGCGTCGCATCTCCCAGAGCTCGACACTTCCTCCGAGCTCGCAGCCGACTTCGGCTTTGGCGATGTGGGTCTCGGCTCCGGGCACGAGCCAGTCCAGATTCATGGGCGGAGCGGACTGATCGACCACGGGCGCACAATCGTTGTAGCGGCCCCAGTGGATCGAGCTCCGAATCGCACCGGGGTAGAAGCCGGCATCTTCGATGTAACCACCACGGTAGCGAATGACGGTGTCGAGGGTTCCGTGGATCCTCAGCGAATGCACCGGCGCGGAGGGCTCGCAGAGGCTCGGGTCGTTCCAGCTCGATCCAGCGAAGTTGGCGATCGCTGCGATCGTCTCCGCATGATCGCAGGCCAGCCGGCTCGACATGAAGCCACCGTTCGAATGTCCAACGACAAAAACCCGCGTGTCGTCGATATTGCGTAGCGATTTAGTCTCGTCGATCAATGCGCGAATGTACGCGGAATCATCGATGCCCGTGTCGTAGAAATCGCAGCACGCGTCGGTCGCGTTCCAGAAGCGGTCGCCGCCTTCATCCACGGTTCCATCGGGGTACATGTAGAAGAAGCCGAACTCCTCCGAGAGCGGGCTGAACTTCAGGTAATCCTCCTGGCCCTGCCCGCTGCTTCCATACCCGTGCAAAAGAACCACCAAAGGGGTCGGCACGCCCGGATCGTACGATTGCGGCTCCTCGACCAGAACCGGACCACGGCCGAGGTTGATCTCGAAGTCGTCGGCCGAGCAGGGTGCGGCGACAAAGCTGAGGATGAGTAGGGGAGAAAGGTCTCGAAGGGTCATGGTGGGACTCCAAAGTTTCGTTGCCGCCATCGTAACCTTCACACGGGGGCGGCGTGTTCCGTATTGGGGCTGATGCGAAGTCGCAGATGCTCGTTCCTCAGCTCGTTTGCGTCGCCAGGTGGCGGCACGCCGACGGAAGCCGTCGCCGGCGGGATGCTCGTCGCGAAGAGAAGGGCGGCGAAGAACGAGGCGCGGCCGATTATCTTGAACATGTTTTGCTTCTGCGCATTGACCGAGGTGGGTGAGCGCCGACGCAAGAGTAACCCGACGTTTCGCCGCCCTTCCCCTCGCACTTCGTACGAAATAGGCTGATTCGAATTCTGTTAGGATTCAGTCATGATCCCCTACACCCTTTTGCCTTGGCTCGCGGCGATCTCGGCGAGTGCGGCCAACCCAGCGGATCCCCGCGACGCCCAGCACGGCGTCGCCGTCAACGCCTTCAGCGAGGCGGGTGCCCTCCGCTACCTTCTCGCATGGTCCAGCTCCGCGCACGCCCCTTGGGAGCACGACATCTATGTGCAACGTATTCACTTCGAACAAGCCGTGCTCCTTCCAGAGATGCCCCCCTTGCGCGCCATCGGCACCGGAAGCGACGGTGCCCAGGAACCGGTCGACCCGGTTGAAGCGCGAGGTCTTTTTCTAACGGCGTGGGAAGACGGCACGGGACAAACGATCGATGTGCGCGCGGTGTTGCACGATGCCCGAGGCGACGTCGAGCGAGCCGAGTGGATCGTCGCGGGTGGAGAGAGCTCCCAGCATTCCGTTTCGACGGCCGCATTGCGTGATGGTTTCGTGGTTGCCTATGCCGACGAGGCGCCGCCGGCCCAGGCAGCCATGATCGAAGTTGCCCTGTTCGACCTCACAGGCTCCTAGGTCGAATCGACCTGAGCGCAGCCGACGAAGACAATTGGTGGCTGGTCGCTGCATCCGACGCGGACCGGAGCGCCATGGTGGTCTGGGGCAACGGCTCCGAGCTCTCGGGATCGATGCTTCTCTTCAGCGGAACCGGCGTGCAGGTCGGACCTACGCGGCGGCTCATTTCCGACATCGACCAGTATCACTACCACGTGATCTGGCTCGCCGAGATCGAACGATACTTCGTGATGAGTCGCCAGGGGTTCAGCTCTGAAACTGTGCTCGGCGATCGGCAGGGTGAGATCCGCGCCAGTCGCTCATTGCCTCATCCCCTCATCCGCGAAGCGCGTCCCGCCGTCCGCTGGCGCGCCGAGGCCGAGGCGTTCAAGGTGGCCTACCCCACTCTGATTCGAGACGTCGCGTTGCTCAGGGTCGAAAGCGACACCATTATCTATCATGGAGGATCGACGGCGATTCCGATCCCGTGCTTCCAGGGATCCGTTGGCCCGCGACCGGTACCTGCGCGACTTTTGTCGCCGATTGCGACGGCACTGCCGAATGGAGCGGCGAGAGCCTCATCCTATTTGTCGCCAATCTCGATGACTCCGGCGACCCGCTCCTCGCGCCCGTGAGAATAGCCGCCGGTTTCTGATGGCACCCACTCTGGTCGCGATCTTCCCGCATCGGCCGCGGTCGGATATGTATGCCGTCGCCGACAAGGAAACGCCGACAGATTCAGATCGGTATCAGCTCACTGCTCCAAGCCCCCCTCGATGATAGAGGAAACCTCGCTGGAACCGACTTTTCGATAAGAGAGAATTCCCGCAGGACCGAGCACTGACCGGCGGGCAACCGCATTTCGCAGCCAGGCCCGCCCAGTGGCTCCGCATGCCCGAACGCGACGCCCTCTCTGCGCCTCGATCGATGCAGTTCGGCATGCGCCCCACCTCGCACGCGCACGAGCTCACTTGAAGTGATTCTTGTGCGAACTCTACGGAACCTCCATTGACACGCCAGAGGTGCGGGGTCACCATGGGAAGAACTTGAAAGCGAGGTCGGAAGCGATGCGCTACTCATCGGATGTTCTCTTCGGTCTTCTCGCGGCGGCGCTGTGCGGGTCGCCATGTTCAATCGCCGACACGATCGATGTTCCAGGCGATTTCGCCTCGATCGCGGCCGCTATGGACGCCGCCGTCGACGGAGATCTCGTGTTGGTTGCTCCCGGCACCTATCTGGAGGGGGAGCTGAACTTCGCCGGCAAGAAGATCACCGTCTCGGGAACAGCTCCCGACGACAGCGTGGTCGTCGAGGCGACGGTCGTGGAAGCGCAAGGCGAACGGGCCGTGGTCTTTTCGAGCGGTGAGGACACGCTCTCGATCTTGAGGGGAATCGCGCTGAGGGGGTCGCCTCCCCTCCTCACCGCCTTGACCGTTGCCGCCGGATCGCGACCCGTCGTCGATCGCTGCTTGCTGGTGGGGAGCTATTGGTACGACTCGCATCGTGGCATCGATGTCGACGGCGCTGCGATCGAGCTCCGCGGTTGCCGAATCCGGGAGTTCCAGGTAGGGAGCAAGGGAGCTGGTATCTCTCTTTCCGAATCAACCGCCAGGATCGTCGGCTGCCGCATCGAGTCGAATATCACTCAAGGTGACGGGGCCGGCATTCTGGCTGAGGATTCTTCGGTCCAAATCGTAGACACCGTGATTCGAGATAACATAACCATCGATGAAGGTCGTGAAGGTGGCGGCATCGCGGCCTTTCGGAGCAGATTCGATATCAGGAACTCCCGCATCGTTGGGAATCAGTCCGTGACTATCAGCTGTTCCGGTGGGGGAATGAGTCTCGGCCGGTCTGAGGCACTACTCGTGGGGTGTGCGATCGACAACAACCACGCGGAAGGATTGGGCGGCGGAATCCTCTCGTTGCATTCCCGACTGCACATGATTGGGTGCACAGTGAACGACAACGACGCCTGGGATGGTGGCGACGCGATCTACGGCAGTGGCGTCGCTCTTCTCGAGTCGTGTGTAGTCATTGGGGGCGAATCCGGTCGCAGTAGCGCCATCAGATGGCGAGGCGTATACTTGCTCCTCCAGAACTGCACAGTCGCGGGAAACACCTCCAACTCAGATGCCGCATTGGAAATCGTTACAGGACGATCCTGGATCCGCAACACCATCCTCTACGACAACAGTCCTTCGTCTCTCGATTGGGACGAGCTCCCTCCAACCGTCGTCTATTCCAACATCGAAGGCGGTTGGCCTGGAGCCGGCAACATCGATGCGGATCCGCACTTTTTCAGCGCCGCGGGCTTCGACGTCCTGCTGCGCCCCGGCTCACCCTGTATCGACACCGGCACCCCGAATCTCGAAGACGCGCTCCATGACGGCGCTCCGCGATGGCCGGACGGACTACCGAACGGGCCCCGTTCGGACATGGGTGCGTATGGAGGGCCGGAGAACGGCTCTTGGTGGCGGTGACAACCAACCAGAAAACCCGACGGAGAATCCCGAGATGCCCCCAAACAACCGCCGATCCGCGGGATCGATCGTACTCGCCCTCGCGGCAGTGGACCTCATGGTCGCACCCGCCACCACTCTTCGCGTTCCCGGTGACTACGGAACGATCCAGCCCGCACTTGCCGCCGCGTTCGCGGGCGATACCGTGCTCGTGGCGCCCGGCACATATTCCGGCTCCGGGAACAACACTCTCGATTTTCTCGGCAAAGACCTGGTGCTGCTCGGGGAGGGCGGCGCCGCAGCCACCAAGATCGAATGCGGCGGAGCGCCCCACGGAATTGCGCTCTCATCGGGCGAAACCCGCGCCGCGGTGATCGAGGGGTTTACGGTGCGCGGCGCCGATAACCGCGATGCCGGAGGCGGAATCGTTCTCACATTCCAGGCTTCGCCGACGATACGAGGTTGCGTGGTCGAACACAACCGCACCGATTTCTATGGCGCGGGATTCTATGTTGCTTCAGGGGCCTCTCCCCTGATTGAAAACTGTATCATTCGCGACAATATGGCTGACGGTCGCGCAGGCCGCGGGGGCGGCATTCTTTGCTCCTCCTCTGAAGCGGAGATCGTGCACTGCTTGATCGAACGCAACTTCGCGCACCTGAGCGGCGGCGGCATCCACTGCTGGTCCGCGTCACCGACTCTGCGCGGCTGTGTGATACGGAGCAACGAAGCCGACATCCGCGCAGGCGGTGTCTACTGCAAAGTCGAGTCTTCGCCCCTGCTCGAGAATTGCGTAATCCAGGACAATCAAAGCGCGCTCGGAGGAGCCTCCTACTGCTATGTCAATTGCACACCTACGTTCGTCAACTGTGTCATCACTGGAAACAGGGCCACCGAAACGGCTGGAGGGATCTTCTGCCACGTCACGTCTCAGCCGACTCTGACGAACTGTATCCTGTGGGACGACGAACCTGGAGAGATCGTTCTGAGTGGAGCGGAACCGATAGTTCGGTATTGCAACATCGAGGGCGGCTGGAGCGGAGAAGGGAACATCGACGCGGATCCGCGCTTCGTCTCCTATCGTGGTTTCGATCTGTTGCTCGCTCCCGCCTCGCCCTGCGTGGATGTGGGCGACCCAACGCTCGAAGACGCGATATACGATTCCGATCCTCGGTGGCCGGCTTTCTACACCAATGCAGCGCGCTCCGATATTGGGGCTTACGGCGGTCCGAGAAACGGCATTTGGGTCGAAGATCTGGGATTCTAATCGTCGGGATGGTTGATCCGCGATTTCACGAGGTCCGCCATCCCCAGCTGCATTCCCTCGATCCAGATCCGGGTCCGGTGCTCGGAATCGAGGAGGATGGTCAGAGGGAGATTGGCGGACGGATCGTCGAGCGAGAAGACTCTTGCGTAAGCGGTCAAACTGCACCGTCAGGCCGCTACCCGGCTCAAGTCGGATCGTATCGGGTCGTCGGCGAAGAGTTCCTTCCATCGCCTCGGCGTGAGCTCCTCGACCCGACTTGCCGGATGGTCAGCCACGCGCTGCAACACGTCGACCAGA
>NYZA01000162.1 GCA_002686955.1 Gemmatimonadota bacterium
AGCCATGGATGGCGGAGGTGATCGCCGCAGGCGCCCCGCAGGGCGGGGCGCCTGGATGGCGCCCCGTCAAACCGAAGCCATGGATGGCGTAGGTGATCGCCGCAGGCGCCCCGCAGGGCGGGGCGCCTGGATGGCGCCCCGTCAACGCAGAGATCGGAACGAAGGCGGATGCCGGGCGAAGCGAAGGCTATGTGCAACAGGCTCCTAGGACCGAAAACCCCTCGCGGCCTCTGGAAGTGGCACACCGATGATCAGCCTTGCCCGCTCTCCGCGTGCCCTGGCGCCAGTAGCCGCGATGGCGCTGCTGATGATCGGCTCATTGACGGGATCGGCCGTTGCAAACGCACCGCTCATGCCGCTCTTCGGAATTCCGATGGCGATCTCCGCGTTACTGATGCTTCGGCGTCCCGCGCTGGCCGTCGTTCTCTTCTTTGTTCAGCTCCCCTTCACCAGCCCCATGCTAGATTCGTTCTTTCCCGCGAAGCTCCAGGGGGGACGCCCCTTCTTCGTGCTTCTGGTCGTTTCAGTCGTCCACGCCTGGCTCTTCCGCAACACAATTCCCCGCAGGCTCAACTCCACCGACGGCCTGGTCTTCGTTCTACTGGGATTGTCGTTCGTCTCGCTCTTCCGCTCGGTGATCGGATTCGCCGAAGTGTTCGATCTGTACCTGGCGTCGACCCTGATTCCACTGGTGATCTACTTCGCGGTGAGACCTCTGAGCCTGACGCCCCTCGATCTCGATCGACTGCTCGACGCACTGGGCGTGGTTGCGGCACTGATCGCCGCACTGCTCTGCCTCGAACGGATTGTGCAGCTCAATCCCTTCAATCCCAGCGATCATCTGATCGGCTGGAACATCTATGCCACCGAGGCAACATACAGAGTTTCCGGGCCATTCGTGAACCCAAACAACGCCGGAGCGTTCTTGGTAATGGGTGCGGCGCTCCTTACCCGCCATCTGCGCGGAGACCGTCGCTTGCTCGCGAAGGCGGCGGTGGCAACCATCGTTGTCGCCATCTTTTTCACGATCTCGAGGGCCGCCTACTTCGCTCTTGTTCTATTGGCGGCGATCTGGCAGCTACATCGAGGACGCCTGACCCGAATGGTCGGCATTTCGATTGCCACGGGCATCGTCGGCGCAATGTTCGTCCCCTTTCTCATCTCCAACGAAACCGTGAGCGAAGGGATTCTGAATCCATCATCGTGGCTCTATCGTTTCACCCTACTCGAGACCGCATGGCGGATGATCTCATCGGGACCGGAGAAGATCTTGTTCGGTTTCGGCTACGAGAACTTCCGCTACCTCGCACACGATTTCGCGCCGGAGAGTTTCGCGCAGGTACCGAAGCTCCGGGGTGCCGGAATGCCGGTCCACAACGACTTCTTGGCGGTCATGGTTCATTATGGGATTGTGGGCTTCGGCGTGTTCATGGCGCTGATCTGGAAGGTCGTCGTTCGCGGATTGGATCTTCGCCGTCAAGCCTTGGCGCGGGATAATCGCAAGGGAGCCGACCGCGTCGTCGCTGTGTTGACGATCGTCGTTGTGCAGCTGGTCATGGCTACGTCTCACGTGCCATTCGCGACCTACCAGCTCGTAACACTTTTTTGGTTGGCCGCTGTCCTTCTCGAGCACCACGGACAAGCGCTGATATCGATCCCGCCCCGAGGGCGAAGAGTGGACCTCCGAACGTGACGCATTCCCGCTCGGCCTTACGCAATTTGATCGTGCGCGTGCTGCAAGCCGGAATCGCGATGGTGACGAGCGTGGTCGTCACGAGAATGCTCGGCGCTGAGGGCAGAGGCGCCCTGGCCCTTCTTCTGGTCGCGCCTCTTCTGGGCGCGCGCATGCTGAGCTTCGGCGTGGAATCCGCGCTCGTTGTGTTTGCCGGCAAGACCGGCCGGCGTGAGCTGATCGGCCATGCGGGCGCAGTCGTGGCTCTGTCGGGTTCGGTGGGGATGGCGGCCATCTTGGGACTTCAAGCGCTGGGCGGATTGCCCGGCCGTGAGCTTGCAACCTTCGCTGTGAGAGCGTTGGCGACCCTTGCTCTGCCCCTCCACTTGATCGCTTTCGCGGCGAACGGTCTGCTTCGGGGCGCGGGGCGTTTCGAGGAGTACGATCGCGGGCTCTTGGTCGGACCGGCCGTGCAGCTACCACTGGCGCTCCTGCTTCTTCTGGGCCTCGGCCTCGGCGTCGCGGGGGGGCTGGGCGCCTCGGTGGGTGCGATCGGAGTGACGGCCGGATTCCTGCTCGTGCGCGTATGGCTGAAGATCCCCGATGCGCGTCCATCGCTGCCGAAGGTGAGCGCACCGATGCTGCGATTCGGCCTCAAGGAGCACGCCGGCAATCTGGCTCAATACCTGAACCTGCGCCTCGATCTTCTGCTCGTCGGGATTTTCCTCGGCCCGAAGGAGACCGGACTCTACGCCGTGGCGGTCAGCCTGGCCGAGGTCGTTTGGTTCATCCCGGATGCTCTCGGAACGGTTCTTCTGCCCCGCATCGCGCGGACCGGGGCTGATACAGCACGTGCCGCCGCGGCCGGTGCCTGTCGCATCGCACTCACGATCTCGTCGGCCGCCGCTCTGGCGATCGTCCTCTTCGGCGGGACGCTGCTCGTTGTTCTGTACGGCCATGAGTTCGCGGGCGCGTGGACCCCACTCGCCTGGCTGATGCCCGGTGTGGTGCTGCTCTCGGTCTCCAAGGTGCTCTCGAAACACCTCTCCGGCACGGGACATCCGGGCCTGAGTGCTCGCGCGTCGCTCATCTCGCTGATCGCGACTCTGATCCTCGATCTCGCACTGATTCCCACATTCGGCCTCGCGGGAGCCGCACTTGCGACGACGATCGCCTACGGAGTGCACGCCGCTCTCTGCACCGCCGGCTTCCGATTCCTGACCGGGGCGCCACTGGCGGAGCTCGCGGTGCCCAGTGGCAAGGATATTCGTCGTGTCACGACGCTGATCCGCGACGTGTTCAACGACCTGCCCGGGGCAGCCCGCGGCAGCGAAACCGCGAAAGGATAGAGACTGCTCTCTGCCCCCATTGGGCCGCGTATTGCTAGTCTCTCTCACCGCCGCACGTCGACAGTCAACCGATTCCGTCCTTGAATGGCTTCCACCATGTCCCGACCGACCCGAAACCACGAGTATCACTACGATGCAAGCGACCTCGACCGCTTCGCGGAGATCGGCGAAGCCGCGCCTGATCTGGCGCGAAAGTTCTTCGACTACTACGGAGCGGTTTTCGCCGAAGGAGCGTTATCGGAGCGTGAGAAAGCGCTGATTGGTCTTGCGGTGGCCCATTCGATTCAATGCCCGTACTGTATCGACGTGTACTCCACCAAATGCCTCGAAAAAGGCTCGAATGTCGAGCAGATGACCGAAGCCGTGCACGTCGCCACGGCGATTCGCGGCGGCGCTTCTCTCGTGCATGGCGTGCAGATGCGAGGCCATGTCGACCGTCTTTCGATGTGAGGCTCGCGGAATGACTTTGGCCACCCAACATTCCCACCCGGCCGAACCGGTTCAACAGATGAAGCGACTAGAATCGCTCGATCTGTCGACATCTTTCGAGGCGGCGATTGCGACGACGCCTCTGGGTGAGCTCCGTTCAACGGAAGTACAGACACTTCAGATCAACGTGGGCAAGCGCTGCAATCAAGAATGTCGGCATTGCCACGTGGGCGCCGGCCCGGACCGACGCGAAGTGATGCCCGACGAAGTCGTCGATGCCTGCTTATCGGTGCTGTGTGAACGCGAGATCCCCAATCTCGACATCACCGGCGGAGCTCCGGAGCTGCACCCCCGTTTCGAAGAGATCATCACAACCGCCGCTCGCGCGGGCCGCCACGTGATGGATCGCTGTAACCTGACGATCCTCACGGTTCCGGCCTACCGGCATCTTCCCCGTTTTCTGGGGGACAACCGCGTCGAAGTAGTGTGCTCATTGCCCTACTACAACGCGCGAGAGACCGATGCCCAACGGGGTGACGGAGTGTTTCAGAGGAGCATCGAGGCGCTACGAATGCTCAACGAAGTCGGTTACGGCCGCAAAGACGGCAAATCGATTCTGACTCTCGTCGCGAACCCGGTCGGAGCGTTTCTACCCGCGCCCCAATCCTGTCTCGAAGACGATTTTCGCGAGGAGCTGCGCAAGCGCCACGGCGTCGAGTTCTCGCGTCTAATCACCATTGCCAATATGCCGATTGCGCGCTATCTCGATTGGTTGGATCGATCCGGGAACACCGATCGCTATATGGCCAAGCTGGTCTCTTCATTCAACGGCGCGGCCGCGCTCAGTGTGATGTGCCGCAACACCATCTCCGTCCGCTGGGACGGTGCTCTCTACGATTGCGACTTCAATCAGATGCTCGACATGAAGATGTTGAACGGCTATCCCGGCGACATCTTCGCCTTCGATGGGGCGCTTCTTCACGGCCGCCGAATCGCGGTCGGGCCACACTGCTTCGGCTGCACGGCCGGCCAAGGTAGCTCGTGTGGGGGAGCGACAGCAAATCAGTAGAAGAGGTAGCTCAAGGGAAAGAACACGTCCGACTCCGCGACGAGGTAGATCTGCATGTCGGTGATCTCGATATCGGTGGATGAGTAGATCGCGGAGTCGTTGAAGAAGGCCATGTGGAGCGTGGCATCTCCCCCTTCCGGCACGGCTTCAAACGCGGCGTCGACGATCGATACCACTGTATCTCCTCGAAACACGATCTCTCTCTCTTCACCCGCCGGAACATCGATTCCGAGCCCGTATGCGTGCCAGAACTCATCCAGTGCCCCTTTTGGGTCGGAGTCGTCGTAGAAGGTACGGACTCCGCTCTCGCCGGCCGGAGTGAAAGCGAAGCGCAGCTCCAGAGAAATGTCTCGCGTGTCATGGTTGACGGCATGCAACGAGAGATTCGAGCGCGTGATCGCGTCCAGGATATCCCCCGCCTCCGCATCGAGCTCGGCACTGACGATGAACTCCTCGAGCTCCAACCCTTGGTTGATCAGAGCGGAGCCGAACGACTCGCTTGTCAATAGGGTCTCGAACGCGTGAGAGGGAAGGGCACATTCGTAGAGCTCGGTCAACTGTTCATCGCTCAGTCCGATGTCGATCGCGGCCAAACTCGTGCGCGTGAAATAGCAGATCCCCGCTTCTCTCTTGGCCGATTTGGTCGCGGCATCATCGGCGGGCCCAATCAAGTCACAGGGCACTCCGGCGCCGGTGAGTATCGAAAGGCACTCTTCCGCTCCAACGCCCTGCCCAAAGCAAAGAGCCCCGAGTTGAGCGTTGATGAAAGTGAGGTCTACCTCTTCGAGGTAGGAATCACAATCGGTCTCCTCCGGAAAGACGATATGTATAGTCTCCTCCCCCAGCAGATCCGGAGTCAGAAGCGTGGTCTCGAAGCACCCTACCGACGCCACCGACGCGGAGGCGGCGATTGCGGATGTGAGCCATCTCATCATCAAGTCTCCTAGAATCTGAAGTACAGAGTCATGTGGGGAATGAAGGGAATGCTCGGTAGCTCCAGGTCCTCATCGTCGAGCACCAACAGATCTTCTTCGCCGAGATCGATGCCGGGCCAGGTGGCTCCAAGTCCGAATCGGAAAGGCCCAATGCCCGTCTCAAGACCGAGGCCGCCCCTGGCTCTGCCGTTGGTGAGATCCCGGGCGGCCTCGGCGACGAAGATCAACGCCCCCGAGAGGCGAAGATCGACGCCCGCCGCCAGGGTGGTGTTGTCAGCGAGAAATGTCGTCGTCAGCTCGCCGTCCGCGAAATCCTCGGAGTCCGGTCCTCCGACAATCCGGGTCTCGAAGCGCCCCCGCAGCATCTGAAACCCTCCATGCACGCGCAGGCGCGGATCGAGCTCCTTGCTGGCGACGAAGAAGAGCTTGTAGATCGTCGCGTCCGCATCGACCGTCGAATCGTCCAGGTTTTTCTCGAGCTCTTCGGTGAAGACATCGCTGTTGAAATGGTGCATCCATCCGGCGCCAACGGCCGCGCTGACCGGGTAGCCGTCCGACTCCCGCAGAACGGCGACTTTCGCATCGAAGTTGAGCGCCATGAGCAAGTCGAGGGGCAGGTTCGTCGTGATCTGGACCCGATCCGCGATGCCCCCGACTCCGGTCTGCCCCAGCAGAGCGATCTGCACAAAGTCATCGGTGTAGGCGGTCTCGGTTCTGAGAAGGCGCGTCGTGGTGTGGGCGAGAGATGCTGCGGGACATAGTCCTGCCAGCAAAGAGGCCAGAAGCGTTGCTCGAAAGGGAAGGGTCGGCATGGCTGTTCTCTCCTGGGAGCGGAGAATAGCGGAGACTGCTATCCTTGGAGCAATGTACTGGATCGAGGCGAACCAGATCGCCGCTGCTCGACTCGGAGAGGTTGGCGGCAAGGCGCTGCTGCTGGCCCGGCATCTCGGCCGCGGCATGTCGGTCCCAGACCTGGTCCTGATCCCCCCGAACGCCCACGTCGATTCGGTGGACAGCCTGGTCGAGCGGATGGGGCCCGGGCCATGGATGGTCCGCTCGTCCGCCCCCGATGAAGATCGCCCGGATGGCTCGGCCGCGGGGCGCTACCGATCCGAGCCGGTCGGGAGGGGCGATCGGCCGGGTCTACTGGCGGCGATCGAACGGGTGCGGCGTTCCGGCGGACCGGATCGTGTGCTGCCGGTCTTGGTGCAACATCTTGTCGTTGGGCGCTTTGCGGGCGTGCTCTTCACTCGGCACCCCTTGCGCCCCGCGGAAGCCGTGCTCGAGGCGGCCCGCTCACGCGGCGACTCGATCACCGCTGGCGGCGCCGTCGACGAGCGATGGTCTTGGGACCGCCGGCGAGGGGGCTGGCGCGGTCGCGCCCGCCGCATCAGTCGGGGACGACCCCTTTTCGCGAGCCCAGGCGATGCCGCCCAAATCCTGGCGCTCGGGATCGAGATCGAGGCTCTCGAGGGGGGCGCGAGAGATATCGAGTGGGCCTGGGGCGATCGGGGACCGATCCTGCTGCAAGACCGGCCGGTCGAGAGCGGTCCGACGCTGAGCTCCTACTTTCTGCCCGAGCGCTTTCCGATCGGTGTCTCCTGCCTCGGTTGGTCCCTCCTGGGTCCCGCCATTCGTCGCCGTGCGATCGAGGATCCCTTGCGTTTCGTGGGCAGGCGGCTGCGTGGTCCGGCGATCGTGCCGCGGCGAGGGGTGCCGCATCTGACTCTCGAGGCGGAAACGGAGCTGTTCCGCTACTTTCCAGCGACAATTTTGCCGGACGAAGTACTGCGCGGAAATGCGGTCTTGCGGCGGCCGTGGTGGCGAAGAGTTGCCTCTGCATTTCCCGATATCGGTGCCCTTTGCCGTACCCTTCTGAATGAACCGGACTGGTATCCACCCGCGCATAGACGTCGCTGGTCCGAGTTCGTCACCGAATTGCACCACGCACTCGAGGCGCCTCCGCTCGATCTCGAATGGATATCCGACGCAACCGCGGAGCAGACTCTGAGCGCGCTCGACGCGACCATCGCATGGACCGATCGACTCCTGACGCTACATCGCTGGAGCTTGGTCCACGCCGAGCTCATCTGGCGATTGACCGGGAAGCGCCCACTGGAAGCACCGCGCCACGCAACGGCCCGAGTGCGCGACGATTTGGAAGAGCTGAGGATGAATAAGGATCGGGGAGGAATGAAACCCGATTTGGCCGATTTCCTGTTGCGACACGGCCACCGGGCCGCGTCGATCGATCCGGCCCAGCCGACATGGTCCGAAAGACCAGAGATAGTCGAGGAGCTGCTCGCTCTGAGACGGGCGGCGGCGTCACCGAACGGTGTTTCGCTTGCGCCGATGGCCAAGTGCCGGCGATCGATCCCAGCTCTCGGCCCGGTTGCGAGGTGGAGACGATTCGCGCTAGAGCTGCGGGAGGACCAGAGAAACGAATGGCATCGCATTTTGGAACGGATGCGGGCGGCCGCGCTGCGTGCCGGCGGGCTCTTGATCGAAGCCGAGCACTTGGAATCGATCGAAGATGTGTTCCGAATGCGGATGAGCGATCTGCGCGACCATCTCGAGGGCAGGGGCGAAACCGTGGAGCTCGCTCCTATCCGGACGCATTCGATCGATTCGAGCGCGGGCGGAAGCAGCGCGTCCACGCTCTTGCGCGGCCTCGGTGTTTCGATCGGGCGCGCGCGAGGAACCGTCCACAGGGTCGACCGGATGGAGGATCTGGCCGCGGTCCCACCGGGGTGTATTCTCGTCACCCGTGCCGTCGATCCCGCATGGACCCCCGCCTTCGAGGCCGCGGGCGCTCTGGTGCAGGAGCTTGGCGGGCTGCTCTCGCACGCGGCGATTCTGGCGCGTGAGAGCGGGCTTCCCGCGGTGATGAGCGTCGAACACGCCACGACGTCGCTTCGCGAGGGCGAGTTCGTCGAAGTAGATGGCGGAGCCGGAACTGTTGCGCGACTGAGATCGTGACCGGAGGAGACGGATGAGCGAGAGCCGCCGCCGAAACGGCGGACCGGATCGAAACGAGCTGCGCGATGGACTGGTCGAGGAGTTGAGCGCGGTTCTGTCGGCTTTCGGGGTACAGGCAGAAGCGATGATGGTGCAAGGCGCCCCGACCCAGGACCCCTTGCGCGTACTTGTGCAAGAGGTGGGGGGCGGCAAGGGACAGCTCAGGATCTACTCCGCCGCACCGGAGCTATCCCGGCACCTCATCGATGCCTCGGCCGTGCGAGCCCATCTGGCCTCGCGGGCTCCGGATCGTGTACTGGAGCCTGTGTTGAGCTCGGGCGAGCTCACGATCACACGGAACGACGCGCATCATCTATACCTGCGGATCCCGGCCGGCACGCAGCCGATTCCTCCGGCCTGGGATCTCGTGACCCTGGTGCAGCTCGGCACCTGCTTCGGAGAGCTCTCTAGGGCGTCGGAGCGCTTTCGAAGCTGGCGTCATGCTCCCTCGCGCAGCGAGTGGCTCAAGGCCCTGCGGGAAAGGGTCGCGCGAGTGCACAGGGTGGCGGATCCAGCCGCTGGATACCACGCGGTTCTGCCGGAGTCGATCTCGGAGCGGCTCCAGCGGGTCGGGGAGCTGTACACCTCCATAGCCGAGTCCGATGCCGCCGCCGCGGAAGCGCTCGTCGACACTTACGATTCCGCCGTGTGGGAAGCGGCGGGTGCCCGAGGATTCGTCCTCGATCCCCCTCCGCCGGCCGATCTCTTCTTGGGAAGCGATCGGCGGATATGCATCGCATGGCCCGAGCGAGCGCGCCAAGGCCTGATCTGGGACGGCATGCTCGGCGAGATCGCTCTTCGAAGGGTGACTGAAGATCTCGATGCCGCGACCGAGGCGATCCTGGCCTCGCATCGTGTCGCCCCGATCTCGGCCGATCTGGTGAAACTGCTGGAGATCGAGGCCTCGCCGGTGCGACCTTTCCTGCGCGTAGTCGAAGGTGCGGTGGCCGATGCGCCGGTCCGCAGGGAGGAGCTGCTCGCCCAGCTCATCGATCGCCATTTCGCCGACCCCGAGGGAACGAAGAGGTGGCGTGATCGCCTGGCGAATCGGATCCGAGAAAAGGCCGATCAGGCTTGAAAATGACGGGGTTGCGGGAGTTGTGGACAACTTGTGGAAAAAGTTGTGGATCTCAATGTGAACCTGATATGACGCGCATAAAGCCTTGATATGTAACGCGTTGGAGCCAAAGTCCACGAATAGTGGCGGATCCGGGCAAAGACACTATTGGTGGAAAAGAGGAGGCCTCGATCAGATTTGGCCCTCTGTCTTCAGCAGGTCTTTCGTTTCTGGGGATTGGGGAGGCGATACGCGCCTTCCGATCCCCACCGCGCCGGCGACGCAATCTCCCCCGGCCGCGGGCCGAATCGGGGCTGAACAGCCGTAGCTTTTGAACGCGTGTGCGCTTGACCGTTTCGAGCCCTCCCGCTCTTTCCTCGCTTAAGGACACGTTCTTCTCCCTCGAGTCGCTCCCACCAACACTTCGAGGGCAGCTCGCGGAATGGATGGCGGCGCAGCGGATCCGCCAACTCGGTCACCGCGATGGCGGTGGGCCGAGCTCTGCTATTGGCAGCGGGAAGGTGGCCGTCCGGGCGAGGTGGACTACCTCGTGGAAGTCGGCGCTCAAGTCGTTCCGGTGGAGCTCAAGGCCGGAGCGGCGGGCGGGATGAAGAGCCTCCACGAGTTCATGCACGACTCGCTTCTCGAGCTCGCCGTCCGCTGCGACACCAATTCCCCGAGTGTGCGGAACGTGAAGGTGAAAACCACACAAGGCCACCCGGTGAGCTACAGACTGGTCAACGTGCCCCACTACCTGGTCTGGAACCTGCGGAGGATCCTGGTCGAGTGAGGGGGCGCCCTATGTGAGGAGTGGTGCCCGTTCGCGAGCGCCGATCCCGCCCGGCGCGGATACCGTCAGACCTACCGTCAGCTGGGAGGTGCGGCCCCCGGTCTCGCCCGCGAAGAAGACGCTCGCGGGTCGACCGCACGGATGAGCGCCAACGCGCGGGATCTCGGCATCTTCGCCAGGATCAGCGCCGCGTTGAAGGCATGCACCATGCCCTCGACGGGATCGGGCTCCACGTCCGCCAGTTCGGCCGCACGGAACCACGCCGCCACCTCGGGCCACGACCAGTAACGCTGCCCTCCTCGGTGGTTCAGGATCGGCGCGGGAAACCCGCCAGGCCCACGGCTGCCGATCGTCAGGAGCCTCACACCTTCTTTCGTCCGCCCGGTGCGCCGCGCAATGTCCGCCAAGGATACCAGAGGATCGGGCGCCACTCGTCGCACGCACAGTCCCTCCACCACCATGTCCTTCACCGCCGTCTCGACCGCCGCTTCGAACGACATCGCCCGGCGATCCACTTCGGCATAGGTGACTCCGGCCTCGCGGGTCAGGGAGATGTCGTCGCAACGCTCACCGATCCGGTCCGCCGCGTCGTCGAAGGTGGCGTCGTCGAGCGGGTCGAGCACCAGGCGGAATTCGTGATACCGGGGCGGGTTGTTCAGGGGGTCTCGGTCTTGCATCTGTCTACCAGTCTTCGGATCTCGCGAGCTCGATTCTCTGGGCGTCCGGGGGTTGCATGGATCGACTTGAGATGGTTGCCGTGCTCCTTGATGGGGCACACTAGAATGCCCCAGGTCTTGCCCCTCGGCCTCATGTGCACGGTCCAGCCGTGCAGTTCGGCGTAGCGGATCGCGGCTTCGAGCTCCTTGTTGGGGTGCTTGCTTCGCATTATTAGGGTCCGCGCAAGAAAAACTTGTCATCTTGGCGCCCAGATGTACCGCAGATCTGGTCGATCGGTGAGCTCCGAAACCGGAGGAGTAGTCGGGCTATTTCGAGGATTTCGGAGCTCGCCGATCGGACGGAGATGTGGTGCAGATGGGATGCCAAATGACAAGCTGTTCTTGTGCGGACCCCTACTGGGGGTTGTGCGGGTCGCGAGCCGTTGATCTTATTGTCTCAATATGCCGTATGTGTTGGCGAGCGTCAACACGTCGCTCGATTGGCGCCGGTCTGGATCGCCCGCTCGTTGACTTGCCGCCCAATCGGCACCAGGACGGAATCGGCGCGATGGGCACTAGGAGTCGGAACCGAGCCTGAGATCGACAGACCACCCCGATCCTCAATTCGATGGCGCTCCTGCTCTCGAAGAAGAGTCATGGTCGCTCTCAATCCTAGACGATGGGTGCTCCTGGATACTGACTGAGCGCCGGCCGCTCCGCGTGCCACACACCATCGGATCACCGCAGAGTTATCACGATGTCCTTGCCGACGTCGGACTGGATGTTCAAGGTGTTGGCGGAATCCAAAATGATGCGCGCATCGTAATCATGCGTTCCGCGGGTGAAATCGACATGGGGATTGCCACTGCCGGTGTGCATCATCTCGAGGCTGACGTCGCCGTCGTTCGCTCGAACCAACAAGCGCTCGACGCGCGCATCCCCGCCACGGACTTCGAGCTCGTAGTCCGGAGTGTCTGTTCCGATTCCCACGTTGCCGCTGCTGTAGTAGGTGCCGTATCCATTGGTGCCCCAGTGGGAGTCGCCAGGGGGGCCTTGCTCGCCTGGGGGACCTTGAGGGCCGGGCTCACCGATTACTCCCGACAGATTGGTGCCGTCGCCGTAGAAGGTTGTAGCAGACACGGCACCAACAACTTCGAGCTTTTGTGTCGGAGAATTCGTGCCAATCCCCACGCGCCCGCCCCCGCGCACTAGGGTCACATTCTCGCTTGAACTGTAGTTTATGTGGACCGAATCGTTGATGGTACCGCCGTCCTGCAGCGAGAGGAGCTCCTCAGAGTCCTTGCCCTCCAGTAGGTCGGCGTCCAAGTTGCTGCCTTCGCCGTCAGCAATCTTGTCTGCGGATAGACCTTGATTAGGGACATCCTCGTTACCGACTTCGAAAGTGTTGTCATTGACGTACTTGCCGTCGAGTTCGGCCCAGAGCGATGTCGAGATGTCAGAATCGCCAACCTCACCATCGTCATCGTTGACAAATCTGTCGTCCAGGAACTTGAGGATGCTCGTCTCCTCGGTGTCGATGTTCTGATTCTCGATCGACGAGGTAGCTTCCGGTAATTCGCCGTGAACGTCATCGCCAGGCAGTGCGACATCATCGCTTTCATTTCGCCCATACCCTGCGGAGGTGCTGTGAGCATCCGTCCCAAATTCAGGATACCCCGGCAAATCAGCCTCCTCGAATCGCTCTCCGCGATTCATGAAAACCTGAGCATCGAGCAACAGATCGAGCGCACCGTCAACGTCCAAATCGTCCAGCTGGATCGTGCAAGCCGCCGGCAAGGTCTGCGCGATCCTCGGAGTCGGTCCACCCAAGGAGAACAGGTACGTTCCTCCCACGCCCGCGACCACGAGCTCTTCGCGATCATCTCCGATCAGATCCACCAAGCGCGCATCGAAGAGGGGCGAATCGAATCGGTCCCACCGATCGGCTTCGAAGAAGCCATCCCCGAGATTGTGGATGAGCTGAGGCGGATTGCCTGGAACGTATCGGAGCAGGTCGTTGTCTCCATCGGAGTCGACATCGACCAGCACGGTTCGGAGCGAGGAAGAGTGGTCGAGATGGTGGCTGGGCGCTGGACCGTGTCCGGCCAGAAGAGCCACCGACACCGGGATCGCGAAGCTGCCGCTCATGGGAACCTCCAAGGGCGTGCTTGTTCGGCGTCGGGGGACTTGGCCACCGCTGAGGCCAGGCAACTTGGTGTCCTTGACACGTAGAGCACGACACCAGCGCTGAAGTGCTCGCCGGCCGCCCCGGCGAGCTTGCACAGGCCGCGGAAGTCGGCGGTGGTGACGGTGGAGGAGGCCTTGACCTCGATGCCGGCGAGCTTGCGGCCCGCGCGCTCGAGCACCACGTCTATCTCGTAGCCATCCTTGGCGCGGAAATGGTGGAAGCGAATCTCCTCCTCGAAGCCGCTCGCCAGGCGGCGCAGCTCGCCGAGCACGAAGGTATCGAGGAGCTGCCCGTATGTTTCCCGGTCCTCGTAGAGGGAAGCGGCGTCCAGACCGAGCAGCGCCGCGGCCAGCCCGGTGTCGCCCAGTTGCAGCTTCGGGCTTTTCACCAGTCGGCTGAGGCGATTGGTGTGCCAGGGTGGCAGCTCCTCGATCAGGAAGACCTGCTCGAGCAGCGTAGCGTAGTCGCGAATCGTCGGACGGCTGAGCTGGAACGGGCCCGCGAGGTCGGACACGTTGAGCAGGCGCGCGGTCTGGCCGGCGGCCAGCGCCAGGAGGCGGGGCAGCGCGTCGAGCGAAGCGATGCGGGCCAGGCTGCGGACGTCGCGCTGCACCAAGGTCTCGATGTAGCCCCGGTACCAGGCTCCGCGCCGGCGCGGAGCGTTTCTGACCAGCGCCGCGGGATAGCCGCCCGCGACGACCCGCTCGGCGAGCCGGCGCCCGAGTCGCTCGCCCCGGCGGGTCGTGAACTGCCCCTGGAAGAGCGCTCCGAGAAAGGTGGCGCCATGTCCCTCGATCTCGCACTGCGCGTTGGGAAAGAGGCGTCCTGGTGCGCGATCTCGATCCACCGCCACCTTGAGCGCACTGAACAGGCTCGGAACCCGCTGCACTTCGTCGAGAAGGGCGCGCGCGGGCAGGTCGGCCTCGGCGGCGGCGCGTGAGACCTCCTCGTTCAGATCGAGACAGGTGTAGCTCCCGGCCCACGCGTTGCGCCAGCGTCGTCTTGCCGCACTAGCGCGGCCCGTGGATGAGGACGACCGGGCGGGGGGATGATCCTATCGGGTTTCATGGTGCCCGGTGGATAGCTCCATGGTCGTCGGATTGCAACCTTCATGGCCGGCTATTTGAAACTCTCTTGGCCGACTGATCGCAAGCCGCTCTCCGCTCGGAGCTCGCGCCCCGGAGGCGCCCGGAGGGATCCCTCCTGTCGAGTCGTGCTCACTCCGCCTTCACCACGCGCCGGCCGATCGCAAACAGGCGCTCGCTGTGCGTTCTCTGCGCCAGACGTTGCTCGAGCTGGTCGATGAGGGAGTCGTGCTTGTCCAGGATCTCGTCCTCGACCCGGAACATCTCGAGGTAGACCCGCTCGAACTGCAGGCGATCCCCCTCCCCGCCCCATCCGACTCCTCGCCAAACCCCGAGGAACTCAAACTGGTGGGCCGTCAGGGAATCGAACCCTGGACCTTGAGATTAAAAGTCTCCTGCTCTGCCAACTGAGCTAACGGCCCGGGTAGAGGTTAGGGGTGGCCGCGGCTTCGGTCAATGGCCGCAGCGCTTCCGCAGAACCGACAATCCCACGCGGCCTGCTCAGAAGCCACCCCGAAACCGGGCGAAACGGTCGAGGGCTGCTTCAAAGTCTCGGGCACCGAGCGCTCCTATCGCCTATTCGTCCCCTCGTCCTATCCCGGAGGCGACGGCCAATTGCCGCTGGTTATCGGCCTGCACGGAGGTAGCGACAAAGCGAAATCCTTCGAACGCTACACCAAATTCAGCGAGCTCAGCGAATCGACAGACGAATTCATCGCCGTTTACCCCAAAGGCATCGGTGGTCACTGGAACGACGGCCGCGAGGGCGGGGCCGATGGCGACGAATTGCGCCGATGGAGAGCCCTTGCCGATCGCCTTCGCCTTCGCCTTCGGTCGCGAAGAAACTTCGTTCTTGACGAGCGGGCGACAGGTCAACCCCGTCAAACCCAGCCAACTTCGCGGACGACACATCGGCATCGGCCCAGCGTCGACCTATGGCACAAGCGAAACCGTTGCAAAGGTCGCATCGATTCCGAAGGGCCGATCGACCGCCACAAGAAGCGCTGGGGACCGAAGAACAACGACCACACGCGCTTCTTCGCCGCCATCGACACGTCGGAACCTAAGGAGTGATGATACCGTAGGTGACGGTAACCCGCTCGACCCCGGAGGACCGGCTCCTTGACCATCAAGTTGGTTGCATCGATGAGCTTCGTGCTCGTGGTTTGCCTCGCCCTCTTTGCTCTGCTCATAGATGAATCGGAAGAGCGGGTGATGGACGAGCTCAGCGACACAGTATCGTCGGTGGGGCGAGCGACGCTCGACGCGATCGGGAGCGAGGGCGCGGCCGGAGGGGCGATCGAAGAGCGCACGAAACACCTCGCGGGCGCCCGTATCGAGAGTGAGATCGTGGAGGTGCGCGAGCGGAAGACGGGCGGCTCTGTGCACGCGGAGGTCGTCGTCGTCCGCAAGGGAGAAGGCGGAAGGGTCGTGGTGCGCGGAGGCTCGGAAGAGAAAGAGGCGATCGACTCGCTCCGCGCCGTCGCGCGCGCCCGGCTCCCGCGGCCTTCGCCCGACGAAGACTCGCCCCTATCGATCTTCGTGCACAAGATCATCACCGAATCGGATTCCGGGGCGCTGGTGATGAAGATCCCGGCGATCGATGCGGGCGGGGGCGCCGATTCGGCCGGCGCGACCTTCGAAAAGGGTACGAGCGAGATTCGCGTTGCTTTTTCGACGGCCGACTACGACGCCCTTTTCGCCTCGACGCGCCGCCGACTGCTCCTCCTCTTCGCGTGCGTGCTCGCGACCGGAATCGTGCTCTCGGTCTGGCTGGCGCGCCGCTTCACCCGTCCGATCCGTTCGATGGACCGCGCGCTCGGGGCACTAGGACGGGGCGATCTCGAGGCGCGCGTGGAGGTGAAGGGGAACGATGAGCTTGCGAGGTTGGGTCGCGCTTTCAACGGGATGGCCGACTCGTTGGCCGCCGCGCGGGAGCGGGAGCGGCGCCTGGTGCGCAGCGAGAAGCTCACGGCTCTGGGACGGTTGGCCGCGGGGGTGGCGCACGACGTACGCAATCCGATCCACTCCGTCGGATTGACCCTGCAACATATCGAGGATTTCCGCCGCCTCGAAGACACCGCCGATGACGAGGAGCTAAATCGCTCGATCAGCATCATCCGAAGCGAGCTTCGCCGCGTCGATCGCCTCGTGGCCTCCTTCCTGCGCTTCGCCCAAAACGAGCCGATGGAGCGACAGAAAATCTCGATCGAGTCGCTGATGGACGATGTCGCCGCGCTCATCGAGGAGCGCGCGCGTCGATCGTCGATCAGGATCGAGATCGACACCGCCCCATCGCTCCCGGAGCTCTCGGTCGATGCCGAAGCGATCCGCACCTCGGTCTTGAATCTCGCCCTGAACAGCATCGACGCGATGCCGGAAGGGGGAGAGCTGCGCTTCTCCTGGCGCGCCCGCGGCGACGAAGTGGAGCTGGAGGTCAGCGACACGGGTCGGGGGATCAGCGAAGAGCACCTACAACATATTTTCGACTTCGGCTGGACCTCCAGAGACGACGGACACGGCCTTGGGCTGGCGATCGCGCACCAGATTGTCGTCGAGCAACACGGTGGACGGATCGACGCGCGGAGCCGGGTCGGCGAGGGGACCAAGCTCACTCTCGTTCTTCCGATCTCGTCACCGGAGAAGGAAGCGTCGTTATGAGCCCGGAGTCGAAGGGTTCGCTCCTGGTCGTCGACGATGAAGCGAATCAGCTCGAGATGCTCGCCCGCCTCTTGCGCCGCAGCGGATACAGCGTCGTCGCGGCGGAATCGGGATCGGAGGCGCTCGATATCGTGCGCGGAGCGCGCAACCTCGACCTGCTGGTCACCGACCAACAGATGCCTGGGATCGACGGCCTCGACCTGATCGACGCCGTCCACAGCGAACGCCCCGGGCTCCCGATCGTGCTCGTAACCGCTTATGCCTCAGTCTCCAAGGCGGTCGAGGCGATGCGGCGCGGAGCATCGGACTACCTCACCAAGCCTTTCGAACGCGCCGACCTCTTGCGCGTGATCGAGCGGGTGTTGGAGCACCGCCGTCTCGAGCACGAAATCGCATCGCTTCGCGCCGCGCTGGCGGGACGCCACCGACTCTGTGGAATCGTCGGCAAGTCCCCGGCGATGCAAGAGCTCTTCTCGCTGATCGAGCGGGTCGCCCCCAGCCAAGCATCGGTCTTGATCCGTGGGGAGAGCGGCACCGGCAAAGAGCTGGTCGCCAGGGCGCTGCACGCGCTCAGTCCGCGGGCGTCCGGACCCTTCGTCGGGCTGAACTGCGCGGCCATCCCGGAAAACTTGTTGGAGAGTGAGTTCTTCGGGCACGAACGCGGCGCCTTCACCGGTGCCGATGCCGCTCGGCCGGGGCGATTCGAGCAGGCCGATGGAGGCACACTTTTCCTCGACGAGATCGGGGCAATGCGCGTCGACCTTCAATCGAAGCTGCTGCGCGTCATTCAGGAGCGAGAAATTTCGCGACTGGGCGCCACCACATCCCGCCCACTCGACCTGCGGATACTCGCGGCGACATCGGAGAAGCTGGAAGACGCCATCGGTGATCGTCGATTTCGAGAGGATCTTTTCTATCGCCTGAACGTCGTGGCCGTCGTCCTGCCTCCGCTTCGCGACCGCCCAGAGGATATTCCGCTCCTTGCGGAGCATCTTTGCGAGCGAGCCTCCGAACGACTAGGGCGAGATCCCCTGCCCCTGGAGCCGGGCGTGCTGGACCGTCTTATCGCGCACTCCTGGCCCGGCAATGTCCGGGAGCTCGAGAACTGCATCGAGAGAATGGTGGTGCTGGCGCGCGGAGAACGATTGGAGAACGGAGACTTGCCGGAATCGATTCGCGATCGATCGAATGCGGAGGGCTCCGGGGATGTCTCTCTTCCCGCCGAAGGGCTCTCTCTCGAAGCGGTCGAGCGCAGCCTGATCTTGCAGGCATTGCGGCGCACGAGAGGCGCACTGGCCCCGGCGGCCCGGCTGCTCGACATCTCCTACAAGACCCTGCAATATCGTTTGCGCAAGTTCGGAATCGATCGGGAGCGTTTCTGATCCCCCCAACCCCATCTCGGGCGGACCCACCTCATATGAGGTGAGAACATTGGCCTGCGAGGAGAGCCCCAAACGTTGTATCGCAATCACTTGCGGCCGAATTCGCCTCTGGCACGTTCACTGCGAACCCCACGACCGGCCGCCGGCTGGGGGTGGCCTTCCCAAGAAAGGCAACAGCATGATTCCGCAACCGATCCGAACCGCACTGGCGGCACTCTCCATCACTCTTCTCCCCGCACTCTCTTCGGCCATCGAAGGCGCCACCGAGGAGCTGCATCTCTCCGATCTCGCCGACGGGGAAACCCGACTCTTCGGCGAGGGCGGCCACGCCATCAGCGCGACCCGCGACGGCGACATCGTGACCGTCTCGCTGCCCGGCGTCGAAGGCGACGAAGACCACGAAATCGTCGTCGATCTTTCCGAAGATGATGGCCACGTCGTGGTCGTCGGCGAAGATGAGCACCGCGCCGTTTGGGTCAAAGCCGGCGGGGAGCTGGACGCGGGCGAAGTCGAGATCGAGATCGAAGAGCTCGACGACGAGGAGCTCGAAGGCGCCCAAGTCATCATTCGCAAGATGATCACCGTCGAAGACGACGAAGATGGAGAAAACACCACTTCCATGATGCGCGTTATTCGCGTCGGCGGGGAGCGAGAAGGAGGCGAGGGCGAAGAGATCGAAATCGATGTTGAAGCGTTGGTCGACGAGCTCGGAGAAGAGGCCGAGATCCGAATCATGAAGATCCACACCGAAGAGGGCGACGAAGGAACCAAAGTGATGGTGCGGATCGAAGCGGATGCCGAGATCGAGGAGGAGTAGGTAAGGGTTCGCGCGAGAATCAAGGGACGACGATACGCTGATCCGGGTAGATCGTGCTCCTGCTGGTGAGGCCGTTGGCGCGCATCAAGGCGCCCAAGTCGACACCGTACTTCCGCGCGATCTTCCCCAACGTGTCTCCCTTGCGCACGGTATGAACGCGAGCGCCGTGCCGGCTCCCCGGAACGATTCGGAGCTTGGTTCCCGGTGTGATTCGACTGCTGCTCAATCGATTCTCACGCTTAATTGTGTTAACGCTGGTTCCGTATCTCTTGGCGATGTCCCAAAGTGTGTCGCCCCTGCGAACGACATGAACGACGGGATCGGCCGAAACACCTTGACTCGCGAACGAGGGTGAGTAGCCGGCCGCCACCGGTATCTTGATGCGCCGGCCGGGGTAGATCCGATTGACGTTCCTGATACCGTTGGCGCGCGCGATCGCGTTGACTCCAACGCCGTAGATACTGGCTATGGTCGAAAGATTCTGCCCCCGTCTGACCCTGTGCGTGACGAACTTCGGGGTCGGTGGCGTGTAGACCGGCATCTCCCGCAGGCACTCCCGCACGCTCGCATGCCGCTCCGCGGGGACCTTCAGCTCGTAGGTGGCCTTCGGTGTGATCCCCCGTCGCAACTCGGGATTGTAGCGTCGCAGCAGCCCCTCGGGCAGGCCCAGGCGCGACTCGATCCCCTTCAGCTCAAACTCTTTCTCGGTCGTGACGACCATCGGGTCGGACAGCGGCTCCAAGGGCTCCGGCAGCTCGATCCCGAATCTCCCGGGATCCTCGATGATCGCCAGAGTCGCAAAGAAACGTGGGACGTAGCGCCGAGTCTCCCGGGGAAGCTGTTCGTAGAGGTCCCAGAAATCCAGGTCTTGCCCCGGCTCCTGCCGATCGAGGCGCAGCACCCGATGCTCGCCGCAGTTGTACGCCGCCAGCGCCTGCGGCCAGTCGCCGAATAGATCGTGCAGCTCGCTCAGATAGGCGATCGCCGCGTCGGTCGATCGTTCCGGGTCCATCCGCTCGTCGATCCAGGCATCGCGCGAAAGACCGTAGCGACGCCCCGTCGACAAGATGAACTGCCACATCCCCAGCGCCTTCGCCCGAGAATATGCATCGACCTTGAAACCGCTCTCGATCAGGGGCAGCCAGCTCAGCTGGCTCGGCAGACCGGCCTCGGCGAGCTTCGCGAGGATCATCGGCCGGTAACGCCCGGAGCGACGATACGCCCCGATGAGGAATCCCCCTTCCGCCTTCTGAAACGACTTGATCTCCTGCTGCACTCGATCGTTCTCGACGATCTGTATCTCCAGATCCCATTCGATCCGCGGCTCGCCGGCGGCGGTGCGCTGCGAAGCGTAGATATCCAGCAACTTCTCCGCGACAATCCGACGAATATCCGCCTTGGTCTGCGCCGCCACTGGATCGCCGTTCTCCGGCAGATTCAGCATCAATTCGTAGGCGCGGTCGAGCGCCGCGATCGCATCGTCCAGCTCACCCTCGTCGAGAAACACCTCGGCCGACTCGCAAGCCTCGATCGCCTCTGCCTGCGCGGTCTGCGCGAGAGCCATCGGCGCCGCCTCGCTTCCATCCACCGCCGCCGATGCCCTCCCGGTCGAGTCCGCGGTGGCCTCTCGTGGAGGTTCCGCCGGCTCGATGCTCCGCTCATGGGACCGCCGCCCTCCGTAGGTGCCGGCGGTAGACACCTTGGAGCCACAGCCCAGAAGACAGACAAGAAGTGCCGGGCACAGAGCCCAAGGGATCGGTTTGCGTCGCGAAAGGGGGGGGAATGCCCGCATCTTTTCTCCTGTCAGGCGATTGCGGCTTCGATCTCAGGGTCCGCCAACTACCCGAACCGCTCCTGGATCAACCGGTGATGAAGAGCTCGTGATCGGCGGTCCGCAGCGTCTGCGCCCGGTCCGGTCCCACCGACACCAACCCCACGGGAACCCCGGTTAGCGCCCCGATCCGCTCCAGATAGGCTCGCGCGCGTCCCGGCAACTCCTCCAGCTTCCTCAGCCCGCTGGTCTCGCTCTTCCACCCCGGAAGCCACTCATAGATCGGCTCGATCCCCTCCCACTCGTCCGAGCGCAAGGGCACATCGTCGAGCTCCCTCCCGTCGATCCGGTAGCCCGTGCACACAGCGATCTCGTCCACCCGGTCCAGCACATCGAGCTTGGTCACCGCCAGCTCATCGAGGCCGTTGACGCGAGCCGCGTAACGCAGGGCCACCGCGTCGAACCAGCCGCAGCGCCTCGGTCGCCCCGTCGTGGCTCCGTATTCGCCGCCCCAATCTCTCAGCCGCTCCCCCATCTCCCCCTCGAGCTCCGTCGGAAAAGGACCGTGCCCGACCCGCGTCGCGTAGGCCTTCGCGATCCCCACCACTCGTCCAACGCGCGAGGGCCCGATCCCCGTCCCCAGGCACGCCCCCCCCGCCGTCGGATTGCTCGAGGTCACGAATGGGTAGGTGCCGTGGTCGATATCGAGCATCGTCCCCTGCGCCCCCTCGAGCAGCACGCGGTGCCCCGCCCGCATCGCCTCATCCAGCAGCCGCGAGGTGTCACGAATGCTCGACGCCAACCGCCCCGCCGCATCGGAATAGCGCTCCAGAACCTCGTCGATCTCCACCCCCTCCTCCCCGAAAACCCGCTCCAGGAGCCGATTCCCCCGCTCCAGAACCGCGACGAGCCGCTCCCTCAGACGGCCCACATCGAGCAGCTCCGCCGCCTGAATCCCCCCCCGCTGCGCCTTCTCCGAGTAGGCGGGCCCGATCCCCCGCCCCGTCGTTCCGATCGAGCGCTCCCCCTTGCTCCGCTCCATCGCGCCATCGAGCGCCTTGTGGACCGGCAGGATCAGATGCGCCTTCGAGCTCAGGAGCACCCGCCCCTCCGTCTCGATCCCCCGCTGCCGAATCTGCTCGATCTCATCGAGCAGCGCGAGCGGATCGACCACCACACCGTTGCCGATCACGCAGATCTTGTCGGGGTAGAGCACACCCGAGGGCACGAGGTGGAACACGAACTTCCGACCCTCGACCACGACCGTATGTCCCGCGTTCGCACCGCCCTGAAAACGGGCGATAATGTCGGCCCGCTCGGTCAAATAGTCGATCACCTTGGCCTTGCCCTCGTCGCCCCACTGGGCGCCAACCACGACCGCTGCTTTCATCGGATCCCATCCAATCGAAGAGCTTCCACCCGCTCGACCGCGTCGATGCGCGGATCATCGTCGCCCTCATCTCGCACGATCGCCCTTACCGTCTCCATCCCCTCCACGACCCTGCCGAACACCACGTACTTACCATCTAGGTGTGCCAGACGGCTCAGGCAAACGAAAAACTCGCTCCCCGCGGAGTCCAGGAACTCCCGCTGCTCCTGACGATCTCCCAGAGCCTCGGGATCCTCGGAGCGCACCATGCCCAACGAACCGAGCGAATGCTCCCCGGTCCCCAGCTCGAAAGGCAACACACCCGCCGCCGGATCATCCCCCTCGATTCGCCCGCCGACGATGAACTCCCCTTCGACCCGCCGGTGGAAGCTGCTCCCCGCAAAGGCGCCCGCATCGGCCCGCAACGCGAATCGTTCCGCCGTCAGCGGCGCATGAAGTGTATCGAGCGACACCACGAACGTGCCGAGCTCGGTCTCGATTCGATACCGAGGTCCGTCGGCCGGCGCCACATCCACCCGGGCCGGAGGCTCCTCTTCCGCGCACGCCCACACTCCGAGCACAAGGAGTGCGAACGGAAAGTGGCGGATTCTCTGAGTCCTCAATCCTCGGTCGTCGACGCATCGACGTGGTCGATCACCTCGCCGAATATCACCAACTCGTTGAACTGGTCGTCCATGAATCGCGTATCGATGCGCCAGCTGAGCGCGTCATCCATGGTGATCGTCGTGTCCGGCGGGTCGCCCGGCGTGATCGCCGTATCGGGAACCCCGAAGTTACCCAGATCGACCATCGCCAGAACCTGCATGTTGTCCAGATCGACTCCGAGATCGTCCGGATCGACCGCGACGTGTGTCGTATCGCCGACCTCCACCTCATCGATCTCGAAGAAATCGAGCGCGATATTGGGAATCGGTGAGCCATCCGACACGAAAGCGTATCGGTCGTTCTCGTCGTCCCGATCCACGAACCAGACATCGGCCGGATCGTGCGTCGTGACCTCGAGCTCGCTCCCCTCGTTCACCTTGTTGGTGATGATCAGGATCTGGCCGTTGGCCGCCGCGAGATTCGGAGCATCGCAGGGATCGCACGCGCCGGTCACCTCGCCCGTGACGAGATTCGCCGCCACATCGATCCAGTACACGTCGACCGTGTCGTCCTCGACACGATAGAGGGCGATATCGGTGGTGTCCGACTGCCCCTCGCCGGTCTTGATCACTTGCCCCAAATGCCCCTGGATCGCATCTCCGGGCTCGAAGAGGCCGTGATCGAGCTGACTCGAATCCGCCCAGAAAACGATGGTGAAATCGGGCGTGGAGGTCGGCGTCGCATCGTGGTTCAGAACATGCGTCGCCGGGTCGTAGTCGGTGATCGTCTCCACTCCGTCGCGCCAACGGCTCACCCGAATCGTTCCGACCGAATCGATGACCTGGTCGGCGGGGTAGACCCCATCGAAGACCGGCGTGAATACCGTATCCGCGGGGAGCACATAGAAGTCGTTCGAGATGAGCGAATCGACCCGTGCGGCCACCCGGGCGGCCTTGTAGCTGGTCGCGTTGCCGAGAACCGCCCCGATCGCCTCGTCGGTGTCGACGTCCCATCCCACCAGCGGCGACACGACGCCCCCGTTGATCTCGAGAGCATCGTTGGTTCGCCAAGGATCGCGCTCCACGACCACTTCGCCGTACTCGCTGACGGTCGCCACGTACTTGGCCGGCCCGCTGACGCCCTGCTCCCGCACGGTGAGGGTCTGGTCGACGAGCGCAAGCTCCCAATTCGCGTAGAGACTCATGCCCAGATCGTCGGAGTCGAGGTCGGCTTCGATCCATGAGCCCGAAGCGCGCACGAGCGTCGCGTTCTCCACCGCCGTCGTGTCGCCACCGATGACGACGGGGCTGCCGTCCGCCTCGAGGTAGTAACCCTCGGCGATCGCCTGGACCACCTCGGCCAGCGCGGTCAGCGCCGAGCTGGGGGCCAGCTCGAGCGGCTCGGGACCGACCGGCGGGTCCGCCCCCCCATCATCATCGTCGTGAAAACACCCTGACACGCATAGCGCGCCGACAAGACCCAGCGCAGTAAGCCGGAACCATCGATTGGTAGGCATCGGTTCCTCTCAGTGAGATCCAGAAGACCGGTCAAAGACCCGCGCCGCGCGCGAATGGAGAGAAGGACCGACGATGGTATGAGGGGGGCGAGAAGAGTGTCAAGCTCACCCCCCATCCAAACGGTATCGCCGAGCCCGAATCCCGATCCCCCGGTCACAGCCGGGCACTCACGATGGTGAGATTTGGAGTCTCGTCCCATTTCCGGCCGCAACTCTGTACCCTCGATGGAGAATCCTGCATGCTCGCCCTTCCTCTGGCCGCGGTCCCGCCCTGAGATTTCGTGTTCGCGATCGATGTAGACCCGGCCCGGTTCGTCGAGCTCGAGCGCCTGGCGATTCGCCAAAAGGAGCCGCGGTCCGTGGGCCGCGGGCTTGCGACAACCCTCTCGACTCACCAGTGGCACGATTTCGAGATTTGGCGGGTGACCGACCCGGAGCGCGGGGGAGTAATAGAGGGCTGGCCACACCAAACCTGGAGCTCTCTACGGCAAGAGGATGAAGAGGAGGAGGTGGGAGACCGCGCACTGGTCCGCCGCTCACCGCCATTCGTGGCCAGGCCCGCCCAGTGGCTCCGCTTCCCCGAACGCAACGCCCTCTTCGCCGCTGGATCGTTGCGCTTCCGCACGCGCCCCACCTCGCACCAGTCGCGCCCGGGATCTCGTTCGGGTATGGACCGCGTGCCGGCGACTCCCCCTTAGGAACCTGTTGCGCATAGCCTTCGCTTCGCCCGGCATCCGCCTTCGTTCCGATCTCTGCGTTGACGGGGCGCCATCCAGGCGCCCCGCCCTGCGGG
>NYZA01000163.1 GCA_002686955.1 Gemmatimonadota bacterium
CCTGACCGGGTTCGAGGTGACCGTGCCGACTGAGATCACGGAGGCGCTGCTTGGCGAAGCCGAGACCGCGCTCGCAGCGATGGCCAAGGTTCGGGCCGAAGGCCGGTACATTGCCGGGCTGGACCGGATGGAGGCGCGCATCCTCTCGGCCATGGCCGAAGAACTTCCGATCCTGCACATCACGCGGGTTCTGCCGCCCGACCGTGGGCTCAGCGAAGAGTGGGCTGCCGCCGCTCCGCCTGGGATGATCCTGGCTCGGGCGGTGGAAGTCGATGCGGCCGGAGGAGTCGCCGTCCACTACCTGACGATTCCCCACTCGCCCGATCCATACACCGCGACCACGGCGACCGGCGGCCGGACGCGCACTCTGCGCTACATGCGTCGTCTCAAGTCGGGCGCCGACCCGAGCCAGATCCGTCTCCGGATCACCCCCGCGGACGAGGCGGCCTTGCGCGCGGCCACCGAGAAGGGTGAGGAGATCTGGATCGTATCGGTGGATCACTCCGTCGAGGACCCAATTCGGGAGGGTCGCTCACGGCATGTTTTCGAGGCGTTGCGAGAGCTGGGCGAGATTCACCAGGCAGCCCCGCCTCTCGCCGAGCTTCGCGCGGGCGAATCCCACGGCGCCTTTCGACTCGTCATGGGGGTCCGTGAGGGCGCCGCACCGATTCGGGATCTGCTGGAGAAGATCGCGGGCGACGCCGAGTGGGCCGTTCGGCCTTTCGTGTTCACCTCGGGCGATATCGAGCAGCCGCGGGGCGCCGCGCTGACCGGCGGCAGAAGCTCAGTGCTGGTCGATCGCGCGACTCTGCACGAACTGACCACTCACGCGAGCGCTCTCGTCGATCGCGTGCAGGAGATGCAGGAAGCGGATACTAACGGCGCGCGCGCTCTGATTCCTCTCCGCGAGGCGCTCTCGGGCGCGATCGAAGAGCTTCTGAACGTCCCCGCGGAGAGGCTCTTCGCGGGTATCGATCGGTTGGCGCTCGA
Source organism: Gemmatimonadota bacterium (assembly GCA_002686955.1). Classification (GTDB taxonomy): domain Bacteria. Next base: position 991 of record NYZA01000163.1, read on the forward strand.
TGTCTCCAAACGCCGGGGACGATCGGTGCGAACCCTGACCGAGATCGAGCCAGGATCGAGAATCCCCCGCTGGATCGCCGAGTCGCTCCGCGATTCGATTCTGCACCTGGTGCGCAATGCGGTGGACCACGGAATCGAAGCGGCGGCCGATCGCGTCGGGATCGGCAAGCCGCCCGTCGGAACTCTGCGTCTGGCCTTCCGCCGCACCGGGAGCGATTGGGTTCTCGAGGTGGAGGACGATGGCGCCGGGATCGATGCGCAGGCTCTGAGAGCGAAGCTCCCCGAGTCGGATTCGGTCCCAATGGAGGAGCTGATCTTCACGAGCGGCGTCACATCGCGCGCCGAGGCGGACGATATCAGCGGTCGCGGACTCGGACTGGGGATCGTCAAAGACGCCGTGGAGGCTTGTCGTGGCCGCATCGACATCCGTACCTTCCCGGGGGAGGGGACGAGCTTCCGTATTGAGCTTCCGGATCGATCCGAGGAGATTGTGTGATGCAGATTCATCAGCCCTCGGAAGGGGAGCGAGGACCAGACGGCGGGATCCTCATCGTTGACGACTCCGGCTATCTCCGCGCGAAGCTGCGGCGCGTCCTGGAGAAGTTCGGCTACCAGGTGGCCGGCGAGGCCGAAGACGGCGGCGCTGCGGTCAAGATGTTCCAGGAGCTCCGCCCTTCGCTCGTCACGATGGACGTCGTGATGCCGCATATGGATGGGGTGCAGGCGGTTCGTGAGATCCGGCAGGTCGATCCTCAGGCGAAGGTGGTCATGGTGACCTCTCTGGGACACCAGGAAAAAGTGCTGGAGTGCTTGCGCGCGGGCGCGGTTAACTTCGTGGTCAAGCCTTTCACCGAGCATCAACTCATGCGGGTGGTTCGGCGGGTCTTGAGGGACTGATACCTCCGTCCGCCTCGCGCGACTCTGAATCGGGGACTCCCGATGTACCTCTCCGGCTCGCTGTGCGCCCTCTCGATCGTGGCGGCACCGGCCCCACCTTCCGCGTCCGCGGGCTCCGGCTGCGGAGTGGTCTCCGGAAGAACAGATGTCGGTGGACCGGCACCGGCTCTGCGCTACGAGAATGTGGCCGACTCGCTCGGCGTCGGCGGTGACGCGCGGGCCTGGGGTTTCTCGTTGCGCGACATAGATGCAGACGGGATGCCCGACCTCTATCTGGGTCACCACGAGTCCTCGCCCCGATTCTTTCGCAACGACCTTCTCGGCGGCGGCGTTTTCGTCGAAGAGCATCCGAGCCTTCCGAATTGGGACGACTTCGCCGGCGCGGACCAACATTCGGTTTCCATTCTCGATGCCGATGCTGATGGCTGCGTCGATCTCTATCAATGCGTCGGCTCCGCTAGAGGAGGCAGGCCGGGCGACAACTGGTTGCTCTCCTTCCAGTGTGGATTCGATCCGATCGATCTATCGGCCGACTCCGGCCTGCTCGACCCCTACGGTCGTGGCCGAACGCCCCTCTGGCTCGATTTCGATCTCGATGGGATCGCCGATCTCCTTCTGCTCAACGCATTGAGCGCCGGAAACCGATCGCGCCTCTTTCGAGGCCTCGGTGGAGCGAACTTCGAAGAGATCGTCGACGGGGCCGGACTCCCTCTCGACTGGCACTGGGTCAGCGGTCTCGCGGCCGACCTCGACGAGGACGGGGACTCCGATCTCGTGCTCACCGCGACCGGCGTCTGGCTCTTTCGGAACGAGGGGGGACTTTTCACCGATGTAACGGCGGCCTCCGGAATCAACATCGTCACGCAAACCGACGTCGCGATGGGCGATGTGAATGGGGATGGCTTCGTCGATCTGGTCGGGGCCTCGTTCGCCGCATCGACCGACCTGATCGGTCAACCGGTTCCGGAGGAGCTGAAGTACGAGCTCCGCCTGAACGGCCCCGCGCTGAAGGGGGCACGCTTCCTTTGCGATTCCGACTCGATCTGGCTGAATCTGGTGATGCTCTATGCCGAGCGCCCGGAGGTCGTCTGGCTGGGCAGCGGATCGGTCAACCCCGCCGAGCTTCCGCTAAGCCTCTCCGCCGACGACCCCGTCCTGCTCGGTGAGCCCGATCTAATCGGCGTCGCGCCGGGGGCCTTCCTCTGGCGAGAGCCGACCGGTCACTGGAATCTGCGCGTTGCCGGTGAAGGGGAAGTCCCGGGATCGTTCGAGCGTTCAGGAGGCTGGCTGCGATTCGATTCCCCCATCGACTCGATCGAGACCTTCGAGCTCGAGATCGACGCGGTCACGGCGCGACCGAACCATCTCTACCGAGGCAATGGCGACCTCACATTTTCCGATGCCTCCTTTTCGAGCGGCTTTCGCGACCGACAGCTTCAGTCCCGCGATCTCGCGCTCGGCGACCTCGACAACGACGGCGACCTCGACATCTTCGTCGTCAACGGTGGAATCGTGGAAAACCTCCCCGACGGTCTCTATCTGAACGACGGATCGGGCCGCTTTCGAGAGGTTTCGGATGGAGTCGGCATCCCCTTCCAGCCTCGCGGATCGGGCGAGTCGGTGGGCATCAGTGATCTCGATCGCGACGGCCGGCTCGAGATCCTGGTGCTCAATGGCGGCGGTTTCCGGCCTTTTGTCGGTCCCCAGGACCTCTTCCGGGCCACGACGAGACCGGGCCGTTGGCTTCTGATCGCCCTCGATCAAGAGGCCGGCGACCCAACGCCCCTCGGATCGCGCGTCGATCTCTATGCTGGAGGCCGGCGGCAGGTGCGCTGGTACGACGCCGGCCAAGGCAACCGCAGCCAGCAAGACGCCTTCCTCCATTTCGGACTCGGTTCGGCCACGATCATCGATTCGGTGGTCGTCACCTGGCCCGACGGAAGCTCGGTTCGCTCGATCGCCCCGGAGACCGATCGCACGATCCACTTTTCGAACAATCCGTAGGGAGGACTACACCACTCCCGGCAAGGGCCGTCCCCGCTCGTCCACCTGCGCGGCGCCCGGCTTCCGCCGCCGCGGCTCGTCCCCGCTCCGCTCCATCACCACCGGCCGCGGCGCCTCCCGCTCGTTCACCCGAGTCGAAACCACCCGCTCGACCACCAGCAGCTCCTCGCCCTCCGCCGCCACCTCGTAGACCGCACGCTCGTCGGCCCGGTAGTCCACCGGGCGTCGCCGCTCGAGGTCGAAGAGCAGCTCCCCCTCGCCCCCCGATTCCCGCAGGCGTCCGACCTCCGCGCCCTCGGCGTTGGCCGCGGCGAAGGTGTGACGGAAGCGAACGCGCACCCTCGCCAGCCTGCCCCGCACGATCTCTTCCAGCTCGAAATCGGAGGTCGTCTTCAGCAGCGCCACCACGCCGCCGACACTCTGAACCTCCTCGATCCGGTCGGTGCTCCATTTCGCGCCCGGACCCTTCCTACGCCCCGCTACGCGCTGAAAGAGATGGGGGAGGAATGAAACGAAGGTGTTCTGCCGCTCCTGATAGAGGCGCGCGTTCGGGAAGGCGGTCCTTGTGCCCGTCCGCCGAATCGATCGGATCTCGCCGTCCGCCGCCAGAGAAACTTCGTAGCCGAAATCGCTGCTCAGCGGCACCGAAAGCTGCTCGAGCAGCGTGTCTCCGTCAATCCCGATGTCGATCTCCGACGCGCTCAGATCGACATCGGGGTAAAGAACCTCGTAACGCGCCGCCGAACCCGGCGTCGACTCCAACGAGCGGGCGACGCAACCCAACGACGCCTCGATTCTGCTCTCGTGGCGGGCACCCGGTCTCCGCGTCGTCCGGCTCAAGCTGTAGCCGAGCGCGTAGTGGCTCTCGTCTCGTCCGCCATCGCCCCTGGCGTAGCTGAGCTCGCGGGCCCGCGGATCGAGATCGTGGCGCTGGGCGAAGATCAGGCCCGCGGTCGTCGCGAGAAGAACCGATCGGACAAGCATCGAGAGAGGGGTCATGGGGGGCTCCTGTGCATCCCCCGAGCGCAAGGCCCGTGCCCCCGGCAGCTGAGAAGGAGCCAACTTATTGCACAACAACGCTTTGAGCGCTTCCTAATCCACTTCCACGACCTCTCCGTGGGGCTCCGGGCCGACCCCTCGCACGGTCAAATCCCCCGATCGCCCACGCCGAATCCCCCTCGCTCCGCCCCCGCGCCGGAAGAAACTGCCCCGCGGCCGGTCGTGCCGATCGGCTCCCGGGCTCCTGGTCCAACTACTGCGTATTGAGCAGCATCAGGAATTTCGCGTTGGTCTCGAAGCTCTGCATCTTGCCCAGCAGCATCTCCACCGCCTGTACCGGCGGCATACTGGCCAGGCCGCGCCGCAGCCGCTGCACCGGAATCAGCTCGGAGGTCTCGTAGAGCTTCTCCTCCTTGCGGGTTCCGCTCCGGTTGACGTTGATCGCCGGGAAGATCCGACGGTCCGCGATATCGCGTGAGAGCTCCAGCTCCCAGTTTCCCGTCCCCTTGAACTCCTGGAAGATCACCTCGTCCATGCGGCTGCCGGTCTCGATCAAGGCGGTCGCCAGAATCGTCAGACTCCCGCCTTCGATCAGCGACCGCGCGGCACCGAAGAACTGCTTCGGCTTCTGCAGCGCCCTGGAGTCGATGCCGCCCGACATGATCTTGCCGCCGTGGGTGAGGTCCACATTGTGGGCGCGCGCCAAGCGGGTGAGCGAGTCCATCAGAATCACCACATCTCTGCCCGATTCGACCAACCGCTTGGCCCGTTCCTGGGTCACCTGCGCTACGCGAATATGGTTCTTGACCGGCATATCGTTCGAGGAGTGGATCACCTCTCCCCGCACCGATCGCCTGATATCGGTGACCTCTTCGGGGCGCTCGTCCACCAGGAGCACGATCAGGTGCACATCGGGGTTGTTCGTGGCGATCGCTTCGGCCATCGCCTTGAGCACCATCGTCTTCCCCGCCTTCGGGGGCGAGACGATCAATCCGCGCTGACCCATGCCCACCGGCGCCATCAGATCCATGACGCGTCCGGTCAGATTGTCCGACAGGGTCTCCATGCGCAATCGGCCCGTCGGATCGGTCGGGGTCAGATCGGCGAAGGGGGGACGGATCTTCATCTCCTCGGGCTCGAGGTCGTTCACCTTGCCGACCTCCTGGAGCAAGGGTCCGCGCCCACCCTCGCGCGCGATCCCCGCCACCGTATCGCCCTCTCTCAGGCTGAGCTCCCGCACGATCTCCTTCGGCACGTAGGTGTCCTCTTCCGAGGGGAAGTAGGAGTTCTCGATGCTCCGCAGGAAGCCCGATCCCGCCGGAACCACTTCGAGCACACCGCTCACATCGATCGGCGGCCCGATCGGCTCCGCCAGGCGTCTCTCGCGCGAGGGCTCGCGCCCGCGCCCTCTGCCACGCCCACGACCTCTGTCACGGCCCCGACCCCTCGACCGACCACGAGTCCCCCTGCTCTCGTTCCGCCCGCCCCCGCGCCCCCGCGACGAACGCCGCCTACCGTCGGAGCCTTCTCCCTCACCGCCTTCGCCGCCGCCGCGCCCGTTGCGAGACGCCCCTCCACGGGACCGCCTGCGGCGCCGCCGCCTCGGCCTTTCCTCCCCACCGCCCTCGCCGGGCTCCGAGGTCTTGCGTCGCTCTTCTTCTCTCTCGGTCATCGGGACTCCTGTGATCGGTCCACGGAAACTCCTCGGTGAGCCCCTCCCGGGGGCCTCATCGCGCCTCGTTGCTACTTGTCGGCGATGCCCCCTCACGGAATCGGTCGGCTCGCCTTGAAGAGATGCTCGGGAGACTGGGCTGCCCGGTCGACGCGGATCACCACCGGAACACCTTGCTCGCCATTCCGGAGTGTGTGTGCTCGCCGGTTCCCAGTTCGTCTCGGAGGATCCGATTCCTACCGCGGTGGGCGTTCAAGACGTGGAACGTACGGTTCGGACCCCAAAGAAGGTCGGCTTGGCCTCCGAATCGAACCAGTTGTGTTGGAGGCCCGTGATTGTGGGTAGGGTAGCCCAGTTCTCCCTTTTTGTCGCGCATTGCGATCGCGGTCGCCCTCGAGGAGCGGGCCGCGGCCGGAACCCGAGAGGCCAAACCCCCTTGCATGTACCTGCCGCTCCTCCCAACATTGTATGACGAAAGGGCTTCTGACCGAAACCCAAGGAAGGAGACCAGGATCCGCCATCCAATGCGTGCCCGAGCCGTGCGAATCTTGGCCTTGGTCGAGGAACCGCACCGATTTGAGCGCAGGCGTAGTGGAGCTACGTTGAGCATCAAATCGGTGCGAGAGACGAAGGATATGGCCAAGAGGCGCATGGTGAAGCGCGTATTAGGTGGCGGATCCTGGGGATGGTGAAGGTTTGAAGATCTCTCTCGGGATTCGCTTCGCCGCTCTGGTGGTGGGGGTTCTCTCGATTGTGCTCGGGACGGCCACCTACGTCTCGATCGCGTCGCAGAGAGCCAAGTTCCTCGAGGTCATGGGAGGGGCATCGGCGATCGGTGTCGATCTGATCGGCGCCGAGGTCGAGCGGGCCTTGACCCACGGAGGCATCGACCAGATCGAGGGGATCATCGACCGGGCCGCGGAGGCCACCCCCGTCGAGAGGGTCTACCTGATCGATCGCCAGGGAAACGTGATCGCATCCGCGGGCGAGGAAAGGGCGGACGATCGGCTCCCCGAGATCTATCGAGAGCTCGCCGAATCGGCGACGAAGCGGGGCCGGGCGATCGGCCGGCGCGCCGGCGAGGGGGTCGATTTCGTCACCGTGCGAGCGCTGGCGAACGGCCCGCGATGCGTCTCTTGTCATGAGAATGAGCCGAGCCCGCTCGGACATCTGGCGATGGAGGTCTCGCTGGCCGCCACCCGTGAGTTCGTCCGTGGCCAGGCGGCTCTGGCGCTCATCGCCGCAACCACCGCCGGCTCGATGGCGGCGGTTCTGCTCTGGGTCGTGGCGCGTCGCTGGGTGATCCGCCCCGTGGAGCGGCTGCGGCAGGGTCTGACCGCCGTCGAGGTGGGGATTCTCGACGTGCGCATCGAGACGAGCGGGGGCACGCCGGAGCTCCGGCGGGTTGCCGAGGCGTTCAACGCGATGGCCGATCGCCTCTCCGCAGCCCGCCGCGCCGTGGAGCGCACCCACGCCGAGAACCACGTCGCCGCCGACCACGCGATCTCGCTGAACACGATCGCTTCGGTGCTCGCCCACGAGCTTCGAAACCCGATGTCGGGCATCGGCGTGGCCCTCGACACTATTCGCCGCGACCTGCCGGAGGAGCATCCGCATCAGGCGCTCATCGCTCAAGCGGAGCACCAGCTCGACCGGGTCAATCGAGAGCTCGACGATCTGCTGGCCTACGCACGCCCTCCTCGCGAAGAGCTCCGCTGCAGCGTCGACCTGGCGACCATGGCCAAGCGCACCGCCGCGTTCGCCCGTCCCGGCGCGCGCGCGGTCGATGTAGAGCTCATCGTCGACGTAGGCGAGGATCTTCCGCATGTCGACGGCGAATCGGATCGCCTCGAGCAGGTCCTTCTGAACCTGATTCAGAACGCCGTCCACGCGGTCAGCGAGAGCAGCGGGAGCGGAGGCATGGTCTGCGTGGCCGTGCGCTCCGACCGCGAGGGTGACCTGATCATGACCGTCGACGACGACGGCCCCGGCATTCCCGACCACCTAGCCGAGCGGATTTTCGAGCCCTTCTACACCACCCGCAAGCAGGGCACCGGCCTCGGACTCCCTCTGGCGAGCCGAATCATCGAATACCACGGCGGCACCATCCGTCTCGGTCGATCTCGCCTCGGGGGCGCCCGCTTCCTGGTGCGTCTACCCGGTTGCTCCAGCGATGAAGGGCATGAGGATGGGGACGGGGCGGCGGCCTGAAGAGGGAGAGGAAAGAGGGGGATTGGGGCGACATGCTCTCGCCGGTCTTCGTCCCCCCCGCCGACGCTCACCGCGACCGGCTGCGCATCTCCCGGGGGCTGGACCGCTCTTGTTCTCGAAACGCCGCGGCGCGACGCGACCCGCCTCACGCAGCGTTCACGCGTGCCAACGCCTTCGGCCGCCGCGCTCACCTGCCGTCCGCGGCCATGGAGACAGGCGCCGCGTGACGCGCCTCGATGAATTCCCGCCAGGGGCTACGTCCTGGCGAAGTCGAACCCCAAGGGGGAGACGAAACCGGCGGCGCGACGGCGTACGCGGGCACCGTGAGGATTGACGTTTCGATATAGGGAATTCTCTGGAGGACCGCGCACTGGCGGGCGGAGAGCCGTCGTTCCTGGCCAGGCAAGCCCAGCGGCTCCACTCGGGGCGAACTTCCCGCCCTGCGTGCCGGCGAGGCAGTACTGGTCAGCGCGCCCCTCTCCGCGTCGTGGCACTCGCGAGCTCGAGGGCATATCGAAACGTCAGCGATTCTCCATCAACTTGTTGCTTGTCTCCGGCGATTGTGCGCCCCGCAGAGCAACCGCAGATTCGATTCGGTGTTGTCGCCACCGCGCGCGAAAAGTTGAACGTGGTCGATCTGTACGAACCAGCGGCTTCCGCAGCGTCGTCCTTGGCCATCGAGGTAGGTGCAGCAACTCTCGTCTCGCGCCCAGACCCGGCGGCGGACCTCGGCGGGTATATGACGGGAACGTTTCGTGCTGTTGTCATCGCTCGGACGAGGTGGCGCAGTGGGGGCGCGTGCACTGAAGGGCGCGTCGGCAGGCGAGGCGACGCGCGTAGCGGGCGCGTCGAGACGGCGCTTTTTGCCGGCCGTGGCGGGTGCCATGGCGAGTGCTTCGGCAGATGCGTCGGCGGGCGCGTCAATGGGCGCGTCGAATCGGGGTCTCTCGGCCGCGGTGTTCGGGACGCTCCTCTTCTTCCGGCGCGCCTGGGGTCTCGGGCGCTCCGCTTGAGTGGTTGATGCCTCCTCACCGGGCGCGGCGGCGCGCCGTTCCTGGATGCGCTCGGCGCGACGGCGGCGGCGTGCATCGGTGAGCAACGCATCCAACCCAAGCTCGAGGATGCGGGCCAGATCCCCGTCGGGAAGCGAGTGACTGAGCTGTGCACGGGCCTCTTCGAGCTTCTCCGCGAACCCTTTGCCGACGGTGAGGGAGAGACTGTAGAGCGCCTCGGCACCGGCCGCCGATTGGTCTTCCGTGGGGGTCGATTTCGGGCTGGATGTGGCCGGCGAGAGAGCTGGGTTCCCGGCTGGTTTGGGGCCACCGGTGGACGGTGCCGGCGAGCCCTTACCGGCCTGTTCGCCATCCCTCCGAGTGCCGGTGTTGGCTCGCCCCGGGGCGAGTCGCGCCGCCACGCCTCGATCAGGTCCGCCATCCGCCGGCCCGCGCCCCCGCGCAACCGGAGCCCGCAGGCGCCGCAATGTCCCCTTCCGGCGAGGGGGCGCCGCCGCCGGGAAACGGTCGGCAACCAGCGCTTCGATCTGTCGCTTGGTCAGCCCGGACGCGGCCGCCAAGAGCTCCCGATGATTCTCCCGCGTCATATACGGCCCAAGAATCGCCAATCCCGCGAGATGGATGCGACCCGCGCCGAACGCCCGCAACACGGCGGGGAATCGACGGCCGAGCCTCGCCGCCTGAATCGGTTTGTAGGCAACATCCTCCGAGAAACCGAGGCGGGTCGTACAGAACGCGAACATCGAGAGGCAGGCTTCCTCGAGATAGAGCCTGCGCGCATCGACCTCGCCCAGCTCCACCAACAGCTCCCGCGTCACACCGCGCACCTGAGCCACCAGATTCCGCAGCGCATTCAGTAGCTCCGTGTTCGATCGAGTCTTCATGGCGTTCAATCCTGTTCCTTTCTTGGGTTGGACCCGATTCCACCCTCGAATTTCGCGGCCTACTGTAGTCGCCCCCGACGCCACTTCTCCATCCGCGGGACATAAATCGTTACTGCCGCCACGATCTCCAGGCAGAGAGGGTCTGTGCGCGCTATCGAGGCCGCGGAAACTATGACGCTCAGTTCGCCCTTTTCGGCCGCGAAATCGCTGTCAAGTGTTTTTGTTGCCGATCACCAGGAACCGCGCCTACCGAGACGCCGCCGCCTCTCCACGATTCCGCCCCGAAGAGAGGACACCAAACTCTGAAAAACCTCCTCACCAAGCCCATCGCCGCCCTCGCCGCCCTCGCCGCACTCCTCCTCACCCCGACCCCGGGCAAAGCCGGGTTCGACAGCTCGGTTCAGCGCGGCGAACCTTCAACATTTCCCCTGAACCGGGTCATCAAGGGCTGGACCGAGGGACGAACTCCCGGGCCGCGGTGGTTGCGCCTTCCCCCATCGGTCTTGGAGGACGTCGTGACGTGGGATCAACTCGGGCCAAGAAGGTATCGGTCGATCGGGCACCGGTTCCGGTCACTTTCGGAACGGTGTCGTCGGATCGTCCTCGAATAGCGTGGAATTGGGGGGACCCCGCGCGACGGCCGCCCTCCCCACGGCCGGGCGGGCTAGTGTTCCCAATCAGAAACCGAGCTACGCTCAAGGCACCCTCAAAGGTCAACCGCGAAGCGGGGCTCGATGCCCTTCCTGGCGGCCCACAACCTGGTCAAGATCTACCCTGGCGGGGTGCGAGCGCTTGACGACGTGTCTCTCGACCTCTACCCCGAGTACACTGGAACCGGGCTGGTCTCCATCCTGGGAGACGAGCCAGTCGCTTCGCCCGTAGAGGCGCTCCGCCGAGTGCGCGCCTCCTTCCTCGGCCGCTGGCAGCTCCAGTGGCTCGCGCCTCTCGGGTTCGAGAACGCTTACGAGCTGGCGGTACCCGAGACCCTGGCCCACGCGCGGGGCTTGCGATCCATCTCCGACCTGAGCGCGATCTCCGGCCAGCTCCACGCCGGGTTCGGCCACGAGTTCCTCGAGCGTCCCGATGGTCTGCCGGGTCTCGAGGCGATGTACGGCCTGCGCTTCGCCTCGGTGCGGGGCCTGCAGCAGGCGCTCAAATATCAGGCCGTGGCCAGCGGTGAGTTGAGCTGTCTCGATGTCTACACGACCGACGGACGCCTGATCGTTCACGATCTACGGGTGCTGGAAGACGACCTAGGCTTCTTCCCGCCCCCTATGCCGCCGCCTCTCGGGAGCGATCCCCGCGGCCCTGCTCGCGCTGGCAGTGGATGGTCTGCTGGGTTGGGTGGAGCGCCGCCTCCGCCCGCACGGTCTTCCGTGACGCGCGGACATGCGCCCCGGCGCTCCCCCTGCGCGATGTGGCCGGCGGCCGATGCGGCGGCAAGCTCCAGCCGGAGGGCGGAGGACCGATCACCGTTGAGGGGGAGGGAAGCGTGGGACCCTTTCCTGTACGGATCTACATTCCCGCGATCATTCGCCCACCGTGCGAAGCTCACTCTCTGGAATCACGTCGATCCTTGCGTCGAGTGTGTAGCGTCGCTCGCCGGGATAAATGATGAGCAACCGGTCCAGCTCCAGATCTTCAGTGGCGATTCGCATCGACCGCGTGACCTTCGGCGCATCCTGTCTCTTGATCTCAATTCCAAGTCGACGAGTCGGGATGTAGAGATCCAGCTCGGAACCGCTGTGGACCGCGTAGAAGTAAGCGTCCTCCCGGGGGAAAATCCGGAGAGCTTGTTCCAGCACGTACCCCTCCCACGAGGCGCCCAGCTTTGGGTGAACCAGAAGGTCCCCGTAGGCGCCGATGCCCTGAAGGGTGTGAAAGAGGCCGCTGTCCCGGAAGTAGATCTTCGGGGTCTTCACCAGACGCTTGCCGACATTGACATACCACGGCAACAGGCGCCGGATCATGAGCGCCTGCTCCAGCGCTTCCAGGTATCGTCTGGCGGTGTTCGGAGCGATGCCCATTGAGCTCGCGATTTCGTTTCCATTCCAGGTCTGCGCGTGGTAGTGCGAGAGCATGGTCCAGAAGCGCCCCATTGCTTGGGGTGAGATCGCGAAACCGAGCTGCGCCAGATCACGCTCGAGGAAGGTGCGAACGAAGTTCCGGCGCCAGGCCAGGCTGTCCTCGTCGGAGTCGGCGAGAAAGGAGCGGGGGAACCCGCCTCGGATCCACAGGCTCCGTGCTCCGTCGCGGCTGATCTCCCCACAGTCGAATCCGCCCATCTCAACGATCTCGACGCGTCCGGCAAGGGTCTCGCTCGCCTGCCGCGAGTGCTCCGGCGACGCGCTTCCCAGAATTAGATAGCTCGCCGAGCAGTCCTGCTGATCCACCAGCACGCGCAGCACAGGGAAAAGATCGGGACAGCGTTGTGCTTCATCGATGACCACCAAACCACTCAGCCCCGACAGCGCCGTCATCGGGTTCTGCATCAGCAGCGCGGCGGTAGGGTCTTCGAGGTCGAAGTAGGTCGAGGGTCTCCCCTCGAGCAGCGTCTTGGCCAGCGTGGTCTTGCCGCACTGGCGGGGTCCGATCAAGGCGACAATGGGGCTTCTGCGCAGCGCCCTTGTGACGCGATCCGATAGAGCTTCTCGCGCGACCATGGTTGAAATTATGCATGGCGGTTGCAGGATTTCAAGTGAACTTTGCAGTCATGGGACGGGCTCCCGGTC
>NYZA01000164.1 GCA_002686955.1 Gemmatimonadota bacterium
ACCGTTCGGCGTCATGGGCATCGGGAACCTCCCTTGGTCGGCCCCGGCATTATCCCGGCAAAGGCGGCGGCAGGACAAGGGAGGGAGAAAGCCCGGTCAATCCTTGAAGCGGAAGTGTTCGATCCGTTCGACACTGACATCGTCGCCGAGTGTGGCCTGGATTAGACGGAGCTCGCTCTCGCAAAGGCTGGGGCAGATCCGGGCCGCCCTTTCGATCGCACAATGGCTCTCCACGAGCTCGACTCCACCGCCCGATCGGCGCACGGACTCGGCCATGTAGTTCTCTTCGCGTCTGATTCGCGCCAATTCGGTGATGCGATCGGCCAGAGATGCCTCGCTCCGCTCCGGAATGCGGGCGCGGTAGCGCTCGAGCTGCCGCTCGGCTCGATCGGCCACCAATCTCTCCAATCCCTCATCACCGAAGAGGTCTCGAATCGCTAGCAGCAAACCCGCCGCGAACTCCGCGTGAGAATCCGGGAATCGGGCGTGCCCCTTGGACGTCAAGCACCAGAGATGAGCCGGACGACCCTTGCCGCTCCGCTCCTTGGTGTAATCGACGAGAGCGTCCGCCCGCAGACCGGCGAGCTGCTGATGAGCCGCCGCCGCGGTCACCCCCAGGTTCTCCGCGATCTTTCCCGCGGTCATCGGTCCCAGGGTCTTGAGCATGACGAGCAGTTTCTCCCCGGAGGAGGCGCCGCTACCCGCCATAGAAGACGTTCTCGCCAAGATCCCTGAGCCAGAGAGTGGCGTCGTCGGCGCGGCCCTCGGGAAGCTCGCGCACCGCGGCTTCGGTCACCTCGCCGACAACGATCGAATGGTCCCCAATCGTGAGAGTCTCGACCACGCGACACTCGACCCAGGCCGGCGTCGCCGTGAGGACCGGAACTCCCCCGGGGCTGCGCTCGAACGCGTGACCGCCGATCGTATCTCCCTCGCGCTCGTGCGGCTTGAAGAAGGTGAAGGCCAGATCCTTCTGGTCCTTGCCCAGGACGTTCAAGGCAAACCGCCCGGAGTCGCTGACGATCGCATGCGATCTCGAATCGACCTTGACTCCGATCGCCACGAGGGGCGGTTCGAAGGAAGCCTGCGTGGCCCAATTGATCGTGGAAGCGGCAACCGAGTCGTCGCCGGCTTCAGCGGTCAAGACATACAGGCCATAGGGGATCATGCGGAGGGCGGTCTTTTTGGCATCATTGTTCATTGGGTTTCCAGGTGTTGGGAAACATCCGTCGTGCGGATTCCTTTCAGTCATTGATAAAGCGAATCCTATATAAAGTCAACGGGGCCGGTCGCGTTTGTTGGAGGGCTGCGCGCTTGCTCCTTGCCGTTCGTTATCATTGACGGGCTGTCCCCACAAGTGACGCGCCGGTTGATGGAATCGCCGATCCTGCGCTAAACTTGGTGGACGCGCTTCGGATTTCGCCGATCGCACCAGGGGTGATTCCACGAGGAGGACTTCATGCATCGACCCCATGATTCCCATTTTGGGACGACAAGTACGTCTTTCCGCGCTCCGCTCGCGGGAGCATTCGCCCTCGCGTTGATCTGGGCCGGACCAGGTCGCGCCTGGACGATCAATGTGCCGGCCGACATGCTCACGATCCAGGCCGCGATCGACACGATTGCAGCCGGCGATACCGTCATGGTTCATCCCGGCAACTACGCCGAGTCGATCGATTTCGGCGGCAAGTCGATCGTGGTCACCGGAACGGCGCCGGACGAGCTCGATACCGTCAAGGCCACGGTCATCGATGCCGGCGGCCTCGCGACGGTGGTGAGCTTCCAATCCGGAGAGGACGAAGGTGCGGTGCTCGCGGGGCTCACTCTCACCGGAGGGCGTGGTGCGCCAAACGGCGGCGGCGTCAATTGCGACGGCGCCAGTCCGACTCTTGACCACTGCGTGATCATCGCGAACAGTGCGGCTGAGAGCGGGGGCGGAGTGAGCGGTAGCGACGCTTCTCCAACTCTCAGCGACTGCATCATCGACAGCAACTTCGCCTCTACGGCGCAAGGAGGAGGCTTCTCATTTTCCGGATCATCGAATCCGACCTTCGTGCGCTGTCTGATCGCTCGAAACCACGCGGCGACACGCGGGGGTGGCGGCGCGTGCTCCGATGGCACGGAGCCGTCTCTGAGCAACTCCGTCGTGTTCTTCAACACGGCCGATGGCAGAGGCGGCGGTCTGGCGGTGGGCGGGTCGGGCGCAATGACACTCACAAACTGCGCCATCAGCGAGAATCTGGCCGAGGCAGGAAGCGGTATCGACGTACGCGCACTCGGCGCACTGATGATCGATCAGGTCACGGTCGCCGGAAATGTCGCGAATCCCTCGGGCGGCGCGATCCTGCTGGCGGGTGAAGGATCGATCGGCAACAGCGTGTTGTGGGGCAACTCACCAGATGAGATCATGCTCGAGGGCGCGGGCAGCGCAGATGTGCGCTACACCGATGTGAGAGGTTCATACTCGGGAGAAGGGAACCTCGATGTGGACCCAAACTTTGCTCTCTACTTCCAGCGTGGCTATCCCCTCCGCGCCGGCTCGCCTTGCATCGATGCCGCCGATCCGGCTGTAGAGGACGGTATCTGGGACGCGCATCCCAGCTGGCCGGCACCCTACTCGAACGGCGTCCGGGCCGATATGGGTGCATACGGCGGTCCGGGAAACGCCGATTGGATCGGCTTTCTCGCGCTTCTTGGCCGCTGATGATTCGACCCGTCTGCGCTATGATGGCCTGCCCCTACGAGGAACAGGAATACCCCGCCGGAGGGCGGGGGAAGGCAGGCCTTCTTTCATGGTGCAGCGATCGAACGACTTCGGAGGCATCGCATCTCAGCCGCACTACCCGCAAGTTCGGGTCGATCCCGACGGAAAAGTGTTGCGGAAACTTGGCTTCAATCCGGGCACTGAGATCTTGCGCCGCCAGCTCACCGAAGCCCCGGATGTCGAGGGACGTATCCTGGCGGGGAAAGAGCTGGCCGAGACCGGGAAGAGACGCAACATAGAAGCGATAGGAGCACAGCCTACACGAGTGAACCCTTCTGGGGCGTACGGGTGGAGATGGCCCGTGCATTGGCGAAGGCTAGGAGCGAGCACGCAATCGAGGCGTTGGTGAAGATGCTCGAGAGCGAATCGGATCCGATCGCCATGGCCAGGGTGGCCGCGGCGCGCGGCTCGTACCGCGACGCACGAACGGCTTCCGCTCCGCGCACCTATCTCGACCGCGAAGGGCGGTGCCCGATGGTGTTGTCAGGGTTTCGACGACCAGCGAATCACCTCGACCCCTCAGGCCCCACCCAGCGACCCGATCCTTCCCCAAGTAGCCGGATCGAGCCTCGACGAAACCGCCAGAGGCCAGTGCCAGACCGCACGCCCGATCTGCGGAGTGTCGCTATTTGGTGCCCAATCGAGCCTTACGAAACACCGCGCGATTCTCGGATCGACACGCGGCGGCCCGGGAGCGGAAGACCAGCGCCACAAGCTCTGATCATCCGCCATCAGCTCCGGATCGTCGAGCCGCCCTGAATACTCTCCGATCACCTTGTCGATCGCCGTCGACCGCCCGCGGCCATCGAAGCTCCACCGGAAGGCCCAGTCCCCGGTCCCTGAAATCCGTCGGTCGCCGTCCGCATCGACCCAGACTGTCAAAGTCGTGATGCCGCCTGTCCCTCCTGGAAAGAAGTGTCGCTCGAGGGCCAACTCCCCTGTCGCGGGGTCGAGCTGGATCGGCAGGGCTCGCTCCACCTCGAGACTCTCCCCGCCTGGGGGACGGTTTGCGAGCTGCATCGGGGCGCGGCTGTTTACGCCGCCGGCCGCCTCGATGGCGACCAGGTTCCAAGTGCGCCACCACCGCATTCTTCTCAAGTCGAGTTGCGGTACGTCACGGATTCGGGGTTGGGCACTGCCGGGCTCCAGCTCGAAAGGCGCGAGAGAGAGCTCCTTGAGATCGCGCACTGCCGTGGGCACCGCGTCGATCCACTCCCTCTGAGCAGCCGGAAGCGCACCCCGCAAGGCCTCGGCGAATCCGTCGACTGGTCCGCGGGCCGTGGCCGCCGCCTCGGGAGAGAGCGTGCCCCCGCGCCGCAGCCGTACCAAGGCCTCGATGATCGGCTCCACTTTGCGCGCCGTCTCTTGTGAGAGCCTCGGCCCCTCCCCATCCGCCAGCCGATGAATGCCCAGCACCGTCCGCGCGAGCGAGTCGGCGTTGTAGGGGTCGGCGCGCCCCGCCGTGATCGATCCGACCAGCACCGCCGCCGCCGCGAGAACCACCCCGAACGCGCGCTTCACGAGAGCCGGACGCATCCGCCCGATTCGGTGAACCCGCGACCCGATCGCCCCGCCGATCAGAGCAGCCGGCGCACAGATGGCCGCCCAGCGCAGGTCCACCACTCCGTAGCTCCAATGGCCCAGGAAACCCGCGGCCGAGGCTGCGACCACGATCGGCGCGGTCGTTGCGGCCGCACGCAGCGGCGGAACACCCGCCGCCAGCAAGACGGGCAAGGTGACGATCCCGCCGCCGATCCCCAGGAGTCCCGCGACCACACCGTTGACTCCCCCAAGACCCGCTCCGGCGGCTACCTGAATCGATCGCCTGGGCCAGCCGCGCCCGCGCCCCCCCTCGCGCCGTCCCCCCTCCGCCTGCAGCAAAAAGCGCAGCGACGCGAACGCGAGCAGCGCCACGACCCCCCAACGCAGCATTCGCACATCGTGCCGCCCCGCCTCGAAGGCGGCCAACGGGGCCAGCGCGATCCCGATCGCCGCGGCGGGCCATACGATCAACCCGATCGCCTGGCGCCGCCGTATGTACTCGATCGACGCCGCCGAGCCCGCGAGCATGTTGAGAAGGAGAGCCGTCGATGCGGCAACCCGGTAGGAGGCCCCGAGCCCGTAGATCAGAGGCAGGTAGACGATTCCCCCCCCGAGGCCAAAGGTCGTGAAAAGCGCCGCGACCCCCGTGACCGCAAACGCGGCCAGGGCGATCTCGCTCACGAAGCTCCAGAGCAGACCGGGCAGTCGGGCCGCCGCGGAGCATCGAGTCGCTGGAAGCTCCATCGGGCCAGGTCGAAGCGGAGCAGACGACCCCCCGGACCCCCGGGAAGCCCGGCGAGGATCTTGACGACCTCCGCGGCGCCGATGCAGCCCGCGACCGCAGAGGTTGCGCCAAGCACCGGAAAGGGCTTCTCGAGCGGTGGTGGCGACTCACAGAGGCACGCCAGACAGGCGCTCTCGCCAGGGAGCACGACGAGCACCTGACCGAGCCACCCGTGCATTGCCGCATCGATAAAGGGGATACGCGCGCAGACCGCCGCTTCGTTGAGCCAGAGTCGCTGCTCCATCGAAGGCGGAGCACTCAGCACCGCATCCATCCCCGCCACCAGCTCCTTCGCGTGCTCCCGGGAGCACGTATCGGAGCCGATCGCCTCGTAAACGATATCTCCATTCACCCGCCGCAACGCCTCGATCCCGGAATCGATCCCCGGATCCCCCAAGGCTGTGTCGGCCATCGCTATCATGCGGTGCATATGCGCCGGCTTGATCGGCTCACCGTGCGCCACGCGCAACCGGCCGATCCCCGCCACGGCCAGCTCGAGCGCCGCCGGACCGCCGAGCCCGCCGATCCGAGCGCAAAGAACCGACGAAGCAGCGAGACGGGCCTGTCCCTCGGCACCAAAACCGGGCAGGAGCATCTGATCCCTGGCTCGATCCAGCGGCGGAATCGTCATGCTCAACCTCCCGCGAGCGGGCTGAAGAGGAGGACTCGCTCCGCGCCATCCAGGTCGCGCGACGCCGGATCCGGAACGATCTCGCCGTCGACCGCTACGATGATCTTGATCGGGCCACCGGGGTCGCAAATCCGGGATCGGTGGGGCGCGCCGACCAGCTCGGCCACGTGCCGGACCGCGTCGGCGGCCGAGGCGGCGCCCGAAGGGTCGAAAACGAGGCTCCGGCGGCCCGCAAGGTCGGCCAGAGCGGAATCGAGCTCGATGATCATTTTCTGAATGCTTCCGTGGGTTCGGATCGGGAAAGAGGCGCGGCGAGCATATCTCGAATCTGGGCTTGGGAGGCGATACGCGATATCAAGACCCCGCCCCCGGATGCGACGCAAACTCCAACGGTCGTCACCGACGAAGGGCCTGAACAGCCCGCGCTTTTGAACGCGTGCGCCGGAGCGCTCGTCGCTCGCGCGCGGCAAGACTACGGTTACCCTTGCGCGGACCCCAATCGCCCAAAGGAGGGCATCATGAAGAACCGCGCCAGTGTGATCGCGCTCATCGCCACCACCTCCGCCACCGCGGCCACGATCCACGTCCCCGGCGACCAGCCCACCATTCAAGCGGGGATCGACGCCGCCGCGCTGAACGATACCGTGTTCGTTGCTCCAGGAACCTACACGGGGGCGGGCAACAAGAACCTCGATTTCGGCGGGGTCGATCGCGTGCTGCTCTCCGAAGCCGGAGCGGATGCCACGGTGATCGATTGTGAGGGGGACGGCAGAGGGATGTACTTCGGCGGTGGCGAGAGCGAGAGTTCCGTTCTGGAGGGCTTTGCTGTCATGCGGGGTGACGACTACTACGGCGCCGGCGCCGGAATCAGGGTGGACGGCAGCTCTCCCACACTGCGGCACATTACGATTTCCGATTGTCGTGGTGACGTCGGCGGAGGCATCACCTGTTTCGATGCGGCGCCGAGGATCGAAGGCTGCACGATTTCCGACAATAGAGGATTCTACGAAGGCGGTGGAATGGCCTGCTACTCGTCGGCGCCGGTGTTGACGCACTGCACCATCACGAACTGCGGCACCTTCTACAGCGGTGGAGGGCTCTACTGTGACGGCTCCACTCCAACGCTCATCAACTGCATAATCGCCGAAAACACGGGGGGCGCGTACGGTGGCGGTGGCCTGTTCTGCACCAGCGACTCGGCTCCCTTGCTGCTCAACTGCACCATCGCCAACAACTCAGCCTACGATACGGGTGGCATCCATTCCGCGCGATCGTCACCGGTACTGGTCAACTGCGTGCTTTGGGGCAACCCCCCACGCGAGATTCAAGGCGGCGCACCCACACTGACCTACTGCAACGTGCGCGGCGGCTTTCCCGGCGAAGGCAACATCGATGCCGACCCGCGCTTCCGCTCCTTCGCCGGCTTCGACTACCTGCTCGGCATCTCATCGCCCTGCATCGACACCGGCAGACCGGAGCTCCAAGACGGCGTCTCGGACTGGCACCCGCTCTGGCCAGCTGGGCATGTCGACGGCCCCCGCTCCGACATGGGCGCCTACGGCGGCCCGAACAACCTCGGCTGGATTCGGTGAACCGGAGGCGGCTCCGTCCTCAGCGCCGCCCGATCACATGAACCCCCTCCGTGTCGACGGCCACCCGCACATCCGCGCCTTCCCGCACGCCGATCTCCCTCGCCGCGGCCGGCGAGATCGACGCGAGTAGCCCTTCTCCATCCTCCTCCCCCGGTGCCAATAGCCGCAGCAACAGATCCCGGCTCCGCCTGCGGACCGACGAGACCCTCGCCGGCTGGCCTCGCCCGCTCTCGGCGCTCATCACCAGCACGTTTCCGGCGCGGATGGCCACCAGGGCAGAACCCGGAGACAGCCCATTCGGCCCCCGAAGATCGAAGCCCGCGGCCACCATTCGTCCCGCCCGATCCACCTTCGCACGGAGCAGATTGTCCACCCCCACCGAGCGGGCCACGCTCTCATCCATCGGGTGGTCATAGACACTGTCCAAAGGCCCCCACTGGAGAATCCGGCCTCCACGGATCACCCCGAGATGGTCGGCCAGTGCCAGCGCCTCTTCCATCTCGTGGGTCACGTGCAGAATGGTTGTGCCCATCGACCTGTGGACATTCCTCAGGACCGAGATCATATCGAGACGGGTGGCCGGATCCAGTCCCGTAAGTGGTTCGTCCAGAAGGAGCGCGGGTGGATCGGGAGCAAGCGCGCGAGCCAGCGCCACGCGCTGGGCTTCCCCCCCGGAGAGGGTAGAGGGGCGCCGATCGACCAGATGGGCGATGCCCAGCTCCCCGACAAGATTGGACACTCTAGAGCTGTTGTCCGGTGCCCGGTCATCGAGTCCGAATGCTATGTTCCTGGCGACCGACATATGAGGGAAGAGGGCACGGTCCTGGGGGACGTATCCCAGTCGCCGGTGCTCGGGAGGCGCGGAGCTGAGATCTTCGCCGTGCGCGAAAACCGCGCCCGAGTCCATGGGCTGTAGACCCGCGATCGCCTCGAGCAGAAGGGTCTTCCCCGCCCCCGTCGGTCCGACGATGGCGCCGTAGGCACCGGTCGGCAGATCGAGGCTCATCCCCCGGAGGCGGAAACTTCCGGTCGAGACCCGGAGATCGCTGACTCGGATCATCGCGGCCCCACTACCAGAGGTAGCCCTGGCCGCCGAGCCGCTTGAACGCCACGAGGCTCAATGTGCTGATCGCCAGCATGATCACGGCCAGCGCCATGGCGGCCTCGATCTTGCCCACCGAGAAATCGAGCCAGATCGCGATCGGCAAGACTTCGGTGCGCCAGCGGGTCGCGCCGCAGAAGATCAGAATCGGTCCGAACTCACCGATTGCGCGGGCCCAGGTCATGACCGCGCCTGCCACCATACCTCTGCGCGCGAGCGGTAGCACGACCCGGATGAAGGCGCGCGCCGGCGTGGCGCCCAAGGTGCGCGCCACCTCTTCGAGCCGAGGATCGATCGAGTCGAAGGTCGCCTTGAGCGTGCGGATGGCGAAGGCCGCCGCTACCAGGAACTGGGCGAGAACGATGCCCGGCACGCTGTAGCGCAGATCGAGTCCGCCGGCGACGAGCAGATCTCCGAGTGTTGTCTGGTAGACGACGAGTAGACTGAAGCCGATCAGAAGCGGTGGCAGCACGATCGGCAGATCGATCAACGTGTCCACGACCCCCGCGAAAGGGATCTTGAAGCGCGAGAGGGCGTAGGCGGCCGGGAGAGCGAGGGCCATGGCCAGGGCGGTTGTCACCGAAGCGGTGATCAGAGAGAGGCGGATGGCGAAGAGGGTCTCGGCGTCGGCGATCTCGTTCCATAGAGTCGCGGGGTCGAGGTAGAGCAGATCGGCGCCGACGAGGATCGCGACGAGAGAGGCGAATGTCGCCAGCATTCCGATCGCCCCGGCACGAAAGGCGCGATTCACCGAGGCGTCGTCCCGCCTGACAGCCCCGAGGTGTCGTAGCCCTTCGATCGGAAGACCGAGATCCCACCCTCGGGGTCGGCCATGAACTCGAGAAAGCGCCGCGCCGCCGCCATCTGAGTGCTGGAATCCAGAATGCCGAGCGGGATGGTCGTTCTGCGGGAGCTCTCGCGCGGTATCTCCACGGCGTCGGTGTCGCGATCGAAGAGCCCTGCGGTCGCATCCCAGGCGATCGCGGCGTCGAGAGCTCCCAGTGACACGGCGGTCCCAAGCTCGTTGACATTCAGCGCCGCCATGATCTGATTGGCGCCGATCGATTCCTCGAGCTTCCCATCCCGCAGCAGGGCGTCCGCCGCGATTCCACAAGCGGTGGCCTCCGGATCGCCCAGTCCCACCCTGACTCCGGGTCGCGCCATATCCGCGAGCTCCTGAATCCCTTTTGGATTCCCCTCCTGTACGAGCACCACGGGCCACATATGGGCGATCGGTCGCTCCTCGGCGATCAGTCCTCGCTCCCGGGCTTGCTCCATGAAGAACTCCTCACCCGGCATGTAGAGATCGCCCCGCCGAGAGAGCGAAGCCTGGGCAAGCAAGCAACCGGAGCCGGCGAATGAGAGCTCGACCGATATTCCGGTCTCTTCGCGAAAGCGTCCCGCCGCTTCCTCGACCGGTAGGCGAAACCCCGCGCCGACATAGACGAAGAGCGGGTCTTCGGCGCCGCTCCGGCGGAGATTGGCCAAGGCCAGCGCCGCCAACGCCGACGCGGCACCGATGGC
Organism: Gemmatimonadota bacterium; assembly: GCA_002686955.1. GTDB lineage: Bacteria. The sequence goes on from NYZA01000164.1 coordinate 9,940, forward strand.
CAACCAAGCGAGACGGGGAAAGGGTCTCATGAATCCGATCGAAGCACGAAAATCATGGAACGAGGGGGGATGATCCGGTCGATGAAAGGGGTCAGAATAGGAGGATCGGAGCATCCTCGCATATCCCAAGCCGCCATTCCTCACGAACCCCAGCCGCCGCGGGAAGATCGACGGGAAGGCGGGCAGATCTTCCGGAGTCTTTCATGCCCCGCCGAATACTAGCCGCCTCCGCACTCTTCCTCACTGGGTTCGCGACAGGAGCTCTTCTCTCCGCTCCATTCGCGGGGGCCGAGCTTTCCCCCCCCGCGACGTCGGGCATGGAACCGGCGCTCGGTCCTCCCGGAACCACTTACCGCTACGAAATGGTCTCGATCAAGCCGCTGGGCCGACACCCCGAGCTCTTCGCCACTCTCCTCGAGGAACGAGGCAAGGCGGGTTGGGAGCTGTGCGCCGTGACGCAGATCGCGGACTACGCGGTTTTCATGAGGGAAGAATAGGCGGACTACTCGAGCAGCTGAGCAAGTCTCAAGCGGGGGGCATCGAAGGGCCGATCCTCTTGAGCAGGGAAGGCGAAGGTCGTGTCCACTGGCAATCGCGCCGGTGTGGGGGAGCGCCAACCGACCAGCGGTGAGGTCCATGGCGGTCCAGATCCGCTCGGGCAAGAAGAAGAACCGCTAAGATGGACCTTCAGCAAGGCACGATCTCGCTCATCGATCGAGTTTTGCCGCGTGTCGAGCGAATCGATGCGGAAAGCCGGGTCCGCTTTCGGCTCATCGCCGGTTTCTATCTCTTCCTCGCTTTCTGGGGCCCACTCTGGGCCCTCTACTTCCACTTCGCCAGCGACGCCCCTCTGCTCGCCGGCGCCTGCATTCTCGCCACCTCGTGCGCGCTGCCGCCCTACGTGTTCTATCGGGTCCGCGGGCACCTTTCGCATCCCGAATGGGCCGGCAACTGGCTCGCCTTCACCCTCTTCTGGGCACTGGCTGTGCTCGCCCCTTGGTTCGTAGGCTTCGCGGGACCTTCGCTACTCTGGCTCTGCATCATTTCACCCGTCGCCCTGATGACCTCGGGGCCTCGTTCCGGGCTGCTGTGGCTCGTGCTATCGCTAGGCCTGATCGCCTTCTACTACCGACTCGATCAGCAGGGGATTCAGATGCCCACCCTGCTGCCGGCCGACGGATTGCGCCTCTACACGGCACTGGCCATGGCGACCGTGCTCGTGGTGGTGGTCGGGCTGATCCGGATCTACGAGATTCTCTACGGCAAGGCCCTGATCGCCCTGCGTCGCTCCGGCGAAGATCTTCAGCGGAGCAACGACGAGCTACAGATCGCCAGGAACGAGGCCCAGGCCATGAATCGCGCCAAGAGCATGTTTCTGGCGAATATGAGTCATGAGATCCGCACGCCGCTCAACGGCGTCATCGGGTCCATCGAGCTTCTGCTCGACTCCGATCTGGACGAGGAACAGAGGGGGATGGCCGATATCGTCAAGACCTCCGGCGAGATCCTGCTCGGTCTGGTCGGCGATGTCCTGGACTTCTCGAAGATCGAAGCCGATCGGCTTGAGCTCGAGACCGTGCCTTTCGACTTGGCATCCGAGGTCGAGAGCGTGGCGGAGGTGTTCGGGGAGCGGGCGGCGAAGAAATCGATCGAGTTGACGACAATGATCGACGAGGAGCTGGCCGCGCAAGTGCGTGGCGATCCGATTCGGCTGCGACAAGTACTGCTGAAT
>NYZA01000165.1 GCA_002686955.1 Gemmatimonadota bacterium
CCTCTTGCCCGGCTTCAACTTCAAGCGGTGCGCCGATTTGCGCGTGATCCTCGCCACCAATATCGGTTCGCCGCCTTGGCCGAGGGAGAGATAGACCAGCATCTGTCCGGGACCGAACTCTCTGAGCTCCACTATGTCGAGCCGGAAGACGTTGAGAATGCTGTGCCTCGCTTCGGCCTCGAGCGCGAGGCTCACGTCGCTCGCATGGATCTGCACGCGGACCGGCTCGCCGAGAACGTGATCGAGGCCGCCGACGTAGAGGGGACCGAGGGGGCTGGTGAGCTCGGAGAGGTGGTACTCGTGGTCGTGCCGGCTCACCGTCGCTTCGATCACGCTGCGCGGATCGTCGTGCGTCGCCTCGGCGAGATCGTGCCGGCTCAACACCTGTTGCGGTGAGCCGGTTTCACGGATCCGACCGGACTCGAGCCAGATCACATGATCGGCGAGGCGAGCGATCTCGCTCATAGAATGGCTGACGTAGAGCACCGGTATCTCCAGGTCGGCGTGGAGGCGCTCCAGGTACGGCAGAATAGCCCGGCGCGCTCTCTGGTCGAGCGAGGCCAGCGGCTCGTCGAGGAGCAGCAGCTCGGGGCTGCGGAGCAGCGCGCGGCCGATCGCGACCCGCTGCTGTTCCCCACCCGATAGACGCGAGGGATGGCGATGGAGCAGCTTTTCGAGGCCGAGCCACTCTACGACGGTCCGGAGCTCGAAGCGTCTTCGTCGCTTGGGCACCCGGCGTGCACCGTAGAGCAAATTGGCGCGCACGCTGAGGTGCGTAAAGAGATTGGCGTGCTGAAACACGAAGCCGAGCGGGCGCCGATGGGCCGGCACACAGATCCCCCGCTCGCTGTCGAGCCAGATCCGCTCACCGATCTGGAAGCGCCCCGATACCTGGCGCTCGAGCCCCCCGACGCATCTCAGCAGAGTGGTCTTGCCGGAGCCGGAGGGGCCGAGTACGCCGGTGACGCCGCGCGCCGGCGCTTCGAACGCGGCATCGAGCGAGAAGGAAGCGAGCGAGAGCTCGAGGCGGGCCTTCACGGTGCCACGTGCTCCAGCCGTCGATTGGCCGAATACACCGCTACGAGAACGACGAAAGAGAAGAGCAACATCCCCGCGGAGAGCAGATGGGCCTGCGTGTACTCCAAAAGCTCCACATGATCGTAGATGGCTATCGAGAGTACCTGAGTGCGCCCGGGAATGCTGCCGCCGACCATCAGAACGACGCCGAACTCCCCGACCGTATGGGCGAAGCCAAGGGTGGCAGCCGTCAGGAAGGCGGATCGTGTGAGGGGGAGCACGACGGTGACGAAGCGGTCCAGGGGGGACGCGCCCAGGGTGGCCGCCGCCTCGAGCGGACCGGATCCGATCGCCATGAAGCCGTTTCGGAGCGGCTGCACGACGAATGGCAGCGAGTAGAGCACACTTCCGATCACCAGGCCGGGGAAGGAGAAGACCAACCGGTCCCCTCCGGCGGCCTCCCACGGCCCTCCGATCGCACCGTGTGGACCCAGAACGACGAGCAGATAGAAGCCGAGAACGGTCGGGGGCAGCACGAGCGGCAAGGCGACCACCGCTTCGATCGGCGTGCGCAATCGCGACGCGGTTCGGCTGAGCCACCAGGCCAGCGGCGTTCCCAGCACTAAGAGGACGACGGTGGTGGTGGTCGCGAGGCGAAGTGTGAGTACGATCGGCGCCCAGTCGATCGTCATGGTCCCTCCTCGGCCCCGGGAAGGCCGTACCCCTCCTCGGCGATCAGAGTCCGTCCTTCGTTCCCGGCTAGAAAACGCAGATAGTCGCGAGCCGCGCTCTTTTGTGCTCCAACTTCCAGCAGCACCCCATTCTGCCGGATCGGGGAGTAGAGCTCGAAGGGGACCGGCCAAACCCGCTTCGAGCCCACGTCACGCACCATCGAAGCGGGGACGAATGCGAAATCGGCGCTGCCGCTGCTCACGAATTGAAAGGCTTGGGCCACGTTCTCCCCGCGAACGATCTTCGAGGAGAGCGCCTCGGCGAGACCGAAGTGTCGGATCGTTTCGATGGCCGCTCGCCCGTAGGGGGCCGCTTCCGGATTGGCGATCGCCAGCCGCTGGAATCGGCCTTCACGCAGCGCGGTCGGTCCATCGATGAGATCGATCCCTTTCGCCGAGTAGAGCACCAGCGATCCGAGCGCATAGGTAAAGGCGGTTCCGCGCACGGCGAAGCCATGCTCCACCAACTGCGCGGGTCTCTCCTCGTCCGCCGCCAGAAAGAGCTCGAAGGGGGCTCCGTTGACGATCTGCGCGTAGAGCTTGCCGGTCGATCCCGAGCTGGCGACAAGCGAGTGCCCCGTCTTCGCCTCGAAGCCGCGCGCCAGCCGCTCCTGTGTGCTTCGAAAGTTCGCCGCCACCGCGACGTGCACCGTGTCGGCCGCCGCATCGCCGATCACCGCTCCCCCAGCGAGACAGAGCAGGAGGATCGGCACGGCGCGGAGCAGGTGTGGGTGGTGCGGGGGCATGGGAGCTCGATGACGTAGATGGCGAGCGCGGAAGAATAGCATCAATGGAAATCCCGGCTACCCCCCGAGACCCCCTCGCCCGAAAGCTCCGGCTCCCAGAGGCGGTCGGCGATCAGATGAACGACACCATGCTCCGATTGGATCTTTCCGGCGACCGCGAGCAGCGACACCGTCTTCACGATCACGGCGTGCGCCTTGAAAACCTGCTTCCAGATCACCACATTCACGAAACCTGTCTCATCCTCTAGCGTCATGAAAGTGACGCCGGATGCGGTTCCGGGGCGTTGGCGACAGATCACCACGCCGGCAACGCGAATTCGGCGCCCGTGGGGCATGCGGAAGACCTCCTCCGCGGTGGGAAATCCCTGAGCACGCAGCTCCGGTCTGAGCGGCCCGAGCGGGTGGCCGCGCACGCTCAGCCGGGTCGCGTGGTAGTCCCAGGTGATCGTCTCGAGCGGGTCGAGCGAGCGGAAGGCAGGGGTCGACTCGTTCCCGGTCAGCAGTAAGGGCGCGCGACAGGCGTGCACCAGGCCCCGCACATGCCATAGTGCTCGGCGGCGATCCGAACCGAAAGCGCCTGCTTCGGCCAATAGAGTGAAGGCGCGGTCGTTCAGTCTCGGAGGGGCGCTGCAGCGCCGAACGAAGTCCTCCAATCCCGCGAACGGTGCTTCTTCTCGAAGCGTTTCGATCCGCTCGCCGTCGGCGACCCGCATCCCTTTGATGTAGCGAAACCCGAGGCGAACCGACCGAGCCCCATCTTCCTCTTCCATAGTGCAATCCCAGCGACTCTTCCGCACATCGACCCCCCACACCCGAACCCCGTGCCTGCGGGCATCCTCCACGAGCGTGGCGGGAGAGTAGAAGCCCATCGGTTGCGCATTGAGAATGGAGCAGAGGAACTCGGCCGGGTAGTGACATCGAAGCCAGGCCGAGGCGTAGCTGATCAGAGCGAAGCTGGCGGCATGGCTTTCCGGAAAACCGTACTCACCGAAGCCGCAGATCTGCTTGAACACCCGTTCGGCGAACTCCTTCTCGATCCCTTTCGCCAACATCCGTTGAATCAGCCGGTCCCGATGATGTTCCATCCGCCCCGTCTTGCGCCAGGCCGCCATGTCGCGCCGGAGCTGATCCGCCTCACCCGGTGTGTAGTCGGCCGCGACCACCGCCAGCTTCATCACTTGCTCCTGAAAGAGCGGCACCCCCAGGGTCTTTTCGAGCACGGGGCGCAGGCTCTCGTGCGGATACTCCACCGCCTCTTCGCCGTTGCGCCGCCGTAAATATGGATGCACCATCCCACCCGTGATCGGCCCGGGGCGCACGATGCTCACTTCGATCACCAGATCGTAATAGTGTCGCGGCCGCAGCCGGGGCAGCATCGCCATCTGCGCCCGGCTCTCGATCTGAAACACCCCGACCGTATCGCCGGCGCAGATCATGTCGTAGGTGGCGGAATCATCGGGCGGAATGGTGGCCATCGAGAGCTCGATCCCTCGCTCCCGCAACAGCTGGAAACAGAGATCGATCTGCGTGAGCGCGCCGAGACCCAACAGATCGACCTTGAAGAGCCCGAGCGCCTCGACATCCTCCTTGTCCCACTGAATGACGGTTCGCTTCTCCATCGTGGCGTTTTCGATCGGGACCAGATCGTGCACCGGCTCGTGCCCCAGCAGAAAGCCCCCGGGGTGGATCGAAAGATGGCGCGGAAAATCGAGGATCTCATCTGTCAGCACCGCGAGGTGGCGATGGGCCCGGTGATGTGGATCGAGGCCGGCCCGCAGCAAGAGCTCCGGCGTTACCCGCTCGCTGTACGAAGCGAGCTTCGCCAGCCGATCGAGCGAGGTCTCGGCGATCCCGAGGGTCTTGCCCACCTCGCGAATGGCGGAGCGGGCGCGGTAACGGATCACATTGGCCACCATCGCGGCGTGGTCGCGCCCGTACTTCTCGTAAACGTGCTGGATCACCTCTTCGCGCCGCCCGTTGGCGACATCGAGGTCGATGTCGGGGGGCTCCGCCCGCTCCTCCGAGAGGAAGCGTTCGAAGAGCAGATTCATCCGCACCGGATCGATCGCCGTGATCTCGAGGCAGTAGCAGACCACCGAATTCGCCGCCGATCCCCGCCCCTGACAGAGAATTCCCTCCCGCCGGCAGAACTCCACGATCTCCCACATCGTAAGAAAGTAGCCGCCGTAATCGAGCCTCTCGATCACCTCGAGCTCCCGCTCGAGCTGCCGCATCACCCGCTCCGGAATGGTGTCGCCATATCGCCCCCGCGCCCCCTGGACCGCCAGCTCCCGCAGCCAGGTCGTGGTCGTGCGCCCATCGGGCAGACGCTCGGCAGGGTAACGATAACGAATATCGTCCATCGAAAAGGAGCAACGTTCGGCGACCTCTCGGGTGCGCGCGACCGCATCGGGCAGATCGCTGAACAGGGCCGCGAACGCATGCGGCGACCTCAGCGCATGCTCGCTGTTCGGACGCAATGTCCGCCCCGCGCTCGCCAGAGTGACACCGTGCCGAACGCAGGTCAGAACATCGTGTAGCTGCCGCCGAGCCGGAGAGTGATAGAGAACCTCGGTCGCCGCCACCGCCCGAATCCCGTAACGATCGATCCGCTCCCGCGCGCGCGCCTCGAGATCGGGCTCCTCCGGGCGCTTGTGGCGGCTCACGAGCGCATAGAGCCGGTCGCCGAAAGCGTCGCGCAGATCGCCCGCGACCGCATCGCATCGTCCCGCATCGTCCTCCGCCAAGAGGCTCCCCTCACCACCCCAGAGCGCGATCAGATCCTCCGCGTGCGCACAGACCTCGCCCCACGAAACGATCGACTCCCCTTTCAGACACCGGCGCCGCCCCCGAGTGAGCAAGCGACAGAGCCGCGCATACCCTTCTCGATTCCGCGCGAGCAGAATGATTCGCGAGCCGTGCTCGGAATCTTTCCCCACCGTCACCTGCGACCCGATCAGGAGCCGAACCCCCAGCTCTCGGGCCTTGACGTGCGCCCGAACCACCCCGTGCACCCCGTCGCGATCGGTCAGCGCGAGCGCCCGCAACCCCAGATGATGCGCCTCTTCGACCAGCTCGTCGGGATGGCTCGCCCCTTCCAAGAAGGAGAAGTTCGATTTGCACCAGAGGGGGCTATAGCGCTGCATCCTTTCTCACTCCACCACCCCGTGGAGATACCAACGTTTGCGGCGCCGATCGCAGTAGACCCAGACAATATCGCCCCGGCGAAACTCGGCGAAATGGTACTCGCGGTGAATCAAATTGTGCCACCACGCCCCGGAAAAGATGTACGGACCACTCTTCTTCACCACCGGCCCGGCCTCCAGCTCCGCGAGCAGCCACCCGTCGGGCTCGATCCGTGGGCGGGGGGGGAGCGGACGCGGCCGCTGCTCGATCCGCCGAATCAAAGGGAGCGGCGACGCATCGGCATCGGCGAGATGAGGCAGCGACAGATGCTCCATCGGCTCCCACCCGTATGAAGCCTCCGGCAGATGCCCCGGCCGCAGCACCGCCCGCACCACCGCATCGTTTCCGAGCTCGGCGCGAACCCGTGCCAGCGCACGATCGCCCGCCTCGATGTCGCGCTTCGGCGCATCGACGAAGAGAAGAAGCTGCTCCTCGGTCGCCGCGACTCCACCCGCCACCAGCGCGATCCTCTCGACCGCTCCGGCGAGCTCGAGCCGGTCGAGGCACAGATGGACCAGATGCAAAAGCTGCGTCGCATCGAGGGTCGGAGCCGCGGGGCGGAGCGACTTATGAAGAAAACGGGCATCCTCGGAAAGGGCGGACGATTGCTCCAGCGTCAGATCCAGATCGAGCTGGGCCAGCGCATCGCCCCGGCCGACCAGACGTTCCAGCAAGGGATGGAGCAGACGCGAGAAATGGAAAACGAGTTGGCTCACATCGGCGACGGGCGGCTCCAAATCGATCCCCGACTCCAGAGGAGCTTCGTAAGCGACACTTTGCAGAGGCAGCGGATCTTCCCCCTGCGCCAGACGATGAAGACGCAGCAGCTCGGGACCGAAGCGCTTCCCCAATCCCCCGGCAGGCAGCTCCAAGAGATCGCCGACGCTGTAGGCGCCCAGCTTCTCCAATGCATCGAGGCTAGCCGGAGAGAGCGAGAGCCGCTCCAGAGGGACCCGCCGCGCCATCGCGGCCTCGCGAGACCGATCGCGGAGGTGGAGCGTGCCGGGCATCGCCGCCCCCCGCGAGGCGCGCCGCCCCCTCGCTTTCGCCTCCGCTCGGCTCCCGATGCCGCGATCCGCGCTCCCTTGGCGCAGCCCCCGCGCCACGGCGAAAGTCCCAAAACGGGTCCATCCCACCACCACCAAGGAACAGAACTCCTCGGCTCGCAGCCGAGCCCGCAGCCGATCCCCCCACACCCGCAGATCGGGATGAAGCCGCTCCAGCCCGCTCGCATCGAGCCAGAACACTCCGGGATCGCCGGGAAAAGGCTCGATCTCGGGAGAGAAAGAGCGCAATTGTGTCGCGACCTCTTCCCGTCCCCTTTCGATCCGCTCGCTCGAGATCACCCCGGCCCGCAGCTTGGCGCAGATCGAGAGCCCCGCGGCATAGCGCATCTCCCGTCGAATCCCCAACCTGGCGGCGGCCGCGTTGACCCAGAGGATCTTGCCCTGGGGACGATCGTGCTCCACCACCACCGCCGGATCATCGCGCCATTCGGCATGGTCCCGCAGCAGGAGCTGGAGGGGGAAGGCCGGCAGATCAACGCAGGCCAGCCGGTCCACGGTAGATCTCCAGATCGCTCCATCCCGGAGCGCGGCGTTTGTCTTTCAAAACCTGAACCCGACATCGAAAGCGGTCCTCCCCGATCCGTTCCCGTCGCGTCTCGGCCCGCAGCGAAACCAGAGAGCCGATCGACGCCGCATGCGCCCCTTTTTCCGTCAGACAGAGCAAGGCCGCGCCATGATTTTGCGCCAGCCCCAGCAGACGAGATTGCGCCGCCATCGGCACGCGGGCTTCGGGCCCCAGATCGAGCACCACCAGGCCGAAGCCCCCGGAGCGCAAGAGGTGGTCGGCCGCGCGGACCGCTCCATGCCCGCCACGCGCGCGCACCACCACCAGCGCCCGCAGATCGACCCCGCTCTTCGCCGCGTCGGGGGGGTAGAAGGTGCTGGAGCGGGCCGAGATCCAAGCGACACTTTCCCCCTTCGATTGTGCGTCGCGCAGCACCCGAAACGCCAGAGTCAGCGTGGCGGAAGGACCGAGCGACGAAAGCTCCGCCAGGCGCCCGGCCAGCTCGTCGAAGCCCCAGACCGCTGGAACCTCTTCGGGCCACGCCCCGAGCCGCATCTGTCGCGGCGAGAGCAGTGGCTTTGGCAGATCGAGATCGCGGATCCGCAGCGGAAAGGAGGCGCCGCTCATGACTTCGCGCTCCCCTCGCCCGGTCCCCTGTGACCGTGATTTCTTGCGTAAGTCGTCGAGGTCTCGTCGTCGCTCGCAAGGCGCGACGACGAGGCGCGGTGGGGCCTGCGTCGAGGAGGAGCAACGCCGCGAGCGGCAACGGGGACCGGCGAATTGCGTAAGAAATCACGGTCACAGGGGACCAGAAAGCGACGCACTTCGATCACCCTGCCCAGGATTTTCAGCTCGTCCGGCTCGGGCTCGATCGGCTCGAACTCGGGGTTCTCGGGCCGCAGAATCGCGCGCCCCTCCCGAAAATGCAGGGTTTTCACCGTGGCCTCGTCGCCCACCAGAGCCACCACCACTTCACCCGCGCGGGCCGTCGCCTGCCGCCGCACGATCACCAGATCGCCGGGCAAAATCCCCACCCCGATCATGCTCCGCCCCCGCACCCGCAGCGCGAAAAGCTCCTCGGGAGAAAAGGAATGCTGCACCGAGAGATACCCCTCGGGATCCTCGATCGCCTCGCTCAATCCCCCGGCCTGAACCCGCCCCAAAAGCGGCACCATCGCGCTCCGCCCCCAATCCCCCGGCAGCCGATACCCCCGCGAAAGCCCGGGGCTCTGCAAGAGATGCCCCTCCCGCACCAACGCGCTCATATGGGCCCGCGCCGACTCCACCGCACGAAACCCGAAGGCCCGCTGCACCTCACGCACCGTCGGAGGATCCCCCCCCAGAATCCGCCGGCGCATATATTCGAGAATCTTTGCCCGGGTCTCCCCGCGCGGCGTGCGGCCCATGGTTCCTCCTCGTTGGGACCTGATCACAAGGTAGCAGACAAATGTCTGGCACGCAAGCCGACGGGAACGATTTTTTGAACAATCGGAATTTGGAGGACCGCGCACTCGTCTCTGGTCACCGCCGATCCAGCCTGTCCCGCTCCCCGGCTCCGCACCCCTATCCTGCCGCTGAAGCAGCTTCTTCCCAAATCCCCTCTCCCCATCGTCAGCGGACAGATTTGCCTGTCATGCTCCCCGAATCCCTGCCGCAAATCGTGCCTGAAACTCCGATGATCCTGCACGTGAACCGTGGGTGACCGTGGACGCTACGGACGAAGTTTGCGGAAGGTCGACGTGATGGTGGCCGCTCCGGTGGCCAGGGCGACGCTCCAGGCGATGGGGGGCCACAGCACGAGGCTCACGAGCTTCGCCATGATGGGTGTCTGGGCCAAGACGCTCCGCCACAGGGGAATCGGCGCCGCGGCAAGGACAAGGACCGTGCCCCACGCAACGACACCTCCGCCGGGACCCGACAGGGCCATGACCAGCCCGAATGGCAGCAGGAAGCTGGCGATCCAGCTGAGGCCGATGGGCCACCCCAGGTTCATGTCGAAGCCTTTGAAGGTTGGCGCGTGTCGTCGCCGCGCCAGAACACTCGCATGGACTTTTTGCAGGTAATCGGTGACCAGCGAAAGCATCGTGTATTGCTTCAGATGGATCGCCTCGAAGGCAGGGTCCACGGTAACCCAGACGTCGTTCCGGAAACATCGTGCCGTGAACTCGTAGTCCTCGTAGGTGATCAACTCGGGGTCAAAGCCGCCAACGCGATCAAAGGTCGACCGTCTCACCAGCATGTGAGATGTCGATCCGAGTTGGCGGTTACCAGGTGGCTTTCTCAAGAGCCTGTAGCGGATGATGGCGTTCTGGATGGCTTCGATGGGCCCATTGGACAATGGGTCGAATCGATACACACCGCATACGACGTCGTGCTCGGGGCAATCGATTTGCGCGTGGACGAATGCGCGCCCCTCGGCGTTGAGTTGGACGTCCGAATCAAGGAAGAGGATGAACTCTCCGTGGGTATCTCGTGCTCCCACGTTTCGGGCCACACCAGGAGGTGTCTTTTCTGAAAGCCAGATTGCGCGGGCCGTGGGCCCGACTTCCGGCGGTCCACCGGGTGAGGAGTCGACCACGACGATCTCGGCATCGAGTCCTTCCAGGGAGGCGAGAACCCGATCGAGAGTAGGACTCCGATATGCAGGGATGACGATGGTCAGCAGCATGGGGCGCCGACATGGTGATTCACCACGTCCGCTGGTCAATGCCTGGGGTGAGCACGGTCGCATCGTGGCCGTGTCGCGCGACTGACAGCACGGTACGGACGGATTCGTGGACCGCCGCCCCGTCGAGAAAACCGCAACCGGAAATGCAAACGCCGATACGAGCCATGGGCGAATCTCGCGGACCAAGCCTGTGCAGAAAGTGAGGACGAGCACGATATCACGAGAACCGTCTCCGCTCACAGGCGAGCAGATGTGCCGAGGGGGAAGATCCGAGCATCGCCGCGGGCCGACTTCTGGAAGATGCCGATCAGCTGTCGACGATATCTTTCGATCCGGACGGAGCGGACCGGAGGACTCTCCGCGCAGTCCGGACCCCACTTCGACCGGGTCCGAGACCCCAGAGGATCACCGCTGCTGCCGCAAGACCCGTGATCCACGCCCCCACGGCGCCGGCCGTCGACCCGTAGGTCAATCGGACCATCCCCGGAGCCTCTCCATCCACGGAGAGCATTCCGTCGCGCCGGCTTGGCTCGGCGACGACTGCGTCCCCAGCGGCGGACCACCCCGACCCAAAACCCTGGTTGACCGTCAAGTAGCCAGGACCTTCCCCGTCGATACGGAAGGCCATCTCGTTGGGCGACCACCGCACCAGGGTCGCAATCCCGTCGCCCGTCCACCAACCGGGCCCAAGGTACTCCGGCTCTCCATGGGCGCGAATTCCGGGAGGCGTCGTCCGAAACGGAAGATCGATCTTCAAGAACCCGAGATTGAGGGCAGGGGCGATCGACGCGGGGCCGGGAACCCAGCGCACCTGCCGAAACGTATCGGCCCGTTCGTGCAGCCGAAGATCCAGGTCCTTCATCCGCGTCCCCAGGTACTGACGCGCCGAATGATGAGCGGGTCCGATCGCCGACGCAATCGCCACCAAGATCACCCACCGGCCCGACCCGGCCCAACGGGCCTCGAGCCGGTCCCGAATCGCGTCGAGCCCCAGAGCAGAGAACGGCAGGAGCGTCATGGCGACCACGACCAATGCACGGGAGGGATTGCGAATCGATCCAAGAATCGGCCACTCGCGATGCCATCGGGCCAACGAGGGACCATTCGAATCCGGCGCGACCTCCGGCATGCCTGCCGACCAGGCCTCGATGCCGATGTTCGAACCGAGGCTGTAGAACCCAAAGACCCCGGCGACGACCGCCAGTGGCCACAAGCGTCGCCTCTGAATTGCAAAGCCCAAGATGGCCAGGCCGGCCGCCACGGGGCCGACGTACCCGACCGATTCCCACAGGGTCGGCGAGTTGTCCCATGTCACCAGGGCTCGCAACGCACCGGCGGGCGTGAAAGAGAACCCGACCCATTCCCGGGAGCCGAAACCACTTTCGCCCCAACCGATGGGAACGAGGCGCGCAGCACCGATCAGCGCCGAGATCAACGCCATCCAGACCAGCCATCGACAAGGCCTCAGCGACTTCGATCTCGCACCGTCGATGAATGCAAGGCCCGCGGCCCAGACCACCAGGTAGACGACGTGATATGGATCCGCCTCGAGAAGAACGATCCCCAGAACCGCTCCTGCAAGAACAGCTGAGCGCGGATCGTTCCAGTGCCTTCGCGATGCGCGAATCGTGAGCCACATGCCGAGCGGAAGCCAAGCATGGGCCATGTGGTTGAACCACCCGTTGACCAGGTAGACCGGGAGAGAATTGGACACGGAGAATACGAACGCAGGTAACAGCGCCGCCGAGCGGGTTGCCCCGAGCTCACGAGCCGTCAACGCAAGGCCGAGTCCACCGACCAAGGCAAAGAGGACCATTTCAGCGATGACGCCGCGATGCACCCCCAGCAGAAGATGAAGTAGAAAAGTCGGGCTGAAGTGCTCCGCGATGGGGTCATTGGAAAAGCTGGTTCCGCCGTTCGCATACGGATTCCAGAGTGGCACCTGGCCATGCTCGACCACCGCCTGTCGTGCGGCAGAGAGCATGATGTTGTTTTGGAAATCGGTCTGACCTTCCCAGGAAGCGAAGCGGTGTAGCGTCGTAGCAACCAGGATCAAGGGCACAAGAATGACCGAGAGTTTCCACGTGCTCCGAGCTCGACGGGCCCCGTTCCTCACGCGCGCCCCTCTCCCTCATGGCTCCGCCGATGACGGCGGCGGCGAGACGTCCGAACCACGAGCCGAGCAAGACGAGTCAGCTGCTCGAGCTCCATCGGTTCATTCACCGGATCCACAACTCCCCTCCGACCCCAGGTGAGGATGGGCTCGTCGTCCGGTGCTCTCGACGTTGTTCGTCATGGTCCATTCCCGATCCCCTTCTTGGCTCCGCGAGCAGGCGTCGGCTCGGGTCGAGAGGCCCGCACACCCGATCCGATTGGCATAAGGGTCCGCGCAAGAATAACTTGTCATTTGGCATCCCATCTGCACCACATCTCCGGCCGATCGGTGAGCTCCGAAATCCTCGAAATAGCCCGACTATTCCTCCGGTTTCGGAGCTCACCGATCGCCCAGATCAGAAGCACATATGGGCGCCAAAACAGCATTCTATTCTTGTGCGGACCCTTTGTGTGGCGATCATGGCGAAGACCGAGGCGGAAGGGGAGCTGTCCGTTGTATGGTGCCGACGGAGCGCACCGCCCGGGGTGGCCGAAGATCTTCGAGAAGCAATTCCAAAGCAAGCCGATCTTCACCAGCTGCTCCCGGGTTGGCCGCGGCACCGGAACCGCCGCGTCTACTCCCAATTCATAGTAGGCGACCTCGACGGCGACCCCGCCCCCGAGGGGTTCATGGGCCCCTGCAGGACCATGGGTGACTGGGCCTTCAACGTCGACGGCTTCCCGATCGAATCGAACCACAAGATGGGCACCGGCGCCGGCACCCTCGCCGACCTGGACCACGATGGCGACACCGACATCATCATGCAGTTCGACGACTCGGTCCGCGTCTACGACACCCCCGGCGTCTGGGACGCCGATCGCATCGACTGCGCCCGCTGGATGTACGACAATCGGATCGTCCGCGATCTCAACGACGAAAGCCACGCCCCTGCGCTCGCCGGCGCACTTCACTCCGGCCGGATTCCACTCTCGCCACAGATCGCCACCGATCGACCATGAACCGCGACCGGCAAAAGCCCGAACAGAACCCCTCGCGTCCCCCGTCGGAAGAGTGGCAGACTCACCCCATGACGCCCGCCGATCCACCTTCGAGCCCCCTCCGATCCCTCACCCACGTCGCCGAATCGTCGCGAACGAAATGGATCGGCAAGAGACTGGAGATTCGCGACGCAGTCACCAGCACGATGCACATCGCCGGCGCCTGGGCCAGAGGTGGGGAGGAGAGTGATGCCGAGCCGATGCCCCACGGCTCGATCGTCGTGGCCCGCGAGCAGACCGGTGGGCGTGGCCGGCACGGCCGCGTCTGGAGCTCCCCCCGCGATCTGGGACTCTACCTCTCCGTTCTCCTGCGGGTGCCTCCTTCGTCTCCCCCGATCGCGCCGCTCGCACCAGCCGCCGGGCTGGCCGTGGCCGAGGCACTCTCACCGATCGTCGCGGCCCCGGTTGGCCTCAAATGGCCCAACGACGTGCGCATCGGCCGGAAGAAGGTGGCCGGACTCCTGGCCCACGCCGACAGTCGACGGGGCAGGATCGATTCGGTTGTGCTCGGTGTTGGCATCAACATTTTCCAAGACGCCGACGATTTCCCTCCGGAGCTCCGCGGTGTCGCCACCAGTCTGATACTCGAGGGCGGATCCGTAGGCGGACCGGACGTAGTTCTCGCCGCTCTGCTCCCGCGCCTCGAGAACCGCATCGATACAGTATTCGCCGGAGACTTCCAGAGCCTGGTCCCAGGCTGGAACGCCGCCTGCGACCATCTGGGGAGGCCGGTCGAAATCCTCCACGGCGGTGACTCAATCAAAGGCCGCGCGATCGGCATCGACGCCCAGGGCCGGCTACGCCTCTCCGATCGAGACGGAAAGGAGCGAGCCGTTGGAGCCGGTGAGCTGATCGAATAGCGTAGCGTCCGATTCTGTACACACCTCCGACCTGATTCCGTGCACGAAAATCCTCGGTAGCAGTGCGAAGTGTCGGCGAAGAAATGCCGTCCAGCGTTTTCGCCAAAGGTGATGTTCACACACGTGAAACCATTTTCCGCGCCGACCCATAGTCGACCTTCTTGGAGGCGATATGCGAAGTCGCTTCTCCGCCCGCAAAAGCGACGCAAGCTCCGGCGGTCGTCATCCACGAATAGGCAAAAGGCCGACACTTTTGAACGCGTGTGCGGCCGGCACTAGCCCGCGTTTCTCACTAACTTTCGTCGCGGAGGCGTAGTGCTGCTACGTCGCACAAGGCGAAACGGTGGGAAGTGCCGGCAGGGCAGGGAAATGTGCGGTTGCAGTAGGAATCTCGTGAGATTTCCGGGCTAGCATTGAGCGATGAAACTCCAGAGCACCCCCCCGATCCCGGCGAGTGACCGCCAGAGCCCGCCCGCGGTGCTCACGCTCGGTCCAGCGAGCTGCGATGCCGCGATCTTGGCCCAGCTTCTGCCGGTGGCCGAGCGCTTCCGGCTCAACAGCGCGCATCTCGATCCGGGAGGGCTGGTCGGATGGTTGGATCGGCTGGAGGCGCTTTTCGAGGCCGAGGGGCGTTCGGTGCCGGTCGTCGTCGATCTTCAGGGGGCGAAGATGCGGATCGGGCGTTTCCCATCGATCCCGCGGCTGCCGGGACGGGTCGAGCTCGTTCCGGGCGACCGGTCGGAGCGCGCGGACACGATTCCGGTCCCTCATCCCGGACTCTTTCGACACGCGGCGCCGGGCGATCGGCTCTTTCTGAACGACGCCCGGGTCGAGCTAGAGATCGAGCGGGTCGGAGACGAGCGGATCGGCGCCCGAACCGTGCGCAACGGTCCACTCGAGGCCTCGAAGGGGATCAACCGCGCCCCGCATCCGCTCCCCTTCGAGGCGCTCTCGGATCGGGACGCATCGATGATCGACGCCTCGATCGGGCGGCCCTTCGTCGAGTACGCACTATCTTTCGTGCGGAGTGCGCAAGATGCCGGACTGCTTCGCCCACGGCTCGGGGGGCATCGCCTGATCGCGAAGCTCGAGCGGACCGAGGCGATCGCGCATGTCCGAGAGATCGACGCGGCCTTCGACGAGAGCTGGCTCTGCCGCGGCGATCTGGGGGCGCAGGCGGGGGTGGGCGAGCTGGGGCCGATTCAGAGGCGGATCGCGACGCTGATCCCCTCGCTGCGGAACCCCTGCTACCTGGCGGGCCAAGTGCTGGAGCATATGACTCACTTCCCCGAGCCGACCCGCAGCGAGGTCGTCCATCTATACGAGGTCGCGCGGAGCGGCTTCGCCGGCGTCGTGCTCTCCGACGAAACGGCGATCGGGCGGCATGTGGCCGAAGTGGCGGGCTTTCTGGCGCGCGCAGCGCCGGAAGAGTAGGGGGATTCGTCCGCGGAGCCGATTTCTCGAAGAGGGGATGGTCGGCTCCGGGAGAGTGAATCGAGTTTGACGCTGCCCGAGGGCTTGATGTACAAGCACTTCATGAACAGTGGACACGCTGGGGCGTGGCCAAGAGGTAAGGCACCGGATTTTGGTTCCGGGGATCGTAGGTTCGAATCCTACCGCCCCAGCCATTTTTTTACTCTTCTTTTAAAGAAATAAATGTTTTGCTTCACATACGCTCCATTTGTCTACCCAATTTTAATTTTTTGCCTCACAGACAATAAGAGAAACTTTTTTATTAGAAGGGTTTATAAATTTATGTCTTACTTTCTTTGGAAAATAAAAACCGTCTTTTTCTGACAAAATAAATTTTTCTTCTTTGTTATCAAAACATACATATATTTCGATATTTCCTGAAATCACTAACAAACTCCTTTCAATTTCTAAGTCTATTTCTTGTTCGCTCACTGCCATTTGCTTGTGTTTGAGGTAGCTCAAAACGAGCCACCGACCAATTAAGTGCTCCAAGGCCATGGCGTCACGCCGCTTGCGTTCTTCTTCACCCAATTCGGAATCTGGCAGGACGGTGTCGGCAAAACGTCGCGCTTCGGTTTTGTAAATCGGTTCACTGTCCA
>NYZA01000166.1 GCA_002686955.1 Gemmatimonadota bacterium
GAGAGCGTCGAGGTAGTTGCAGACCTCCCGCATGTCATCGTTCGCGGCCGCCTCGTTGCCCGCCTCGGCCTCGAGATTCAACAGGTCGATCAAGGTGCACTGGGTTCCCTCGATCTGGGATGAGATCACCGCCTCTTTCCGCACGAAAGCATAGACGAACCAATCGATCGAGGGCACATTCTCCCCCGCCAACTCCAAGCGGGAGATCTCGCGCTCCGCCCGGTCGAGGAGCGATTTCGTCTCTTCGTCGATCTCGAGCGGGGGATCGGTGGGCGGCAGAGGGTTGGGCACGAAGGCCGCCACCTCTTCTCCGCCGGCTGTGGTGCGCTCGTAGGTTCCTGTTTGGCGCGCCGGTTGCCTGGCTGCCGTTCGGAAAGGGCGCGTTCGCCGCCCGCGCCGCCCTCTTCATCGCCGCCGATCACAGAGCCGCCGGAGCCCGTGCGCTCCTCGCCCGAGCCCGATCGGAACCGGCCCAGGAGCAGATCGCGCGCGCGGAAGAGAAGAATGGTGGTCCCGTCCGCTGACCCCGGCGCGCCTGCCCCGGCGCCCCCTGGAAGCCACCCGCTGGTGGCCGGGAATGCTCCTCCCGATCGATCTTTGGGGCACCTACGCGATGAGTTACTACGCCAACGGAGTCGACGGCTGCCCGGTCTTCTTCGAGATCGACAACACCACACGCCCCTGGTCTGGTCGCAGTGGGCTCGCTGCGGTCGGCTGGCGGCGGTCGATGGTCCGGCCGCCGACGCCTATTAGGCGGAGTCCGGCATCGCGAGGGGATGGAGCAGAGTGTGTCGCGCGACCGCGCCACGAAGAATCCCGCTCCGTGCAGGCGCGTTAGAATGATCGAGAACAATTAGACCAAGCCGCGACACACACAACCGGCTTCAGCCACCCCGGCGTCTTTGGACTCGGTCATGAAACGAACACTGATTCCCGCCTTCACGATCCCCCTTCTCCTCGCCGTCCCCCTGGCGGCCCAAGTGGACCTCGGTGCGTCATGTGGCGCCCGATCCAGCAGGCCAGTACATCCGCCGGCATCGGGGCGAGGGTGAGTGAGATGTCGCGGTCGCGGCCGTCGCGCTGAACGGTATGGGTCACGTGTTGTGCCGGCTGCCACAACTTTCTGGCCTAGGTGATCCTCTCCTTGTTGAGCTCGATTCCATACATGGCGAACGAGATGTCACCCGCCTTCATGCCGGAGATTTCGGCACGGCTGCCGGGGATCACTTTCGAAATCCGGTACTTCTCGGTGTCCTCGTCGACCTCCATCTCGAGGCCAGCCCAGCCGGTCGTCTTGAGGTTGGATGTCATCCTGTCGAGGCATTCCTGGGTTGTGGCCGTGCATTTGTAGCTGCCACCGGCGATCGCCGGGGCCGCCAGCGTGAGAGCGATGGTGCTTGCGATGAGGGAGCGAAACATGGCAACTCCTTTGGGTTCCAACGAGGTAGGTAGGCGGCTGGAGAAGAGGGTGACGAGGGTCGCAAAGAGATGTCTCGTACGTAACGGGGTTGTAAACGACGGAAACATCGGCGGCTACCGTGTGATGGACCTTGCCCAGGACGGCGCATCGAGGCCCCATTTCTCAGCGTCCGTACCACATCGGCCTCTGTGCCGTCGCGGTGGCGCTCTCGCTATTGCGGGGACTTCAGTATCAGTGGTTCCAGCGCTTGCGAAAGGTCTCCGCCGTGGCGGAGCAGGCCGCTTCGCGCGACCGTCTCGAAGCGGTGGGTCACGAGATCGGGTCCGTTCCATCGGGAAAAAGCCGAACATCTGCTGAGCCTGTCCCCGGAGCTCTTCACCGAGGGTCCCGTCGGACGCGCGCCGGAGCAGTGGAAGTCACCGGCCACCAAGGGATTGCGGCGGCTTTTCTTGGTCGACTTCATGTCGACGGAGTTCGGCAGCTTTCTCGTGTACGACGAGCGGGAAGACCGTCTGCGAACGCCGATCGCTTCAGACTAGAGCCTCGCCAAGATCGTCGTAGCGGGTTCGGGAGTACGGCCGCAACATCGAAATGGCGAGTCGACGTCTTTCCCGCCTGATCGATAGTGTTCTCGACTTCGAGCGCATCGAGACCGATCGGCGCGGCTATCGATTCGCTTCTGTTCACCCGCAGGCAGTTCGTAGAATGCAGTTTCTGCGCGATCAAGGCGATTCACCACTCCAAGCACACAGCTCTTCCTGCCCAGAGAGTCATCGATGAGGTCGTGGTCTTGGCGCGTCGTTTCGGAGTGAAACGGTTCTCGTTTCTCGATGTGAACTTCTTCGACGACAGAAATCGCGCTCTCCAGATCGCAACAGGTTTCGCGCATCACGGCCTAGATCTCGGATGGGATGCCTTCGCACGCATTGACCAGTTCTCGGTCTACAGCAACCACGATCTGGCGCTCCTGGCTCGGGGAGGATGCCGCACCGTGTCGGTCGGTGTAGAAACAGCATCGCAAAGTCAACTCGACGCGATCAAAGAGGATCTCACGATTTCAGAGACTCGCGGCTTCGTCGAGAGACTCGCCGGCTCAGGGATCCGCATCTGCGCCAACATCATGCTCGGCCTGCCCGGAGACACTCGAGGAGAATTTCTTGCAACGGTCGAACTGGCAAGGTGGATACGGATGCAGAACCCGAACAACACATTCGCGTTCTACCCCTTCTCTCCGATTCCCGGGACCCTTGCCTACGGGCGTGTGATCGACGCCGAAGACGATCTGCTCGCGATGGATGTCCTGAATCTCGGGCTCGGCACGTACTACGGGCCGCTCACGAGGATGCGTTGGCTGGATCGAAAAGACGAGCGCGCGATCAAGGCGGCCGTCTGGACGCTCTTCCCATACTACTTCGCGCCCGATGATCACAGGCCCAAACCGTTTTCGTTTCGAGGACTGAAGTTCGGATTCCAGCACGCCATGGCCCGATTTCGGGTCGAGCACGAAATCTACGGGGTACCCTTGAGGTGGTGGATCCGGCGAGCGGAGTTGTCGCTGAAGCGCCGAGTCATGCGCTGGCGGATGCGCTCCGCGAAGCTCCGGTCGGGGGCGACGGAGACAAAGAAACAAGCGGCATAGGACCGTCCGCGGGGAAAACAGCGGAATCGGGTGACAACGGAAGTCGTTGTGCCTTAGAGTGCCCAGTCGTGGTTGGAGGAACTTCTACCGACCATCGCCGTGCGCTCATGCGATTCCTCATTCTCATCCCGGCCTTCAACGAAGAAGCAACCATCGCCGATGTCGTGCGGCGTGTGCCACGGGATCTCCCGGGCGTCGACCATATCGAGGTCGCGGTTGTCGATGACGGATCCACCGACCAGACCGCGAGATGGGCCCGGGAAGCGGGTGCGACACTTCTCTCTCATCTCACCAACCGTGGTCTGGGTGCAGCCTTTCAGACCGGAGTACGCTACGCGATCGAACAGGGAGCGGATATCGTCGTAACCATGGATGGAGACGGACAGTTCGATCCCGACGACATTTCGGAAATTACGCGCCCGCTCATCGAAGGAGGAGCCGCGGTGGTGACCGCAAGTCGTTTCGCCGACGCCGAGCTCATCCCTGAGATGCCCCGAGTGAAACGCTTGGGCAATGCGCTCGTAACGGCTATTGTCGGCAGAATCACTGGCCACCCACACAAAGATGTCTCCTGCGGATTCCGTGCCTATAGCCGCGAAGTCCTTCTCCGCCTCACCGTGCGGGCTAGCCATACCTACATCCACGAGGTCCTTCTCGATCTTGCATCCAAAGGCATTCCGATCGTGGAGGTACCCGTTTCGGTCCGAGGAGTCCGTCGGTACGGCGAGAGCAAGTTCGCCTCGAAGATCTCGCGCTACGGCATGAAGACCGCGCTGATCATCGTTGTCTTCTGGCGGAAGCTCGACATCGTTCTCGAGCCCGCCTCTCCGGTGCCCAATACCTCGGTCCTCGACTTTGGCTGCGGCACCGGTGTTCTTCTCTCCGAACTCGCCCAAGAGGATCGAACGGTCTTCGCCACCGATCTGGTCCTCGATGGGGCTCGCGACCTTTCCCGGCACCTCGGCTCGTCAGACATCACTTTTTTCGAAGGTGACTCGTGGAAGGACCAGATCGCGCCCGAGTCGCTGCAACTCGTCGTCGCCGCCAACGTCTTGGAGCACGTTGACGAAAGACAGCCTCTTCTGAGAGCCATGCAGGCCATATTGGCGCCCGGTTTCCTCCTCGTCGTGTCGGGACATACAGAGAATCTTCTCTATTGGATCGGCCGCCGGATCGTCGGTTTCAGCGGCCTCTACTACCTTTCGAATATCATGCGCGTCCTCGCGGATTGTGACGTCGTCGGATTGAAGCGAGTAGCCCACAGGTCCCATCCCTTGCCCGGTCGGGCGTGCCTGTACCAGGTGGCCTCCTTCATGCCTAACTCCTCTCGATGACGGTGGACTCGAAAGGGCGAGGCCGGTCGATCTTCCAGTACTTCCTCTATGGTTCGCTCGCGTTCCTTGTCTACTACCTTGTACGCAACGATCTCCTACATCTTCCCCCCATCCTATCTCCGATCCGCGCGCTTCTGGCGATGTTCTTCCTCATGCTCGGCTTTCTCATGAGTGCCCTCGTGTGGAAGCGGCTCCTCGCCCTTTGCGCTTTCGAAGTGAGCTTGGCGCAAAGTGTCGCCTCCATCGGTCTATCGGTATTCGGCAAGTACATCCCGGGCAAGATCTGGGTCGTCGTTGGCCGGGCGGCCTATCTCTCCGAGAAGCTCCTTGGCCCTCTGGTACCGATCTCGGCAATTTCGCTCGCCGAACAGCTCATCAGCCTTTGGACCGGTCTGGGGCTGGGTGTCTTCGGTCTTCTACTTCTGGGGCGACTGAGCGGCTTCAGTTGGGGACTCTTACCCGTTTGGCTGGCCTTGTTCCTCATCGCTTGTGACCCGCGCGCACACCGGGTTCTCGAGGCGATTGGGCGCAAGCTGCTTCGCCGCGATGTCGACCTCCCTCATCTGTCGCTGACCCTTGTTCTCTCCACCTTGCCGTACTTTCTCGCACTCTGGTTGAGCTGGTCCGCGGGCCTCTACTTTCTCGCTACATCCCTCGTTCCCGCCGAGATCCCTTTCGCCGCTGGCCTCGCCTTCCCCTTTGCCGCCTGCGTGGGCATCGTCGTCCTCATCGCTCCCGGTGGACTCGGCATCCGCGAAGGGCTGGTGGCCGGCTATCTGGTCATGGCCGGCCTCGACCTGGCACAAGCCAAGACCATCGCGGTGACATCTCGGCTCTGGTTTCTCGTGGGAGAGGCGCTCTTCTTTCTCTCTGCTCTCCTGGTCGATCGGCTTTCTCGCCCGCCCCGAAAACCTTAGATTATCGGTTCCGGCCGCCCGCGGCAGCGAGACCCTTGCGCGCCCACGCCAGGTTCCCTCTCGCCGGTGACTGCTCCGGTTCGATCTTCAGGGCTTTGTTGCAGGCATCTATCGCCTGCGTCCATCGGCCAAGTTGGTTCAGCGCGCAACATTTGTTGTTGTAGGTGGTAGCCGAGAGAGGATCCAGATTCAGGGTCTCTTCGCAGATCTCAATCGTCTCTCGATACCTGCCCTCGCGATACAGCTTCAGGTTCAGGTTCTCGAAATCGGCAACCAGAGACTCGCGGTCCGACTCGAGCGACTCGATCAGCCGAAGGATCTTGTCATGCCCGGGGCTCACCGTTTCGCCCCGCCGCAGGAGCTCCAGCGCTTCCGGCCGTCGCCGCTGCTTGGCCAACTACGGCGCGTAGTGGAAATACACTTCCGGATTGCGGGGATCGCACTCCATTCCGGCCTTGAAATAGCCCTCCGCTTCCTCGGGCAGGCCGGTCGAAAAAGTAGATGTAGAGTAAGAGCAGGGGGCCGAACATCGCGGTGGTCTGTTTCGTGAATATGCCGACCAGCGCCGGGATCAAGTAGAGGTATGAGCGCCGCGTGACGGAGATCTGGTACGCCAGCAGAGCGGCCACGATGCAGAGGGTGGAAAGGGCATCAGAGCGCGCGGAGAGGTAGTTGACGGTTTCGGCCTTCGCGGCATGGAAGGTGTAGAAAACCGTGGCGATGAGCGCCAAGATTTCGTTGAATTCGTGAGGACGGGCCCGCTCGAAAAGATGCCTGAAGAGGAAGAAGAGCAGAATCCCCTAGACCACGTACCAGAAAAAGGTGGTCGCGTGCAAGTAGAGGGGATTTCGTTCGCCGCCGGCCAGCCAAACATCGATCGCATTGAGCGTGGTCACGACCGGGCGGTACGAGGCGTTGGGCGGCAGCGAGCCGTAGGTGTTCGAGTCGACGAAGAACTTCGGAATACTGCTCAGATCGGTGATGTACTTGTGGCTCGAAATTGTATGCGAGTCGTCGAAGTAGAAACCGTTGTCGAAGTGGTTGGAGTAGACGACGAAGAGCAGGACCAGCAGTCCCAATCCGAAGAGAGGAGATTCCTTGCTTGGTCTCATGACCTCATCCGACGGATCGAATACCTTGAGAGGGAAATTCAGGGTACACGAGAATGCTCGTCAGGCACTGTCGTGTGCTTCCTGGACAGCCTTTCCCGCAACGGGCAGAATGAACCGCTGATCATGAGCCCCTCAACCGACCGCCCTGCTCTGCCTGCCCTTCTTCGCACCCGTCTCGCCTACGAGTGGGCCCGTGTTCGGATGCGCCTGGAGAGGAGCTGCCCCTTCTGTAAGAGCACCCGATTCGGTGTGGACTACGAGTACTCGCCGGTCCTGGTGATTCGGCGCTGCAATGGCTGCGGGCTCGCCTACACGCACCCGCGACCCAGGGCGTCGAGACTCCGCCGGTACTATTCTCAGAAGTACCGCGTCGCCGGCATCACCCTGGATGAGGTCGCGTCGAGCTACTCCGCCGATCGACTGGCGGGCTCACCCTTCGACCGATCCCGGGAGCTCGGCTTCATTCAGGCGGGCATGCGAGACGCCGATTCCAAGGGGACTCGACTCCTCGACATTGGGTGTTCCTGGGGGTTTCTCTTGGTCCAGGCCCGGGAGTTCGGCTTCGATGTGCGGGGTGTGGAGATAAGTGCGCCAAATGCGCAACGGGCCCGTGCCGAATTCGGACTTGATGTATTCAATGGGCAGCTCGAAGATGCGCGCTTCGCGAATGAGTCGTTCGATGTGGTCGCGGCGATCCACTCTTTCGAGCATCTGCCCGATCCTCGGAAATCGCTGCGCGAGGTCCGGCGAATCATCCGCGAGGGGGGACTCTTTCTGATCATCGTCCCGAACTACGACTCCTATCTTCGCAAACATCTGCACGAGGAATGGGAGTGGCTCACGCCCAGGGATCACTACTTCCACTTTTCCCGGTGTGTGCTCGAGGCGGAGCTGAACGCGGCGGGATTTCGGGCGACATTCTCTAGCGATGAAGGGCACTACGGCCTGGAAGCGCTCGCCGCGCGGGTCTCCGCAGAGGAGATCCCGAGACGCCTGGCCGCGCTCGAGGGGTCGGAGCTGGTCGCAACCGCCATCGCCGGAAGGTAGACGACTGCGTCATCACCTTCCTGACACCACTTCTTGCGCCCGAGACTCCCCTGCACGCCGACGCCAGATCCCTCGGAGCAGCAAACGCCCGGCTCCGATCACCGGATCGATCGCAGCGTACATGACCGGCACGATCACCAAGGTGAGGAAGGTGGCCACTCCGAGGCCCCAGATCACCGCGACTCCCATCGGTCCCCACCACTGACTCGATTCCCCGCCCACGATCAAGGCGTCGCCGAGACTTCCTTCGAGCAGGCGACCGAAGTCGAGCGAGAGGCCGGTAGTGAGGGGGATCAGACCGAGAATCGTGGTCACCGCCGTGAGAATCACGGGCCGAAACCGTGTCTTCCCGGCCTCGACGATCGCGTCTATCTTCTCGAGCCCGGAGACGCGCACCTTGAATACGTAGTCGAGCAACACGATTGCGTTGTTGACCACGATCCCCGTGAGAGAGATGACACCCACACCGGTCATAATGATCCCGAAGGGTGTGCGAGTGATCATGAGCCCGATGAAGACCCCGATGAGTGACAGAATTACACTCGAGAGAATCACGAAAGGTACGGTGACCGAAGTGAACTGGGTGATGAGCACGATCAGAATCAGCATCAACGCGGTACCGAAGGCGTCGCTCGAGAACGCTTTCGCTTCCTCTCCGTCTTCGCTCTCTCCCGTGAAAGACAGGGCGTAGCCGGCTGGAAGCCGCAGATTCTCGATGTGACTCTGCGCTTCAGAGCGAAGGGCGTTGGCATTGAAACCCGTTGCGACATCCGAGCTCAGCGTGACAACCCGCCTCTCATCGATTCTGCGGATGGCGCCGAGTCCGGTATCGAAAGAGATATCCGCAAAGGCGGTGAGGGGAATCGTCGCGCCTTCATGGAAAACCGTGATCTCCTCGAGGTCTTCGATGCTCTGCCTGGCTCCGCTTCCGTGGCGCACGACGATATCGTACTCGTCCTCGCCGATTCGGAACTTGGAGATCTCGCTGCCCTGAAGAGCTGTACGCAATGTGTTCGCGACATCCCACGTGCGCAGCTCGTACCTTCCGACCTTGTCGGCATCGAGGCGCGCGCGGATCTGGGGCCGTCCACGACAGGTCGAGGCTGGTCCTCCAGAACGACTGCGAAGGGATCTCCTCGGGCGAGGGCAGGAACGAGAAGTCGCCGAAGAGGGAATCGAGGGGACTTTCCCCGCCGCCGCCGAAGGTGGCGTCGAGGGCGAAGCTGGGGTCGCGGGAGCGGATCCACGATCCATTGGCTTCCAGCGTGGGCAAGGCGCCGGCCGACGCTTGCCAGATCAGCGCGCGGGTGAGGTCGAGCCCTCGCCGCTCGGCGAGCAAGGCCGGATTCGCGTCCAACGCCTCGTCGACGCATTGCCCGAGGCTCAACACCTCGTCGGATCCGGCGATAGCCACAATCCTGTCTTGGCCCGCTCGGGCGTCGAAGGGCTCGTTGTCCTTCGAGGTGTGGTGAGGCGCGGGCGGCCGCACCCGAGCCGCCACCCCCCCCACGAATCAGTTGAGCCGATCCAGCTCCCTCAACCGCCGCCGGGCCCGATCGCCGTATTCGTCGTCCACATCGACCAGAGCCTCGAGCTGCTCGCGCGCCTCGTCGGTCTGACCCTGCCGCAGAAGCACGTGGTGGAAGCTCCAGCGTAGCCAGGACTCTTCCCAGTCCGACGCGTGTTGAATCAGCTCCGTGAAGCGCTCCTTGGCCTGCTCGTACTGACCGTTGAATACCAGGTAGAGCGCGAGGCGATGCTCTTCGCGCACCGAACCCTCAAGCATAGCCGTGTCTTCCTGCTCGCCGCCGACCGAGCGGGTCTGGGTCGCGAGCTGACCGACCGAAAGGATCTGCGAGGCCTCGTCGAGAAAGCTCTCGAACCAGGCGAGGATCTTCTCGCCTACATCGCCACTTCGCGCCGTCGTCCTCTTCATCGTGGCTTCGGCGAGGTTGCGGAACCGCTTCTCCACATTCTCGGGGTTCAGCCCCGCCGAGCGGAGCAGCGCGTCGACCTCCTCTTCCGATTCCCTGGGCGCGGCATCGAGAGCGTCGTAGATCCGAGCGAGCTTATCTACGGCCGTCTTAGGCTTTTTCGATTTCATGTCGACCCTCCTACGCCACCGTGATGTCGATCCGGCGAAGGCGCCTCAACCGGTTGTTGATCTCTCGCACCGGCTGGTCCAGCCTCGACGCCAGATGCCTCGGCTTCGGCTCGCAGCCATCGAGCAGAGCGTCCAGGACCTCTCCCAGCTCCGGCTGGCCGGCGACCGCCTCTTTCAAGCACTCGATACGGCGATGGGCGGCCGCCTCCTGCTCCTCGCGCAATAGCTCCGACTCCGGATCGGCGATCGACCTGCCCGAAATCTCCTGGCCCCTGAGATCGACCCGATCGGTGAGCTCGCTTCCGTCCTCCGATTGTCGAGTCGGCCGCTCGTAGCGAGCGGAAGCGCTCTTCGCAAGCGCATCGATCATGCCGTTCAGATGCATCATGAAGAAGATCAGAGGGTCGGGGTACCGTTTTCGATCCCACTTCCGCGCACCGCTCCAATACCTGACCATGAGCTCGCTGACGATGTCCTCCGGCCCCTGTCCTTTCGGCCAGAAGTTGCCGCGAAGTCTCGGGTAGCGTCTCGCGCGCCGGATGGCGTGCGCGACCAGGGTCTTGCCAATGAGGCCCCAGTCCACATCGGTCGATGGATCCAGGGCAAGCTCTTCGGTCATCTCTCACCCCCCGCTGAAGTTGGGCTGCTACCACGTTACCGGTTGGTGCGCGGAGTCTGTCAATGGGGAATGTGACGATCTCTCGAAGGCGGCCCGTCGGCCTACTTCGCCAGGAGCGTTTTCGTTGTGTCGGATGCATCGGACCGGGTCCTGTAGGAGTTGACGCGCGCATCGATCAGCCGAAGCGCTACGATCCGCGGATCATGGCGGCATTCGGCGCGGGGGCAGATCTTCGCGACGAAGACCGCATCACCGGCTCCGACCAGCACCTCGGCGATGGCCGGTTTGGCATAGGAAGCCTGAGCGGGCAGGATCGAGGGTCTGTCCACCGAAAGGGTCGCGATCACGGTGGCCGTTTCGAGATGGTTCAGCAGGTACACCTCCTCCGCCAGGCAATCCTCCGATCTCGCGGGGTCGACTCGCCGGCTCAGGCTCAGGTTCCGCAGCTTCGGAGGGCTGGACGGCTGCCCGATCGCGACGGTTGCGATCGCCGCGAGGGCGATGGCGAGGGTCTTGATCTTCATGATTCTCTCCGGTTCTTTTCGATTGTCTGTTCGTGTTGTTCGTCTCATGCCCCTACTACCGAGGGGGAGCTCTTTCTCGCCATTCACGGAGTCGAATCCGCCGATCCCCAACGCAGCGAGGCGGCCCCGGGATGGAGCCGCCCCAAGGGCGCCGAAAGGCGCGCGCCCTATTCCCCCTCGATTCAGCGACTGGGTTTGACGGGGGCTGCATAGGCTCGTCTCGTCGGAGGCGGGGAGTAGCTGGGGAAAGCCCGTGCCTCGACCACGTGTCGGCGCGCCCCACCGTCCCGCTGATTGAGGGCGATGTTGTAGGCCGCGGTCAACCACGGCATCGCCTGCAATCCGGGCCAGATCCGCGGATTGAGAATGACGAGATCGCGGGGATTTCGGGCCTCGGCCGTGTTGGTGGTGAGAGCCTGACCCGCGGTCGTCAGAGCCGCGAGAGCGATCGTTGCGAGGGCGATTCGAGTCTTCATGTCCTGTCTCCTTTCGGTGATTCGGAAAAGGTGTTCCGAATCGATGTGGGGATGTGTTGTTGTTCACTCCCGACTACCGAGGCACCCGCATTTCTCGCCGGCCAAACGGTGCCGTGGGCCAAATTGGATCGAGGACAAGGACGAAGAGGGGGGGGAGACCGAGTATTGGCTTGCCGATCTCCGCCATCCGCGGCCAGGCCCGCCCAGCGGCTCCGCATCCCCGAACGCGACGCCCTGCATGCGCGCGAGGCGGGGGAGCGGAGCGCGCCTCACCCTGCTCCCTTCCGCCCGATTCGGGAGCCCGGCCACGCATTTTGGCCCTTCGACACTCGAGGGCCGCAACGTCCCGTCGAAGCTCCGGGGAGAACGCGCTACACTTGCCGCGACAGATCGGCCGCGAGGCCAGGATCCCCCACCCAATGCGTGCCCGAGCCGTGCGAATCTTGGTCTTAGTCGAGGAACCGCACCGATTTGAGCTCAGGCGTAGTGGGGCTACGTTGAGCATCAAATCGGTCCGAGTGACGAAGGATAAGGCCAAGAGGCGCATGGCGAAGCGCGTATTGGGTGGTGGATCCTGGGAGGGACCTTCCATGGACAGCAACGCGCTACTGGCGCATCTACTGGATCTGGACGCGCAAGGCCGCAACAAGGCACTGCGCCCCTACGTCGAGGAGCGGATCGACTCGTGGGGGCCCGATGTCTTCGAGGCGGTCGCGCGATCGCTCAGTGGGACGCGGGAGACGAGACGGAGCGTTGGGCGGCGGAGGAGCAACGGCGCGGACTACCCGGATTGGGGCCTCTGTCTGAAGAGGCGCTGGCGGGGATCTCCGATCTCGGCTCTCGCGTCCGCCAAGAGGGCGATGCTGGCCGAGGCTCGGCAATCGACCGGCTCGATCAAGCAACGCAACGGCAGGTCCAAGTTCCCTCTGCCCCGGGCCCACCCCTACTACTGGGCGGGGTTCGGGATTCACGGAATATCGGCGATGGAGGGGGCCGGTCTCGATTGAGCTCGGGCGCCTGCGCTGCGGCGGGCCGGGATGAGAGTCGGAAGACACCGTACGCAGGGAGGCGGCCCCGGTGAAGGGCCGCCTCATGGGTGTGGAAGCCGCGCGTGCCCTGGACGGGGGTCAGATTCCCCAGTCGCTGTTCGGTCCTCCGAATGCTCCGATGTCGTTCACGGCGGATCCTCTCGCGAGGCCACCCTCATCCTCGAAGTCGGCTTGCGGCTCGCCGCTATCGATCGCTTCGGAGCGGTCGGCGAGGCCGAGTCCGGCGAGCTGAGCCCACGCCACCGAGTAGACGTCGATCGATTGAGGGATGACATCTGGGAGCTGATCGGCGTGAAGCTCGGCCACGAAACCAGGATCCGCATTGAACAGATTCGTGTTGTTCAACATCGCATTCGATGCTTCGTTGGATCCCCTGTCGAATAGATTGTAACGAGCGAAGAGCAGTGTGTTCGGCACCTCCGCATCACGGAAGAGGAGATCCTCGTGCGACTCATCGCCGGCCCCATTGTCGGCAAAAATATTGTTGCGCACATCCGCGACGACCGGAACACCTTCGCAGTTCCCGTCGAGCAACCGGAGGACCACCGGACTGATCTTGAGTCCAGATGCATGTTGCCAGGAGAAGACGTTGTTGTAAACACGCAGAGGTTCGCTGCCGCGCATTCCCTCGATGCTTAGACCGTAGCCTGGATCTTCCGTGCCGAGAACCACGCAGTTTTCGAAACGCACATTCGAGCCAAGTTGAAAGTGGAATCCGACGTTGTTGTTCTTGACGATGATCGAATGCCGAACCTCGAAGTCCTCCGCCGCGGTCATATGAACGCCCTCATCGCCGTTGAATCCGATGAAGGTGTCGTAAATGCCGCCGGTGGTGCGGTAGAGGTTCATTCCATCCACGAGGCAGCTCGTTATGGAACAACCCGACACCGTGACACGAGATGTGGCTTGGCCCAAGAGCTCCTCACTGACCGCACCCCAGTTTCCGTCGCATCGGTAGGCCCCGGTACGGGTTCCGATCTGCATGCCGATCCGACAATGGCGAATGGCAACTGAGTCGAGCTGTAGGTCGAGCAAGACATCGTCGGTCTCGTAATCCGCGGTGTAGGCACGAATTCCGTACCGCTCTTTTCCCTGGCCGTCGATCGAGACACCCCGGATTCGAACCGTTGCCGGCGCGCCGGAGGCGGCATCGATGGTGATGATCGGATCGGTGGTGGCGTCACCGGAGATCACCGGTGATGGGGCGGCGGGATGGGCGGCGAGCGTCACTTCGTGCAAACGAGATGTGTCGATCCGGATCGCTTCGTCATAGGGCGAAACGGAACCGTCGATCACCAGAGTGTCGCCGGACGTCGCGGCATTCAGAGCGCGCTGGATCGTCGCGAATCCGTCGGGAACGCGAAGTGTAGCCGCGTGAGACGGAGTGTGAAGACCGGCGAGTGCGAGGGCCGCGGTGAGGGCGATCGAGTTCGGGGAAGTTGGGGTTTGCATTGTGATTTTCCTGTGTTGAGAATTCGATGTGGTGCGGCACGTGGGTGGGTGATTGGTGGCTGTTCGCTCCTGACTACCGAGGCCGCCGTGTTTCTCGTCACGGCGCTCGAAGGCGTGGCTGCGGCCCGGGAGGGAAGGGGTGCGCCGGGCTCGGGGGGAGCGCGAGAAACCGCGAAGCGGGGCGTGAGTGGCCGAAGGGGTGCGCCGGGATGGCGAGGGACCGTGGGGAGGCGATCGATGGAGCGCGATCGGTTACTGGCGCGGCTCTTGGATCTCGATGCGGAGGGCCGCGTCGAGACCGCACTCAAGCCGTTTGGACGCTTCTGTGAATCGCGAGATCCGGCAGCTCTCCTGGCTCTTCTTCCGGATCGCCTGAATGCGCTATCGGACGATGTTCTGGGTCCCGCGCTCCCGTATCTCGACGGCGCCGAGCGGCTCCTGCTCGTCCCCTCCGGCGCGCTGTACGACGTCCCCTTCGAAATGCTGGTGCTGTCTTCATCCGACGACAGTATTTCTTCGCGCGAAGTCGAAGCAGCGGATCATTTCGCAAGAGCGGAGTACGTCGCCGACCGCTTCGAGATCGCCTACGGCCCAGCGGCCACCCTCCTCGATCCCGAGCTGCGCGCTGTCCGGGAGGCGCCCGACCAGACCGTCGCGGAGCCCTCCGCGCCCGCCGTCCTCGCCCAGGGCGATCCGATCTACGAGGAGCTCGCGGGCGCGCCGGCTCTCGCCCGCTCATCGGGGCGCGGCGTTCACCTGGCTCGCCTGCCCGGCACTCGCAAAGAGGTCCAGGCCATCAAACGTGTCTTCACCAACGTCCGCGCACTGATGCGTTCCCGCGCGCGCGAATCC
Source organism: Gemmatimonadota bacterium (assembly GCA_002686955.1). GTDB lineage: Bacteria. The sequence continues at coordinate 14,546 of NYZA01000166.1, forward strand.
GCCTATCGGAAGCACGCGCCCTCGTCCGACATCGTTCACCTGGGCTGTCACGGTGTGATCGACACCGACGAACCGGGCTACTCCGGTGTGCTCCTTTCGCCCGGCGCACGTAGAGACGAAGATCCGTTCTTGCAGGCCTACGAGATTGCCCGTGTCCACCTGGAGCGGCGTCCACTCGTGGTGGTTTCAGCCTGCGAGGTCGCCGGCGGGAAGCGCTCCGCGGCGGAAGGGCTATTGGGGCTTACGCGGGCCTTTGCGCAAGCAGGCGCCGGCTCCGTCGTCGCATCCACCTGGCCGGTCGACGACGAGGCGACGGCGAAGTTGATGACACATTTATACGAGGCGATCGCGACCGGCGCGGCCGATCCGATCTCAGCCCTCGCCGAAGCCAAGAGGGCGATGCTGGCGGAGGCTCGGCGAAGGGCCGGCTCGCTCGAGCACCGCAAGGGCTCGTCCAAGTTCCCTCTTCCTCCCGCCCACCCCCACTACTGGGCGGGGTTTGGGATTCATGGGATTGCGGCGATGGGGGGGCCGGTCTCGATTGAGATCGGGCTCCTTCGCGGGGGCGGACCGGCATGAGAGCAGGAAGATCCCGAACGTAGCGAGGCGGCCCCGGGATGGAGCCGCCTCAAGGGCACGCGCCCTTTGCCTCCCCGATTCACCGACTGGGTAGGACGGGGACAGCGTAGGCTCGTTTCGGCGGAGGCGGTGGGCAGCTCGGAAGCGCCGGTGCCTCGACCATGTCTCGGCGCACCGCACCCTGCCGCCGGGCGAGGGCGATGTCGTAGGCCGCGGTCAACCACGGCATCGTCTGCAATCCGGGCCAGATCCGCGGATTGAGAATGACGAGATCGCGGGGATTTCGGGCCTCGGCCGTGTTGGTGGTGAGAGCCTGGCCTGCGGTCGTAAGGGCCGCGAGGGCGATCGTTGCGAGGGCGATTCGAGTCTTCATGTCCTTTCTCCTCTCGATGATCCGGAAATGTTGTTCCGAATCGATGTGTGGTTGTGTTGCTGTTCACTCCCGACTACCGAGGCACCCGCGTTTCTCGCCGGCCAAAGGTGTCGTGGGCCGAATTGGATCGAGGACGAAGAGGGGGGGAGACCGAGCATTGGCTTGCCGATCTCCGCCATTCGCCGCCAGGCCCGCTCAGCGGCTCCGCTCCCCCGAACGCGACGCCCTGCATGCGCGCGAGGCGGGAGTGCCGAGCGCGCCCCACCCCGCTCGACCTCCTCGGCCGGTCTGGAGAGGTGGGTGGCCGAGCGTGGATCGAGCGGAGTGGGGCGGAACGCGCTGATCTCCATCGCTCGGCGGGCAAAGAGGGCGTCGCGTGCGGGGATGCGGAGCCGCTGGGCGGGCCTGGCGGCGAATGGCGGCAGCCCGCCGTCCAGTGCTCGGTCCCCACGGGAATCCCTCAGGTTCAAGTCTCGGTGCCGCGAATTGTCTCATCGAGGCTCCGGGAGACCGCGCTACACTTGCCGCGACGGATCGGCCGCGAGGGACCTTCCATGGACAGTGACGCGCTGCTGGCGCATCTTCTGAAGCTCGACGCGCAAGGGCGTCACGGGTCATCGCGCCCCTATGTCGAGGAGCGGATCGATTCGTGGGGGCCCGAGGTCTTCGAAGCTGTCGCGGTCGCTCAGTGGGACGCGGGAGACGAGACGGAGCGGTGGGCGGGGGAGGAGCAGCGGCGGGGACTGCCGGGGCTGGGCCCTCTGTCGAAGGCCGTGCGGGCGGGGATCGATGAGGGGCGCAAGAAGGCGGAAACGGGTGGGCGCGGGGTATTGGGCGGGCGCGTGAGGTCGATGAAGGGCGCCCGGGAGGGTGTGTTGTCCGCCGGCGACCTGGCGATGGTGGAGATCGGGGGCGACGAAGTCACCTCATCGGCCGAGGCGGCGATGCTGCGCTGGGAGGCGTGGCAGCGGATCGAGGATGTGGTTTTCGCCAAGGTCGTCGAGCGCATATCGACCGGCACCGAGCGCGACTGGACGAGGGTGCGCCTCGGTCGCGAGATTGCTGCGCTTCTACGTGGGACGGCTGTAGAGGGGATCGAGATCTGCGGCCTCGCGGCGAATGCCACGGCTCTGGGAGGGTGGCTTCTCGCGCGGGGTAGGGGTCTGGTCGAACCCTTCTTGGCGGGGCTCGAATCCGCTGATTTCGGGGATCTTGGCGCCTCCCGTGGGGCCGCGGTGGCGATCGTCGTCGCGAAGATGGAGGGGACCACGGGGCGAAACGAAGAGGCGAGATGCAGGCTCGAGGCCATGGCGGAGCAGGTGCGGGGAGGGCGATGGGCAACAAGAGCTTCGATCGCCCTGTGCGGCCTTGTCTGTGAGTCGGTCGGCCCGGCACATGCTCTGGGAGCGATCTCGGAGGCTCCGGAACAGGCGCGAGCCCACCGCGATCGTCGCGGGTTGGCGGATGCCCTGAGGAGCCTGGGGCTCCTGCATCACGAGACCGGCTCGCCAGATCGCGCGCGGGAGCTCTTCGAGTGCGCGCTCGAGATCCATGGAGAGGTGGGGAATCGCCGAAGCGAGGGGGTTGTGCTCGGGAACCTGGGGAACCTGCGCAAACTGACCGGCTCGCTCGATCGTGCACGAGAGCTCTATGAGTCCGCGCTCGAGATCCACCGAGAGGTGGGAGATCGCGCGGTGGAGGGAATTGCGCTCGGGAACCTGGGGACTCTGCACCACGAGACCGGCTCGCCCGATCGCGCGCGGCGGCTCTACGAGGCGATGGACTTGTGCCTGGAGTGCAAGGCGTGCAAGGCGGAGTGC
>NYZA01000167.1 GCA_002686955.1 Gemmatimonadota bacterium
GCTGGTTGCCTTTCAAGGACTTACCGACGCAGAGATCGGAACGAAGACGGATGTTGGGCGAAGCGAAGACTATGCGCAACAGGTTCCTAATCGCCGTCATTGTGGGCATCGAAGGCGACGATGCCACGGCCGTCGCGACGGTCGTCGAGCCCGGCTCGTATGCCGATCTCGGTGAATCCGGCGTGTCGGTCGTTGCGCCAGAGCCGTGTCGCCTCTTTTCCAGAGAAGCTCTTGCCGCCGATCGGCGGCCGGTTGGTGGCATCGGTGACCTCTTTTCTGATCAACCTCCAACCCTGGAGGTCTCGCCAGTAGGAATCGTCGCCCGCGGTGATGAAGCCGTTCGCCGACACGATGTCGAGGTCGCCATCGTCATCGAAGTCAAAGACCTTCGATCCCCAGCCCCGACCCCCGTCGCTGGTCCGCTTTTCTCTGGAAATACTCCTGAAAACCGGCGCGCCGGCGCCGTTCGAGCCGGCATTGTGCCAGAGCATGTTGCCCTCGTTCAGGTAGCCCTCCGAGGTAATGTTGGCGACTCGGACGAAGACCGCGTCCCCGGAATTCCGCGTGAGATATCTCCGCTCATTCACCCGCCGCCCCGGACGGCGGTTCTCGCAGGGGCGGATGCCCCGGCGTGAGGACGTGAAGTTCGTCAGCCTATTGGTGGCTCACGGGATCGACTTCGTCTTCGATCGGATTCACTCCAACACGGTTGCGCGCGTGGATCGCGGCGCAAAACCCACCCGCCGCGAGCAGGGCGATCGGAACGATCCAAACGAGATAGAGGGCCGCGCGCTCGAAGCTGGCATCATCCCCGCGATAGTCGACAGCACTTTCGTAAGCGGTATTGTCGTCTCGCGTTGCGAAGATCTCCCGCCACCCCTCCGCCTCGTCGTGGGGTCGTCCCCAGGCCCTGTAGACTTCATAAACCGTTTCGGGCGAACGCTCCAGTGCCTCCAGAGAGTGGTCGAAGACGATCCCATAATCGGGATCGCAGACCCGCCACCTCTCATCGATCCTCGCCTCGTTGACCACGTGGCCGCTCAAGGCGAGGATGCGCGACTCGATCCCCTGGTCATTGAGGATGTTGTCGAAAACGATCGCGTGCTGTGAGCAGAACCCTCCGCCGAGTCGCACGGCCCTCCGCGTATCGGTCCACTCGTATTCGCCTCGGGATCGGGCGCGGTTCCAGAGAAGCCAGTTCTCGAAGAAGGTGGGCTTCGTGTGCGCCGAGTCGGCCAGGAGGAAGCGATCGCTGATCAGGTCGGTCAAGCGCCGCACGTAGGAGTCCTCCGACTCATCCGGCCCCCGGCGCGCTTCCTCCCAGAACTCATCCGCCGACAGGGTTCTCGGTCGGCTGTCGAAGACGACCCAATCGCCGTTCTCGATCTCGGTGTGGTGGACGAAGCCAAGGAGGTTCGTACCCAGCAGGGCCGCGCCGGTCGCGAAGAGGATTATGGCGAAGCGTTGTGCCATGGGCGGAGGATTCTATTTGCGCGAGCCCTCGAGTTGGGCATCCATTTTCTGCCACTCCTCCCCCGGATTCAGAGCCACTGCGCGCAACACGGCGAGCCCGCGGGCACGCGGCGCCTCTTCGAAGACCGGTCGCAGCTCGATAGAGACGAATCGGCCGCCCGTCGCGGGGTCGCTCCGCTCCAGCGCGAAGACGACCCGGTTCCACCGCCGGCCGGGGCGGATCCGTCCCACCGGCTCCCCATCGAAGAGGATCTCGTAAGGAGGGGCCGTGCCCGATGCACCGGCATGCCCCAACTCGAGCCCGAGCGCGCCGGGTCGGGTGCCCGACCACGGAATTCGGATCTCCGCCCCGGGGGGAACGAGCCTTCCCTCCTGAACGATATGAGAGGGGGGGGCGAAACCGCGAATGAAGGCGCCGTCTCCCTCTCCGAGCCGGAGCGACCAGCTCTCTCCTTCGGTGCCGGGAATGCCCGCCCGCGCCCGGGCTCCCCGGAGGTGGTGAACCCGCACGCCTCCCTCGAGCTCGATCGACTCGGTTTCTTCGAAGGCGGCCAGGAGGTCGGAGATCGCCGAATCGGCGCGGGCGAACGAGAACTCGGGCCGGCCGAAGAGCAGGGGCCGCGCATCGACCACCCAGACATCACCCACGAAATGGCTCTCGACGACACTGCGGTAGCTCCCCATCAGGTCGGTGACCGGCTCCCAGAGCAGCACCCGGTCGGGTCCGCTCGGGCGTTCGAGCGACCGCCACATCGGTGTCTGCGTCAGGCCGCTGCCGTCGGCGATCGATTCGGGCGCCAGGTAGGGCTGCAAGGGCAGGGCGAAGTAGGCGGCGGGGGTGACGACGATCGCGTCGGCATTGGCGGCGTTCGCGAGGATGTGCCGGGCGGCCCCGCGCAGGTCGGTTTTGTCGAGCCGGCGCTGCTGCGACACGAACGCGGTCAGGGTGGCCGCGCCCAAGAGGAGGGCCGCGATGAGGCGGATGCCGGCGAGACGGCCACGCGGAGCACCCGCGGCACCCTTTCCGGTTCCCGAAAGGAGCCCTCCCCAGATGAAGAGTAGGAGCAAAGGCACGAAATGAAGCCAGTAGCGGACGGCGACATAGTGGCCCCCGTAGAGCTCGGCCCGCGCGGTCGCGGTGAGCACGGTTTCGGTGGCCGCGGCATAGAGGATGCAGATGCCGAGAAGGACCGATCCGCGGCACGGCCGGAAGCAGAGGAGGGGCAGGGCCGCCACCGGCAGGGCGATCCAGATGATCGCCCAATCATCAATCCCCGTCCCCAATGCCGTCGAAAAGAGGTAGAGAGCGGCTCCGGCGTAGTCCCAATCGGCGAAGTAGGTTCCGACCCTCTGCTGATAGGCGAGGGAAAGGTCGGTCGCCTGGCCAGAGCTGATCCAGAGCAGCCCGGCGACCGGCATGAGCATCAGGGCGGCCACGGCGAGGGAGAGGGCGAGGGAGGCGAGGAAACGCGTGCGGTCGGCGGGTGAGCAGTCGCGCGCAGTCCACACGAAGGCGAAGGCGATCTGGCAGGAGATCAGATGCACGCCGTAGTAGTGGGTCGCGCCCGCGAGGCCGAGGCAGGCGCCGTTCGCGATCGCCCAGGCGAGCGCTCCGCGTCGCCGTCGCATCTCGGCCAGTAGCCAGAGCGACGCGGGGCCCAGCGCGGTGAGCAGCCCGTAGGGGGAGACATCTTGGGCGTAGTAGACGGCGACGGGAGAGATCGCCACTGCAGCCGAGGCGGCGGCGGCGGCCCGGCGGTCGAAGAGCCGGATCCCCAGCAGATAGGTGAAGGGGACGGCGAGCGTTCCGCTCAACGCGCCCGGCAGGCGTGAGATCGCCTCGTCCAGTCCGAAGGGGGCGATGGTGTATTTGAGGAGCAGCCTCCAGAGCGGTGCGTGCCACTGCGCGCTGCCGGCGGTTTCCAGCAGGGTGTGCCAGAAGTCGTGGGGATCGAGACCGGCGATCAGGTAGGTGAACTCGTTGAGCTCGAACGATTCATGGCTCAGGCCGATCAGCCGCAGGGCCGCGCCCAGAGCGCAGAGCAATGCGATGATCGTGAGGTCGTGGTGGTCGGCGATCGGTGGAGGCTTCGCCGTGTCGTTCTCGGCGGCGGAGGCGGCGCGCAAGGTCCGCCCGTGCCAGGCCAGTGCGCCCGCCAGGAGCAGCAGCGCGAGGGCGAGCGCCCATGCCGCCTGCGGCCCCGCGACCCGCAGCAGCTCCCGCGGAGAGAATTGCGTCGCCTCGAAATCGAAGACCGGCTCGGCATCGGCTCCCGGTTCCGCGGACGCCGCCACCGGCGCTTCGCCCGGACGGCGCTGGATCGACTCGCGCAAGCCGACGCAGGCGATCCTCCAGGTCTCGACGAAGGTTTCGCACTCGGTGATCGGGACCGGCATCAGCCGAAGATCGACGGTCCAGCCCGCCCGCGGACGGATCGGCTCCCGCGCCGGCCCGAAGAGATCTCCCGAGGTCGGATCACTGCTGCCGTCCCGGTCGACCAGAGCGGCGACCCAGAGCCCGACTCCGGCGGGGATTCCATCGACCCGGAATCGGCCCTCGGCGTCGATCGGCGCGCGGGCCAGCGGAGGCCCGCCCGGGAAGGGCTGGTCGGCATCGATCGCCGGGTAGATCCACACCTCGCCGGCCGTCGCTGGGGCGCCCCGCGCAAGGGCGCCACGGATCGACGCCCTCGACTCGGTTGCTTCTTGCCGCGCCCGGAGCACCACCCCCTCGATGGCGAACCCGATCGCGAGAAGGAGGAGAGCGATCTGAACCGCAGAACCGAGCCGGGTCGGGTGTTTGCTCATTCGGTCGTCCGACGATCCGCGTTCATCGCGTAGCGTTTCCTCCTGGATCGCACGATGCTAATGCACTCGCGTGCGACTTGCCGCACGACGCGGTCGAGCTCGGCGAGGAGGTCCGATCGGTCGAGAGCCCGTTCCAGGAGTCCGAGCGTGTGGCGGATGAGGCCGAGATCGAGGGTGTCCCTCCGCCTCGGCTTCCCCGGCGGCCGATCGGCGAGCATATCGAATCCCCCGAACGCGACGCCCTTTCAGCCGCTGGAGCGATGCGCTTCGGCACGCGCCCCACTCCGCTCGAGCAGCTCAATCGCCGGCCAGCGCATACGTTGTGCCTTTCGTTGTCCCCAGCCTGCGCAGGAGGCGGCGCTCGACTAGCCCGCATATCTCACCAACTTTCGTCGCGAGGCGGCGCAGATTCGTACCCTGGCGGTGTTTCGCGCCGTTTCGCGCGGAGGCGTGCTGGTGGCACGTCGCACGAAGCGAAACGGGGGGAAGCGCCGCCAGGGTGCGGAGATGCGCCGCCACAGCAGAAAGTTGGTGAGATATGCGGGCTAGAGATGCAAGGCGGCTGCGCGCCGTGCGAATGCTGCAATTGCAGTGTGTCGCGACTGCCGCGGATGACACGCTTTCCTTGAGCGCCACGAATCGGAGAATCATCGTCTCATTGTTGCTGAGGTCGGTCGGCCATCGCCACACCGAGGACACCTGCGTAAAGAAGCCCTTCTGGGTTATCCGCGCTCGGGGCAGTTGGTTGTCGGCGAGCTCCTGAAAAGCCAGCCGGATTCCGGTGCCCCAGGCCTCGATCAGGCCCAGCTCGTTGAGGGCGCGCAAGGATCGGATTGCGCAGCACCGAGATCCCGGTCCCGAGATCAGAGAGCTCCAGCCCTTCAGGCAAGGGCCCGGAGTTCGTGATCTCGATCAAGTCGTCGAATACCGCCAATCTCACGGGTCCCGTGCCCGGCTCGTAGCTGCGGTGGCAGACGGCGTTGATCATGAGCTCGCGGAACGCCAATACCGAGTATGCCAGCCGCTCCGTGCGTCCCTTCTCTTCGCGCACGGCCTGAACGGGCAGATGTTTGTGAATGAACGTGAGTGCCTCGCCATACAGCTTCCAGGCCGGCAGGTCTACAGAGCTCTTGTCGAGAAACTCGCCGGTCCTCGTGCCGCGAAATCGGGCCATCTCCAGCCCCACCTGAGGCAGGATTTCACCCGGTCGGGCATGGAAGAGGAGAACACCCGCATACTGCCGAATAGAATAATTCGGCGAGATCCGGCACGCACGCATCCCGACGACCTCGGTTCTGATCAAGGCCAGAAACACCCCCAGGATCCGCCACCAAATGCGTGTCCGAGCAGTGCGAATCTTGGTCCTAGTCGAGGAACCGCACCGACTTGAGCGCAGGCGTTGTGGAGCTAGGAGCCTGTTGCGCATGGACTTTCGAGCCCGGTATTCGAGCTCGTTTCGAGATCAAGGAGCCGAGTCCGCGGTAAGGCTGGTTGCCTTTCAAGGACTTGGCGACGCAGAGATCGGAACGAAGGCGGATGCCGGGCGAAGCGAAGGCTATGTGAAACAGGCTCCTGGGTTGAGCATCGAATCGGTGCGGGTGACGAGGGATAAGGCCAAGAGGCGCAAAGCGAAGCGCGTACTTAGGTGGCGGATCCTGGCACCCGGGGCGTGCCTGGGGTGTTGCCCGTGCCGTCGCTGCCGTGGTTTCCTCTCGGCATGTTCGCAGTCGGAAGCCGGACGCGCCGAGTCATCGTAAGGAGCCCGCGCATTGGGCACGAATGCCGGTGCGTTCTCTCGCCATCGGCGGAGCGGTGGACGCAGAACGACACTCGATGCTGACGGCTTCGATCGCGCTCCTCTGCGCCCTCCTGGCCGGTCCGCCCGCCGAAGACGGCGGAGAGATCGGCCTCGAGATGCTTAGGGTCCCCGCGGGCAGCTTCATGATCGGCTCGCCGCCACTGGAGCGTGGCAGGGGAGAAGACGAGACGCAGCGTCGCGTGACGTTTTCGTCCGATTTCCTGATCGCGGCCCACGAGCTGACGCAGGCACAGTGGAAGGCCGTCATGGGGACCGAGCCCGGGAGCTTCCGCGGGGGGGCCGATCTGCCGGTCGAGAATGTGAGTTGGCTCGACGCGCTTCACTTTTGCAACGAGCTCTCGGCCCGCGCCGGACTCGATCGCGCCTACACGATCATAGGCACGAGCGCGCGGTGGAATCGAAACGCCAATGGCTACCGCCTGCCGACCGAGGCGGAGTGGGAGTACGCCTGTCGCGGCGGCACGACCACCCATTTCTGGCCCGGAGATCGCGATGGGGTTTTGCGCCGGATCGGATGGTACAGCGACAATTCCGCGAATCGGACCCACGCCGTCGGGAGAAAGGTGGCCAATCCCTGGGGCCTTTATGACGTTCACGGCAACGTATGGGAATGGTGTTGGGACCTCTATGGGGACTATCCATCGGATCCGGCAGTCGACCCCGCGGGCCCTTCGGACGGGAGCGCGCGAACGATTCGCGGAGGCGGCTGGAATACTGTCGCTCGCCAGTGCAGATCGGCGAGCCGTCATCACTACGATCCCGATAACTACTGCAACATAATCGGGTTTCGGGTCGCCAGGTCGACCAGTGGGAGCTCGGTGCCCGCGGCCGAGAAGAAATGAGCATGTTCTCAGCGGAAAGCTGGACGCGCCAGGCCATCGAACGGAGCCTGCGGATCGAGCTCGACTACCTAGGCGCCTTCGTCTTGTGGGTGGCGGCGGCGTTTGTGCTGTATCACCTGTGCCCCGATCGACATCGGAAGACGGTTCTGCTCGTTTCAGGGATCGTTTTTCTGGCTGTCTTTCTCGATCCACGCGCCACGCTCTTCATGCTCGCCTTCTCCCTCGTGTTCCACTACGCGACAATGGGGGGGGGGCATGGGCGAGGGGTGCGTCTCTGGGGCGGTGCCGCGCTTCTGATCGTCGTTTTCGTGCCGGTCTGTCTAGAGGGCTGGATCTTCGACTACTATGTCAACGGGATGAAGGTCAAGAGTGTCGTGGCGGCCTGGGCCCTGGTCGTGTTTTCGACGAAATCGGTCTACGTCTTACACGAGATCCGGATCGGGCGTGCCGAGCGGGTGTCGTTGGAGGATTATCTCATCTACATGTGGGGGCTCCCGGTTGGTCTGGGACGAAGCGCCATCGTCCCCTGTTCCCATTTCTGGGAGCGCTATCGCGCCCGGCCTACGGCCCAGCTCATGACAAAAGGTGTCACTACCATCGCGATTGCATTGTTGCATCTGCTCGCGGTCCCGATCATCGGCCTGGAGATGGCGGCGTACAGACCGGACGGAAATTTCGCGCTCAGGCTCGAGGAACAAAGCTGGTTGGCTGTGTGGCTCGCCCTCAATCTCTTCCATCTACAGATCTACCTTGCCAAGTACGGCTATGAGCAGTTCGGCATCGGCATCGCCCGGCTCTTCGGGTTCGACATCAAGGACAACTTCGCCAATCCGCTGGCATCGAACACCTACGCCGCGTACTGGAGGCGTTGGAACATCTACTTCCGCGACATGCTTGTGTCGATGGTCTACTTCCCCACCCTGCTCGCCCTGTCTCGGGCGATGCCGAAGTCGAAGTGGCTCAATCTCAGCCTCGCCTGTATTGCTACCTTCGCCGCGAACTACGTCTTTCTGCTTTTCGCCCACCTGCTTTTCGCTCCCCCAACGAGCCAGTCGGCGCGCTACGATGTCATGTGGACGCTGGCCATATTCGACCTCTGCCAAGCTCTGCTCGTAGTTTTTTCTCTGGTGGTGGAGTCTCGTTTCCCGCTCCGGCGCGGTCGATTCGCCTCTTGGCCGGCGGCGCTCCTGGGCATCGCCATCACATTTCACCTTCGATCCGCTCTCGTGCTCTTCTTCCGCGTCCACGGCGGGTTCAGCGCCGAGGATCTGTTCTCAATCCTCGGTGTGGCGTTCTTCATCGGTTAAGCCATGCGAATGGTGCAAAGCTCATCCGGGCGAGGTTGGAGCATCTTGGCTGTTGTTCTGTGGGTCCCAACAGCGGCGGTTCTGGTCTGGGCCGATCGAGGCAGTGCGCCGCCGGCCGACGAGCCCATCGCCGGTGATACTCGAGAGGAAGTGCGAATGCTCCCGGAGGAGCGAGAATTCGTTCTCTGGAGAATGCGCGAGAATCTCGTGGCGATGCACAAGATCCTCGAAGCCGCGGCGCGTGACGATATGCGCGAGTTGGCCCGCCTGGCCGACGAGACGGCGAAGGTCCCCTTCATCAATATTCAGATGCCGAGCTTGCGTGGCGTCATTCCGCCCCCCTGGCGCCAGCTCGGCAAGCTCGTGCATGGCGAGCTCGGCGATCTGGCGAAAGCCGCCGAGCGAGACCTGCCGAAATCGGAGCTACCCGAGCGATTGGCCAAGATCACGGCGGGCTGCGTCTCCTGCCACAACACCTACCGCATCGGCCCCGAAGATCCGGAGCGCCCCGCGGACGCTCGACGGCGATTTCCATGACAACCCATCCGGCATGTCCTAAGCTTATCCTTGCGATCGTCCACGCCTAGGAACCGCCATGAACTCCATGTACCTGTCCGCGAGCCTGCTCTTCCTGACACCACCTCCGAGCCAGGCTCCAGTCGACACTAGAACCTGTATCGAGTACTGCTCGCAAGAGGTTTGCAGCGGGATCGAAGACGAGCAGGAGTACAAGAAGTGTATGCGCGAGTGCCACCACAACGAGTCGGTCGTGAGGGTCGAGAAGTGGAAGAAGACCGGGCTGCCCAAGGCGAGAATATCGTTTATTACGAACCGGCTTCGTGGCGTCGTCGCGAAAAAGGCGAGATCGATCGAGAAGCTCGAGAGATCGGTGAGGGCTTCTGAAGAATCGATCCGTGTGCTGGAGGAGCAGATCTCAGCGGCGAAGGAGGGGGATATCGGGAACAAGGAACCGGAGATTCGCGCGGCCAAGGCGCGCGTCGAGCCGATGCGGAAGAAATTGAAGATGCAACGGGAAGATGTCGATGTCTTGAAGCTTCAGTTGACCAGAATGAAGGAGATCCCGATCATCGACCAAGCGACGCCTCCAGCTTCTCAGTGATCGCGGCTGTTTCCGTTGACGCTAGACCATCCTCGTCCCTCGGCTCCGTCTTCGTCAACTTGAACCCCGGCGGGAGCACGAAGGCGCTTTTCCGAAGTCCCTCCTCGATCTCGGCTCCGTTCTTCGAGTAGACCGGCCGCTCATCCGATGTCAGCGCCTCCTTGACGGCGATCTCGAACGACTGCGTCGCAACGTCGGTAATGCGCACCTTCTTCTCTCCTCCGTAGTAGAAATCGGCGAAGGCCTTGCTAACGGATCTGTACCTTGCGACCGCTTCGATCGAGATCTTGTTGGTTCGGAGCTCCGCCAGATCGAACTCGAAATCGTACTCGTCGAACTCCTTCGGGTGAATGACGAACTCTTCATGACTCCGGAACAGCCATGAATGGTGCACTGTGTAGCCAAGTGGATCCCCGTTCGCATCGAAGGGAGCAATGCGGTAGATATAAGTCGCATCTTCGTCCAAATCCCCCTCTGCATCGGTCGTCCCATACTGCATCACCGTTCGATTCTCGTCGTCGATGAGCCTCACCTCCAACCACGATTCGACGATGTCCGCCGAGGCGCCCGCGGGATAGGTGTGCCCCACACCGATATTCGCCATGCGAACGGCGAATCTCACCTTGCTCCCTGGAACGACCTCGTCTGGCGCCAGAATCGAGAGAGCGATCTTCTCGTCTTTCATGAACTCCTCTTGCAGAGCGACCATCTCATCCAATCCGTATAGCCCGGGGATGAAGACATTGCCCGCAAGATATCGATGGTCCGCAACCGTTCCCTCTTCATCGGCCGAGATATCGTCGCTCACTGCGACCCGTTTCATATGACAGTCGCTGCAGATCTTCCTGTCTTCGGGGTGCTTCCTGTCGTTGTAGACACTGTTCGACCAGGATGTATAGACCAGCTTCTTGTGACATGCCGTGCAGAAATCGACCTCTTTGTAGAGGTCTTTCATGTAGGTCTTCTTGTGGAACTCCGGCTTTGCGTTGATGAGGGTGCTGTTGATGAAGGTCCCGAGGGGCGAATCCGAGAAAGCAAATGGGTACCGTGAGGGTGGCTCCAGAAACGCCCAGTTCCGTTCGCCCTTCATCTTCGTGACACTCTGTATCGCATGACAGTAGATACAGGAAACCCCTTCGAACTCATCGAAGCTCTTTCGGCGTTCGCCGGTTTTTACAATGCCGGCCACGAACTCGACCGGCATATGGCACCCTCCACAAAGAGGTACTTTGCCGTTGGCCGCCAACCTCTCGCGCTCCATCAGAGCTGTTTCCGGTCCGCGAAATACCGGGTTGGGCGTTCGGTAGTGTATGGAATCCTTCCATTGGTCGAAAATGTCTGGATGGCAACCCGAGCGGCCGCACGATTTGGAATTGACGAAATACTCCTCGTTGAGGATCTTCCCATCTTCAGTAACCACGGTCGAGCCTACGCCCCAGTTGCTACCGAAGTTCTTCTCACGGGTCAGCGCGTAGGCGCCCCCAAAAGCGGCGCGATCTTTGAATTTGGGAGGCTCGGTGTGAAGATAGACCGACATTCCTGTAGCCAGCAGTATCGTTCCACAAACGCCGACGACTTGGTACGAAACCGGCCAGATCTTCTTTCTGAGTATCGTCCTCAGCTGGAGTCTCGAGTTGTCGAGCACCAGCGTGACCGTTCGGGTGATGTAGTACAAGAACCCGAGAACCGTCAGAGCTGATGCAATGATATGCGACCACCAAAAAAGGCGGTGTTTGGTGACCCCGACAAATGTCAGTATGATCCCCGAAAAGAAAGTGTAGAGCATGACCACCGACGTAGCGATCAGGACCGTGGAGTAGAGGGCCTGGGCGAAGATTCTTCGATACTGCGTCGACCGAATCAAAAACATGATGCAGGGAATGGCGAAGAGGAAGCCGCAGGCGATATGGCCGAACAGGGTCATCATGTCGAACATGTTCAGCTCGTCGACGAAGAAGAGGTAGGTTCCGCCGATCGTCTCGTAGGCGAGCAGGCCTAAGCCGAAACGAAATAGACCGGTCTCGATCGGCCGCTCGGTTTCGATATCGAAGAGCTCGGTTGCCAGGTTCTTCAAGTTCCTAGTCCACGCCGCAGGTTCTTGAGAGCCGGGGCCCCTGCCTCCGCGGCCCCGAAGCACGGACGGATGCCATGATAGGACAGCAAGGGGGGAGCCGTCACTGACCAGCAGATAGGGGGCGGTGGCGTGGAGCTGCGCCTTCGTCGACCCTCTCTACGAGGACACTCTCGTAAGCGTGTACTTCGAGGTGAGACCGACCGCGATCTCGAACGACTTCTCGGCCATTTCGGTTATGGGAACCGTCCTCGAGCCCTTGAAATAGAAATCGGCCGTGGACTTGCTGAGGCACCTGTACTTGACCGCAGCATCGATGGAGATCTTCTCGGTGTCGAAATCGGCCAGATCCACCTCGAATTCGTACTCGTCGAATGCCTTCGGGAAAAGAACGAATCTCTCATGCTTCCTGAAAGCCCAAGGTTGGTGTTCGTTGAAGCCGAGAGGATTCCCGTCGATGTCGTAAGGCGAGACACGGTAGATGTGTGTGGTCTCGTCGTCAACATTCGCCTCTTCGTCGGCCAGCCCATACTGCAACATCATTCGGTTCTCATCGTCACTGACCCTCACCTCGAGCCACGATTCAACCAAGTCCGCCGCGGCGCCGGACGGGAAGATATGCCCCACGCCGACATTCGCCATCCGCACGGTGAATCTGATTTTGCTCCCGTGGTGACAACAATCGTGGAGTATCGCTTCTCCTGGAAGACCGCCCGATACTGCATCGAACGGATCAGGAATAGAATGCATGGAACAACGAAAAGAAAGCCGAGCAAGATCTGTCCGAGCAGAGACATCATGTCGAACTTGATCAGCATGGCGATGCGGCGGAGGTACAGCCCCCCAAGGTCTCGTAAACGATCAGTGCGGAACCGGAGCGGAAGAGGCCCGTTTCGATCGGGCGCTTGGTTTCGATATCGAAAAGCTCGGTCAGTACCTTCCTCATGTTCCTGTCTCCATGACGAGAGGTCCCAAGAGAAGGCGCCTCGACGGCGAGGAGAGAACCGCTTCCAATATGGCAAATGGGACGGCTCGAAGTCACCTTAGCCGAGATCGATCGGTTGCCGCTCCACGCCTTCCCCCATTCCGGCCGATCCAAGAATCGAGATCCGCCAGCATGGCGTCGGCCCGGGATCGCTCCCGCCGCGCAAGATCGCGAGTCTCCGATCGATCGGACCGGAGGTTGTAAAGCTCCAGAACAGGGGATCGATCTCTCCACCTCGTTGAGATCAGCTTCCAGTCCCCCCGCCTGATGGTGCTGACGAGATGCCCGTGGCCCACCGCCTCGGCGAGGATCAGCCGGTTCGAATCCTCCGGCTCCTCTCCTCGAACGACACCGAGCAGGCTTCTCCCCTGCATCCCTTGCGTGCTCCCGTCTATCGGAATTCCGACCAGCTCGAGCAGGGTCGGCATCAGATCGACGAGCATCACCGGCTCACGAACCACCCGCCGGACCGGCTCGAGCCACTGCGGCGGCGCGCTCATGATCCAGGGCACATGGCTGATCTCCTCATAGAGCCGCGGAGGGTTGGTGTTGTGCAGAAAGACCCCGTGATCCCCCAGCGCCTCACCATGGTCGCTGATCAATACGACGACCGTATTCGATCGAATCTCGGCAAGTCGGTCGAGAATCAGACCCACATGATCGTCGGTGAAGGTCACGCCCGCGTCGTAGCGATTCCTCAAGTAGTCGATGTCCTCCTGATCGAGCCGGCAGTCGGTTTGGCCGGGAGGCAGCTCGAACGATTCGTCCGGCCAGCCTCCCCTCTTCGGCGGAGGTTCGCTCAGAGACAGGCGCCAGCCTCCGCGATCGCGATCGATTCCCAAGAGCAGATCCCTCGACATTCCGATCTCGGAGAAAAAGCCCGTATATCGTCTCACGTGGGGCTTCCGGTAGGCCAGGGGCGGCAGATAGGGTCGATGGGGATCGGCGGGATTGAGCAGAACGAAGAAAGGTCGCGCGTCGGAAGATTCGATCCACGCGAAGACATCGGGCAGAAACTGCGGAAACGAGCTCTTCGCGTGGCGGACCGGATCGGAGTGCATCCGATAGCTCCGGTAGAGGTCGAATCCCCTGCCGAAGCCATACGCCTCTTCGTTGTAGTGCCCGGTGAAGAATCCTGCCGTGCGGTAACCCGCCCTCCGCAAGACCTCGGGCAGCACCGTTTCCCAGCGATTCAGAGGTGGGTCGACATATGCGAAAGACGAAGTCCTGCGCGAGTCGTCGAAAAGCCCGAGCGTTCGAGGATGCTTCCCGGTCAGGATCGAAGCGAATCCGGGAAGCGTCCAGCAAGATGGAGCGCTCGCCGACTCGAACAGAACCCCACGGTCGGCGAGTCCATCGATATTCGGAGTGGTTGGCTTCGAATACCCGTAGACCGAGAGACGGTCCGCACGAAGAGTATCGACGACGATCAGGAGGATATTTGGGAGGGTGCGTGCGGCGGGCGTCACCTCGGGGGGCTGCTCGCGAACGCTCGATGGCGCCCCTGCGCTCTCCCTCGCACGCGCCGTCGCCGAAGCCAAATCCCCGTCGTTTGTTGCGAGGAACCTCGTCACGCCCCCAGACCCTCCCGCAACGTACAGCCGTGCCCGGTCGCTCGAGCCGAGGATCCGCAGCGCCGTGCGAAGCGTTCGCAACGCCGCGTCGGCCTCCAGCAACTGCTCGTGCTCCGAAGCCCGGTAGCGGATGAAGACCGTCGTGCTCTCCTCGGCGAGATCGGTCACGCAGGCCACGGCCTTCTCGGTGATTCCGTCGTTACTCCAGCCGCCGGTATCCACCAGAAGATCAAGATCCCAATCCCGAGCGCCCCTATCGGCATCGTCCATGGCGACCCTCTTCACCCTCGGGTCGTCTTCTCTCACAGCGGCGAAGAAAGCGCCGCTCGAGGACACGGAACGATCCCCGGCCATCCCCGGATCGGCCCAAGGCACGTCGGTCCAGACCGATCGAGCCCCGGTGAGCTCCATGTACACACCTTCGGCCGCCAACCTCGCGAGATTCGGCAGCTCGCCTTCGGAGAGCATCGACGCCACGCGCACCGGATCGGCCCCATCCCATTCGATGAGCAGTAGGGTGCGGACGGGCGATCCCGGCGACGTGGTGGAGGTCCTCGTCGGTTCAGCGGGCTTACCCATCTCGCCGCAGCCGCCGAGGATGCCGAGGAGGGCGACCAGGCATCGAATTCCGGATGGGCGAAGAGTGGGCAACGCTTTGACCTGATAGAGAGTCGGCGGATCGATCGCCGTATTAGAATAGCAGCGAGGAGTAGAGATCGAAGGCCTCGGAAACACCGATCCCGTTGGCGCTTCTCAGCAGGACCAGCAGCAAGGAGCGCACGAAGAAGGTGATGGCGATTCCGACTCCGGTCCAGAACCAGAGGGCTCGTCCCCCTCCGCGCCACCTCTTGTCCAACAAGAGAAGCGACCCGATCACCAGCGGAATCTGCCCTGCTTCGTACAGAAGGCGGAGCTCGCCGAGCTGCAACCAACCCTCGAAACCAAGGGGGGGATGAACGAGTCCGTAGAGAAGAGCGCCGAAGAGCCCTTGACAGAGAAAAGTCACCGCGCACGCGGCGCTGACATTCAGAGCTCTCCGTTCCGGGTGGGAGCGGCTGAGCCTGAGCACGATCGGCATGTAGAACATCGAGACCATCATCTCGCGGAAATGGACATTCCACCGTCTCCACAAGTCGGCGTAGTCCCGTGCCGCGAGTGGATTCTCGTAGTTGTCCCGGATGGCGAAGCCGTGCAGTCGGGCCACTCCCACCGAGAGCTGCTCCGTGCCGAAGCGGAGCGCGTAGAAGGCCAGGTAGTTCAATACCAGCGCGAGAACGATCGAGCCCCGTGTTTCGGCGAAGGC
The DNA here is from genome assembly GCA_002686955.1 of Gemmatimonadota bacterium. Classification (GTDB taxonomy): domain Bacteria. Next base: position 15,303 of record NYZA01000167.1, read on the forward strand.
CGAGAGCGCGAACACCTCGTCGAGCCGCGAGTCGACGACGTATTTCACGAAGGCCACTCGGGCGAGGAGGTGGAGCGTGGCGATGGCGATCGTTCGAAGCCCCGAGCGTGCCGAAGAGGCGCCGCTCTCCGCCAGGTGGGAGGCGTGGAAATGGGAGTACGACACCACCGGTGCCTTCCCCATGAGGAAGGCCAGAGAGAGGAAATAGACGAGGACATCGCTGAGATCGGCCGGATCGATGCGCCGGGAGCGGAGCTCGTAGAGGAAGTAGACGAGCTTTTTGAAGTACGTGATCAGAAGGAAGATGGCGACGTAGCCACGGGCGTGGTCGACCGGCCCTCGCGGACCCATCTCCACCATCACTCCGCCGAAGCCGATCGGGAGGAAGAGGGTCAGCAGAAATCCGGCGGCGAGGAGAAAGCGCAATCGCTGCGCGCGCGCGAATCGAACGCTCACTCCGTGGACCAAGCTCGAGAAAACGAGAAGGAAGAGACTCAGCTTCGGGGCGAAGAACACCGCCAGAAACACCAGACTCGCGACCAGAAGCGTCTGCTTTCGATGTCGCTCCGGCAGGGCATGGAGAAGGGCGGCTACTCCCGCGCTGTACGCCAGATATGAGATCAGAAGGGAAAACTCGAAGTGGAGGCCATTCAGAAAGTCGCCCGTTGTCGGCCACGCCGGATCGGACATTTCTATCGCCCCCTCGCCGGAACCGTCGACATCACTGCGTGTCGCCGGCTTTACGCCAAGCAGCACTCAGACCGAGCGAGAGCGGGTCGATCGGACTGTTGTCCCGCCGCACCTCGAAGTGGAGATAGGGCGGAATCGATGGATCTCGGGCATTGCCCGTCTTTCCCACTCTGCCGATCAACTCGCCCTGCCGAACCCGATCCCCCTTTTTCACGTTTGTCTTCCGCAGGTGCGCATAGCGGCTCATCAGCTGGTCCCCATGGTCGAGGTCGATGAAGAGTCCTCGATTCGGATGGGTGCCGACCTCCGCCACCCGCCCGCCGCGAACCGCCCGGACGGGGCTCTCCAACAGAGCAGCGAAGTCGATCCCGTTGTGGCGATGGTCGGCGCGACGGGGCGTACGAAAGCGGCCATCCCGTTGCGGATGGTTCAGGATGACGAGTGGTCGGGTGTCCACCGGCGCCACCGCCGGCCGCCAGTCGACGTATGAAAGCTGCGTTCCGGCCGCGACCAGCGCGCAGATTCCTACGATCCATCCGATCTTTCGTCCGATCTTAGGGTCCACGCAAGAATGACTTGCTGGTTTGGCATCCCATCTTCGCCACGTCTCCGGGCGATCGCCGCCCTGACGATGGCCGCGCGGCCCCTTTCCAGGGGTTCCCGCAGGATGCTAGATTATATTGAAGCGCAGCGGGGGCCGAAGCGATGAAACGGGCCGAGCCAGATATCATGAAGCGTCGATCGGGGGGGATCAGTCGTCGGGGTTTTCTCGCCTGCGCGGGAGCACTTGGGGCATTCGCGGCTCTGAGTTCCAAGGGTTGCGCGGCCGACTACGACTATTCGCCCCTCATCGCCCTCTGGCGGCGGCGTCAAGCCCTCGAGGCGCGGCATCTGAAGCTCCTTCGCTTCACACTCTCTCCCAACCAGATCTCGGCCGGCACGATCCTCAAGCTCGGTCTTCGTGATCAGGGAGGCGAAGACTGGATCTTTAAGGTGGGGCCCGTCGCATGTTGTGGAGCACGAACGGTCTACGAGCTCGGCACCCTCTTCGGCTGGGAAACGCCAGAGATCCATCACACCAGCGTCGTGGTGAACGGCAAGTCCGTGCGTGGAACGTTGCAGCGCCTTGTCCCCGATGCTCAGCGCATCGTCGGCTTCGTCAAGCAGACCCGTCGAGGCATCGACCGCCTTACTCCGCGGGCCTGGCGCGATCTGCTCGAGAGCCAGCTCTTCGGCTGGATCAGCGTAAACCACCATCTGCACATCATGCAGTTCATCGGGACCATGTCGGCTGGACGGGTCGCGCGGGTCCAGCGCATCGACAACACGGTCGAGTGGTACCTGGTTGGCCACGACCGCCTCGACGAGAGCTTCATGACGCCGATCTTGGCGGTCCGCATGGAGCACCATCTGCTCGGCTACGGATGGATGTGGGATCTCTTCCGGAGAGGATTGACGCAGCTTCCCCTGGCCGAGGTGTACGCCCTCGCATGCTTCATCGCCGCGGCTCCCGACGAGATCTACGCCGAACGATTCGCGAGAGGGATCGACAACGACTTCGACCGTTTCGCCAATGTCTCGACGAAAGTGCTGCGCGAGCTGGTTCCCGATCTGGTGGAGGCTTTCGACACGGCCGCATTCGTGCCGACGATGGTGGCCCGCAAGAAGGAATTGCCCGAGGCGATCGCAGCCCTCTTCGAGACCGAGCTCGCCAAGCTGGGCCAGCGAGCGGGCTTCCATGACGGCCCATCCCCGCACGAGATCGGCGAGCGAATCGGCCATGGCCTCGAAGAGCGAATCGCCGAGCTCGATGCACGTCTCGGGCGACTCGATCCCGGGCCGCCTCCTCAGCAGTCGATCAACGCCGTCACTTCGGTCGAAGCCTACGGGATCATCAGCCAGGTCCTCGCGAGCTCCAACATCCCGAAATCGGCACGAAAGCAGAGAGAGTTATTCTCCGAGGCGATCGCCTCTCTGGTCGACCTCGCGCAACACGCCCACAACCCTCTCGAGACGAGGGGAATCGAGCACGCCGTCGCCCACCTGGAAGGGCTGATCGAGAAGCCCTTGAGCGAGGTCGAGGCCCGGGTCCAGGTCTGTTGCCACAACGCGATCTTCCCGGTCCTTCCGGGCTCTTCCTGATGCCGGGGTCGCCCCGCATGCCCTCTCGACGGGGGTTCGTCGGGCTCGCCGCCGCTCTCGGCGCCGGCGCCCTCATCGGACTCCGCCTCGGCCGGCGCCCGGACTACGAGCGCCTGATTCGACTCTGGCGCCAGCGCCTCGAGCTGGAAGAGGAGCTCTTCAGGCGTTTGCGTTTCACACTGGCCCCCACGCAGCTACGCAAGGGCATGACGCTCAAGCTGGTGCTCCGCGACCAGCTCGGCGACGACTGGCTCTTCAAGATGGGCGATACCGCGGTGGATGGTGCCGAGGCGGTCTACCGCATCGGCTGTCTTTTCGGATGGGAGACCCCGGAGCTACAGCGGGCCACACTGCCGATCAACGGCTTGATGGTGTCCGGCACCCTCCAGCGCTTCATCCACGACGCCGAGGAGCTCACCGAACATGTGTACGGACCGAAGACCGAGCGCCGGCGCTTCAGCGAATCGGCGCTGGAGTATCTGCTCACCGCCCAGCTCCTCGGTTGGATCACGGCCAATCACCATGTCCACACCAGGCAGTTCATCTTCTCGAGAGGGAGCGATCCCATCGACCGAATCCACCGCATCGACAACACCGTCGAGTGGTTTCTGGTCGACCGCGACACGCTGGCCGCCGGCTATGTCACCCCCTTTCTCTCGCACAGGAAGCCTCGATCGGCGCTCGGCTACGACTGGATGTGGCGCAGATTCCGCGAGTCACTCATCGACCTGCCCCTCACGGACGCCTACGCCTACGCCCGCTTCATCGCCGGCTTCCCCGACGAGGTCTTCGCGGAGAGCTTCCTGTCGGGGATCGAAAACGACTTTCGCTTTCTGCCCAACGCCAACGAGCTGATCGTGAGCCAGCTGTCGCGCATGATCGCCATCGAAGGGAACAAGGAGCGTTTCCTCGAACGGCTGGTTGCCCGCAAGCACCGCCTGCCGGAGGATACGGCGGCGCTCTTCGACCGACAGATCGCTCACCGAGGTAGATGGCGGGATTATCGTGACGGCCCCTCGCCCCGGGCGGTCGGCGAAGGGCTCTGCGCCCACCTGGAAGCGCGTATCGCGAAGCTCGAGCTGCGCTCCGTAGAGCTTCCGCCGCAATCGAGCTCGCAAGAGGCGATCCGCGCACTCACCTCGTTCGCGGCCTACTCGTTGCTGCTGCGCGCCTTCACGCCCGGCGGTCTCAGATACGATCGGGAGAGTCGGATCCAGAACTTCAGGAACACGATCGAAGAGCTCCGCGCTCTGGGTGCGGAAGCCGAGGACGCGAACGAGCGGGCCGCCATCGACATCGCGATCGACGCCGTCCGCGTCGAGCTCGCGACTCCCAGAGAGCACGACGAGCAGGTCCGCTATGTTGCGCATTTGAACGAGCTCTTCCCGGTCCTTCCGGTCCTTTCGGGCTCCTCCCAATGACACGATCGCCTGGCATGCCATCTCGAAGGAGCTTCATCGGGCTCGCCGGTGCTCTCGGTGTCGGTGCCTTCTTGGGGCTCCGTATCGACCGTGACCCGGATTACGAGCGTCTGATCCGACTCTGGCGCCGGCGCCTCGAGCTGGAGAAGGAGCTCTTTCGACGCTTGCGTTTTACCCTCTCCCCCACCCAGATGCGATGCGGCATGACACTCAAGCTGGTGCTCCGCGACCAGCTCGGAGACGACTGGCTTTTCAAGATGGGCGACACCGCGGTGGATGGCGCCGAGGCCATCTACCGCATCGGCTGCCTTTTTGGATGGGAGACCCCGGAGCTTCATCGGGCCACACTGCCGATCAACGGTCCACTCATTTTCGGGAGCGCTCAGCGCCTCATTCCCGAATCCACGGAGCTCGCCATTCACATCTTCGGCCCGAACGCCGAACCTGCGCGTCTGACCGACGAAGTGCTCGAGTACTTGCTGACCGCCCAGCTCTTGGGATGGATCACGGCCAACCACCACGTACACTCACGGCAGTTCGTCACCACCCGGGTGGGCGATTCGATCGACCGGATCTATCGCATCGACAACACCGTCGAATGGTTCCTGGTCGGCCATGATGAGCTGAGCGCCAAATACTGCACACCACTGCTCTCTCGCAAGTTGCCGGTTTCGAAGCTGGGCTATGGCTGGATGTGGGGCGGATTTCGAGCATCGAAGCTCGATCTGCCCCTCGCCAGAGCCCACGCATTGGCCCGCTTCATCGCCGGCTTCCCCGACGAGGTTTTCGCGGAGAGCTTCCTGTCGGGGATCGAGAACCGATTCCGCTACTTCCCAAATGTCGATCAGATGACCCTGAGCCTGGTTTCGTCCACCTTCCTCGCGGAAGGCAACGAAGAGCTCTTCCTCCAGACTCTCTTGGCCCGCAAGCGCCGGTTGGCCGCAGACATTGAGGTGCTGTTCGACGAGCAGCTCTCCCTAAGGGGAGTGGAGCGAGAGTACCGAAACGGCCCTTCGCCCCGGGTGATCGGCCGGCAGCTTTCCGAGCGGCTGGAGATCCGCATCACGGAGCTCGAGGAGCGCGCCAAGGAGCTGCCGCCACGAGTGAGCCCCCAAGAGCCGATCCGCGCCATCACCTCCTTTGCCGCCTATTCGGTGCTGAAACTCGCTCTCTCGGCTGGCGACGTCTCCCGGGATCGGGCGATCCCGGTCGAGCGCTTCGAGGCGACGATCGAAGAGCTTCACGGCATGTTCGCGCGGGCCGAAGACCCCCACGAGCGGGCCGGGATCGACGTGGCGATCGACGCGCTCCGTGGCGAGATCGAGAATCCAAAGACTCCTCTGGAGTACCTCTCCTATATCGTTCACCTCAATAGCCTCTTCCCGGTCCTCCCGGGGGCGGTCGAGGGCGCCCACGCCGAAGCTACGGAAGGGTCGTAGCGAAGAGCTCTTTCAAGATGACCCGAGCGGTATTTCTCGCGATCAGCGTGTGCCCCGCCCGCGTGGTATGACCGAAGTCGGAAGCGAAGTGGTCGATAAAGAGCGCGTTGTACCCCTCGCGCGCGATCGCCTCTTTGAAGACGCGCTCATTGTCGACGAAGACGACCCCCTCCCGTTCGGGGATCATCGCCTTCAGCGGCGCCAGGGTACGCACGGGGTACTGGATCACGACGAGCCGCCCGACCCGCGCCATGACCTTGTCGACCAAACGCTGGTAGTTGTGGAAAGTCATGCGGTTCGGCTCGATCCGGTCGATCACGCGGCGGGCGCTCTCCCGATCGCCCTTGTGTTGGTAGATGCGGGCCAGCTCGACCGCGGCGAGGTAGGGATCGAGGGGCCGCGCGTCCCACGAGTAACGGGCGATCACGTAGAGCGGAGAGCTGTGTTCCGCCTGTGCCGCCGCATCAACGAGCAATCGCTCGGCTTCGTCGAGGCGCTCGGTGCGCATGCAGAGCCGTGCGAGCTCGATACGGGAGCGGGGGCCGGCGCCCACCATCGCGACCGCGGCGCGGAGCAGCGCTTCCGCCTCTTCGATCCGACCCATATCGAGCAGCATCGAGCCGAGATCGGTGCACGCGTAGGGACTCCGCTCGATCTCGAGCGCCTTTCGATAGGCCGCTTCGGCCTTCTCCAGCCGCCCATCGCCGCGGTGGTGCTTGGCGACCTCGACGTACGATCTGGCGTCCGCCCCGGCGGCCAAGAGGTCGTCGAAGAGGGGCTCGATCTCATTGTCCCGCCCCAAGTAGCGCAGCAGCCGGATCAACCAGCGGAAGGCGGGTTGGTACCCGCGGAACCGCTCGATCGCCGCGCGGTAGTGCCGCTCCGCGTCCTCCAGTCGGTTCTGATCCTGATAGAGCTGGCCCAAGTCGGCATGCGCCGTCGCGATCGGCTGCCGGGCTATCAGCTCGAGGAGCACCTCTTCCGCCTCGTCGTTTCGATCCTGGCGGCGATAGAGCATCGCGAGCACGATCGAGTCCATCGCCTCGCCCCGGTCCGCGATCGCCCGGCGGTAGTTCTTCTCCCGCTCGTCGAGATGGCGCTCTTGGCGCGCTTGCTCGTCGAGAGCGCCGAATGAGATCGCGAGATATCGGCCCAGGCGATACACCTTGATCCGCAGCAACAACCTTCGCCATATCGGCTTCCGCCGGTACTGGTTCAGATCCACGAAACTGTGCATACCGTCGTTTATGCCCATCATCACTGTGACGATGTCCGGGTTCCAGCGATCCAGATTCTTCCTAAGATCTCGGACGATGACCGAGGAGTCGATTCCGGGCCGGCCGGCGTTCACGACCTCGAAGCGCAGCCCGGCGGGACCGTTCTCGTTCAGCAAGTCCTCGAGCTGGTGGGGGTAGGCGTCTTTCCCCCCGACCGCGGTGCTCGACTCCCCAAGGCAGAGAATCCTCACCGATTCCGTCCCGTCAGAGCCAGTGGGCAGCGCGTTCCGTTGCTTCTGGAGCTCCACGAAGACGAGGCCGGTGAGGCGAAGCCCGATTTCGAGCGCCACCACGCCGACCGCGCAGCCCAGGATTGCGCTGATGAGCCTGCTCATGGAGAGATACGCTAGCTGCGCCGCGTCCGCCCTACAAGAGACGAGATGCTAGGATCGCGGCGAGCCATTGAAGGCGAGGCGAGAGGAGAGTCGAGAGCCGTCATGAAGCGCCGATCCGGGGGGATCAGTCGTCGCGGATTCCTCGCCATCGCTTCCGCTCTCGGAGGGAGCGGCATCATCGGACTCCGCCTCGGTCGCCGTCCCGAGTACGAGCGCCTCGTTCGACTCTGGCGCCGACGCCTCGATCTCGAGGAGCAGCTCTTCCGCCGCCTGCGCTTCACTCTCTCACCCACGCAGCTTCGAAGCGGGTTGACGCTCAAGCTGGTGCTCCGCGATCAGCTCGGCGACGACTGGCTCTTCAAGATGGGCACGACGGGGATCGATGGCGCGGAGGCGATCTACCGCACGGGCTGCCTCTTCGGCTGGGAGACCCCGGAGCTGCATCGAACCACACTGCCGATCAACGACCAGATGGTGTTTGGAAGCGCCCAGCGCTTCATTCGCGACGCCAGTACGCTCAGTGTGCAGGTGGCAGGCCAGAACGCCGATCCGCGTCGCCTGACCGACTCCGCCCTGGAGTATCTGCTGACGGCCCAGCTTCTCGGGTGGATCACGGCCAACCACCACGTCCACACCCGGCAGTTCGTCACCACGCGGAAAGGCGAATCGGTCGACCGGATCTATCGCATCGACAACACCGTCGAGTGGTTCCTGGTCGGCCACGACACGCTTTCCGCTCGATACGTAACGCCGCTTCTCTCTCGCAGGATGCCCGCAGCGAAGCTGGGCTACGACTGGATGTGGCGCTCTTTCCGGGAGTCGGTCATCGACCTCCCTCTCGCCAATGCCTATGCCCACGCACGCTTCGTCGCCGGCTTCCCCGATGAGGTTTTCCTCGAGAGCTTTCTGCCGGGGATCGAGAATGACTACCGATTCTTCACCAATGCCGCGGAGATGGTCCTGCGCCATTTGACGCCCCTTGTAGTTCCCAAGGGAGAAAGGGAGCGCTTCGTGGAGAGGCTGGTTGCCCGAAAACGCCGATTGCACAAAGACGCCGAAGCACTATTCGACGAGCAGATCGCCGAACGGGGCGTGGAGCAGGAGTACAAGGACGGCCTCTCGCCTCGCGCCACGGAGCTGCCCCCGGAATCGAGTCCACAAGAGCCGGTCCACGCCATCACCTCCTCCGCGGCCCACTCGGTGCTGCTGCGCACCTTCTTGCCGAGCAACGTCTCCGACGATCCGGCGACCCAGATCCTGCGTTTCCAGGCCTCCATCGACGAGCTGCGCGGCCTGCGCGCGGGGACCGAAGACGTGCACGAGCGCGCCGCCGTCGACATTGCGATCGGCGCCCTTCGCTCCGAGATCGACAATCCCAAGGCCTCCAGCCAGTACCTCCCCTACGTTTTCAATCTGGACGGGCTCTTCCCGGTCATCCCTGAGGGCGAAGGCCCACGTTGACGAGGGCCGGGATGCTAGGCTCTCGTGGGAGGGAACGAGAAGAGGAGTATCGCAAGTCACCATGAAGCGTCGATCAGCGGGGATCAACCGCCGTGCATTCCTCGCGGGGGCCGGGGCGACGGGAGCCTGGGCGCTGCTCGGTTTGCCCGGCTGCGGAGGCGGTGGCTACGATTACGCCCCTCTGGTTGCTCTCTGGCGGCGGCGGCACGCGCTCGAGGCTGAGCATCTAGAGGCCCTCCGTTTCACTCTCTCCCCCAACCAGATCTCCGCCGGCAAAGTCCTCAAGCTCGTACTCCGCGATCAGCAGGGTGGCGACTGGCTCTTCAAAGTGGGCGGAGTTGCGAGCTGCGGCGCACGCGCGATCTACGAGCTATGCACCCTTTTTGGCTGGGAGATTCCGGAGCTCCAACGGGCCAGTGTCATCGTCAACGGCAAAGAGGTGCGTGGAACGCTGCAGCGCTACATTCCAGACGCTAGGAACCTCGTCGGTTTCGTGAAAGAGGCACGGCGAGGCAACGATCGCCTCACACCACGGGCCTGGAGCGATCTGCTGCAGAGCCAGCTTTTTGGCTGGATCACCGCCAACCACCATCTACATATCTTGCAGTTCATCGCCACCATCAAGTGGGGTGAGGTGACGAGGGTTCAGCGGATCGACAATGCGGTCGAGTGGTATCTGGTTGGGCACGATCGCCTCGATGAGAGCTTCATGACGCCGATCCTCGCCTCCCGAGTAAAGCACTCTCTTCTCGGTTACAGGTGGATGTGGGACCTCTTTCAAAATGGCCACGCGCCCCTTCCCCTGGCCGAGGTCTACGGCCTGGCTCGTTTCATCGCGGCGGCTCCAGACGAGCTCTACGCGGAGCGTTTTCGAGAGGGGATAGAGAACGAATTCGATTGCTTCGGCAACAACTCGAAGGCGGTGCTGCGCGGGCTCGTTCCCGATCTGGTGGAGAGCTTCGACGAGAGCTCCTTCCTGCCGACGATGATGGCCCGCAAGAACACGTTGCCGACCGATATCGCGGCGCTCTTCGAGACTCAGCTCGAGAAGGCCGGGCGGAGGGTGGCCTTCTTCGACGGACCGTCCCATCGAGAGACCGGCGAGCGCATCATCCGAGGCCTCGAAGCGCGAATCGCCGAGCTCGAAGCGCGCCTCGTGCAGCTCGGCGGGCATCAACCGCCTCGGCGGTCGATCGAAGCCGTCACCTCGGTCGAGGCGTATGGGATCATCCGCCAGGTGCTCGAGAGCGCCAACATTCCAAAGTCGAGAGTGGAGCAGAAGGTCGTGTTTTCAGATGCAATCGTCGCTCTGACCGAGCTTCTGCCGCACGCCGACAACCCTTTCGAGAGACAAGGGATCGGCCACGCAATCACCCATCTCGAAGGCCTGATCGAGAATCCTCTGAGCGAGGCCGAGGCTCGCGCCCAGGTCTGCTGCTTCAACTCGATCTTTCCGGTTCTTCCAGACGCCTCTTGATGTTTCCGTCTCCGCGTATGCTGTCACGACGAGGGGTTCTCGGGCTCGCTATCGCCTTCGCCACGGGTGCCCTCATCGGGCTTCGATACGGCCGCGGCCCGGATCATGAGCGACTGGTCGGACTCTGGCGCCGCCGCCTCGAGCTGGAGAAGGAGCTCTTTCGGCGCCTGCGCTTCACCCTCTCACCCACCCAGCTCCGAAGCGGCATGACACTCAAGGTGGTGCTTCGCGACCAGCTCGGCGAAGACTGGCTCTTCAAGATGGGCGAAGCGGCGGTCGACGGCGCGGACGCCATGCTGTCACTTCCTTCGCGGCCCGCGAAGTGCTGCTGCAAGCCTTCATTCCTGGCAACGTCTCCGACGATCGGGCGATTCAGGCCGAGCGCTTCCGATCCGCCGTCGGCGAGCTCGATGCCTTGCGCGCGAAGACCGATGACCCAAACGAAGAGGCCGCCATCGCCCTCGCGATCGGCGCCCTTCGCACCGAGATCCGCAAGCCGAAGGCTCCCCACGAGTACCTCCAGCATATCCCCCATCTGAACGAGCTCTTCCCGGTCTTCTCGACCCGAGAATCTCCACGAAAGGACTGAAGCAGAAGCATGTCCGCCGCCTACATCGCTCTCGCCGTCGCCGCCATCACCGCGATTTCGCGGATCTTCCTCAAGCGCGGGCTCGAGGCCTCCAATCCCCTCACCGGAATGTTCGTTTCGTTGGCGGTCTGCGGAGCGGTCATCACTGCCCTTGCCCTTGCTACCGTCCCGGCCACCGAGGTCACGCTCCAGGGTGTGGCCATCTTCGCGGGGATCGGCCTTTTCGCTCCACCTGTCGTGCGGTACCTCACCTATGTCGGCATCGACAAGGTCGGCGCGGCGCGCTCCTCTCCCATCCGTTCTCTCACCCCCTTTTTCGCGATTCTCCTGGCGATCACCTTCCTGGGTGAAGAGGCGCGTCCGAACGTTCTCGGTGGGGCGGTACTGATCGTCGGCGGCGCGTTCCTGCTTTCGAAGAAGCCGACCAAGAAGAGCCCGCAAAGGTCCTGGCGAAAATGGGACCTGCTCTATCCCTTCTCGGCGGCGATCCTGGCCGGTTGCGCGGCCAACCTGCGCAAGGCCGGCTTTGCGTTCCTCGATTCCCCCATCCTCGCCGCGGCATCGACCGCCATCGCCGCCCTGATCGTCTTTTCCACCTACATGCTCTCAGCCGGACGCCGCGGTGAGCTCGACTTCAACCCCGCCTCGATCGGATGGTTCCTGGTGGCGAGCGCATGCACCAGCGTCAGCATCGTGCTCAATCTCGTCGCCCTCAAGCTGGGTGATGTCTCGGTCGTTTCGCCGATCCTCGCCTCGAGCCCTCTCTTCGTCATCCTCTTCTCGGCCATCTTCCTGCGAAAGATCGAAAGGGTGACCATTACACTGGTCGCGGGGGCTTTGCTCACTTTCGCCGGGGTCGAATCGATCATTTTCTTGTAGTCCCATGCCCGCCATCGAAACCGAAACCCGCGCCACCGGTGCGCGCTCCGACTGGAGACCCGCGCGCCCGTGGCTCGATCGGCTGATTCGGCGCGATTCGATCGCGCCCGAAGATCCGATCCATCCCTGCGGATGCAATGTCAAGCTCGACTTGCGCGAAGTGATCTATCCGGTGCTCGGAGAGCTCGGGCGCACTGAGAGAGGCATTCGAGACCGGCGCGTCGATGCGCACCTCAACGCCGGCCGGCTCACCGATCTGATGCGGCTTTCACTGCCCCATGACGCGCTACTGGCCGACCCGGAGGCGCTTGCCGGGCAATTGGCCGGTGCCGACTGCGACAGTGTCATCGAGCTTTTCATCTCCGGAGACGAGCCGGCCGAAGAGCAGCGTCGCCGATTCGAAAAGGTGTCGGCCGCGAAGGCGGCGCTGCTGCGGGCGGCGAGCGCGACCTTGCACCGGCGGGGGCGCCC
>NYZA01000168.1 GCA_002686955.1 Gemmatimonadota bacterium
AAGCGGGGGTCGGTTTCGCCACGGGCTATCCGGGGACACCCTCGTCGGAGGTGACCGATTCGTTCGCGGAGCTGAGTGACGAGGCGGGGGGGGTTTTCGAGTATGCGGTCAACGAGAAAATCTGTCTCGAGCTGGCGTTCGGGGCGTCGCTGGCGGGGGCGCGGGCGATCTGCGCGATGAAGCATCTGGGGCTGATGGTGGCGGGCGATCCGCTTTCTACGATCCCTTATGTGGGGGTGCGGGGTGGGTTGGTGGTGGTGGCGGCGGGCGATCCTTCTTGCCTGACCAGTCCGAACGAGCAGGATCAGCGTCATCTCGGGAGGATGCTGCACTTTCCGGTGCTCGATCCGAGCACGCCGGCGGAGGCTCGTTCGTTGACGATGGCGGCGTTCGAGCTCTCGGAGGAGAGCGGGTTGCCGGTGCTTCTGCGGATCACGACGCGGGTGGCGCATTGCCGCGGGGTGGTTCCGGTCGGGGGGCTGCCGCGGGGGGCGAGGGGTGCGGGTTTCGAGCGCGACAAGCGCCGTCTGGTGCCGATTCCGGCGCACGCGCGGCGGATGCGGGTGGAGCTGAAGGGGCGGATGGAGAGGGCGAAGGGGTGGTCGGAGCGGCTTTTCGAGCGGGAGGGGGCGGGGAAGGTGGCGATTCTGGCGGCCGGTGCTCCGGCGGCTACGGCGGCAGATCTGCTGCGGGAGCTGGGGCTCGAGGAGCGGGTCGTTTTGGCGCGACTACCGGTGGTTCACCCTCTTCCCGAGGAGCGGATCGCCGGTCTGCTCGCCGAGATGGAGGCGGTGCTGGTGGTTGAGGAGCTCTCCGGCTTCGTGGAGGATGCGCTGCGGGCGCTTTGCGCCGAGCGGGGTCTCGAGGTGGCTGTTCACGGGAAACGCTCAGGGCATCTGCCGGAGGAGCACGAATACAGGCCTGAGGTGATCCAACGGGGGGTTCATGTGGCGCTGGGGCTGGGGTGCGCGCCGCCGCGGGCGCCCGCGAGCGATGACGCGCCGCCGCCGGCCCGTCCGCCGGTCCTCTGCTCCGCCTGCCCTCACCGCGCGACCTTCTTCGCGGCGAAGGCGGTGTTTGGCGACGAGCATCTCTATTTCAACGATATCGGCTGCTATACGCTGGGCTTCGCGCCGCCGCTCGACTGCGGCGATGTGGTGCTCAGCATGGGGTCGAGCATCAGTTTGGCTTCGGGGGCTTCGCGGGTCGGGGGGGAGAGGACGGTGTGCTTCATCGGTGACTCCACTTTTTTCCACGCGGGCATGCCGGCGTTGCTCGACGCGATCCGGCAGGGGGTCGAGGTGGTCGTGGTCGTGATGGACAACGGGATCACCGCGATGACCGGTTTCCAGGAGAGCGCGGGCGGGGGGCGGGGCCACGAGGGCTCCGGCGGAGTGCCGATCGGCGGGGTGGCCCGGGCGTTGGGCGCCGGACATGTCGAGGTTTTCGATCCGACCGATTTGGCGGAGGCGGTTTCGGCTTTCGAGCGGGCGCGGGATGGGAAAGGGGTGAGCGTGCTCGTGGCCGAGAGCCCCTGCCCGGTGCACATGCAACGGGAAACCGGAGAGCCGATGCATCGCGGTGCTTTTCAGATCGACCCCGCCCTCTGCGCCACCTGCGGCCGGGGGGGGTGCGGTATGGAATGCGGCCAGAGCGTGCGGGAGTCGACCCAGCGGAACATGGTCCGCGGCCGGTCGCTGGAGCTTTCGCGGAAGGGTGGGGGCGAGGAGCCGGCGGTGGCTCCCTGCGCGGAGCAGTGCCCCCTCGGTCTCTGCATTCAGGGCTACGCGGGGCACGTGGCGGCGGGGGAGTACGACGCGGCGCTCGAGCTGATCATGGGCCGCAATCCGCTGCCCGATTCGGTCTGTCGCGTCTGCCACCGGCCTTGCGAGGATGCGTGCATTCGGGGTGGGCTCGACGGGGCGGTGGCGGTGAACGATCTGAAACGCTTCGTGATCGACTGGGCGGCGGAGCAGCCGGAGCCGCCCTACCGGCCCGAAGTGGAGCCGGAGCATGGGCGGAGCGTGGCGGTCGTGGGTGCCGGCCCGGCCGGTTTGGCGGCGGCCCATGAGCTGCGTCTGCGGGGCTACGGGGTGACGCTCTACGATCGGGAGGAGCGCGCGGGGGGATTGCTCCGCTCGGGGATTCCGCGTTTCCGGCTGCCGGCGGTGGCGCTCGAGCGGGATATTCAGAGGATTCTCGACCTCGGCGTTCGCTTCGAGGGGGGGAAGGCGCTGGGGACGGGTTTGACGCTGGAAGGTCTACTGACCGATGACGGTCATGACGCGGTCTTTTTGGCGATCGGCGCTCACCGGCCGCTTGCGTTGGAGCTGCCGCGCGAGGGGGGGGAGGGGGCTCCGATCGTGCTCGACGCGCTGCGCTTTCTCGATGGTGAGACGCGCGCGGCGGAGGGGCGAGAGGTCGTGGTCGTGGGGGGCGGGAATGCCGGGATCGACGCGGCGCGCGGCGCGGCGCTGGCGGGCGCTACGCGTGTGACGGTGATCGAGCGGGAGAGCGGTCTGACCGCACTGGAGCACGAGATCGGCTGCGCGGCCGATGAGGGCGTGGCGCTCCGTCCGGGGTGGGAGCCGGTCGCGCTGGTCGGGCGCGAGGGGGGCGGACCGGGGATTCGCTGCCGGGAGAGCGGCTCGACCGGCTCGGAGCGGGAGCGCGTCATTCGCGCTGGTCTGGTCGTGGTGGCGGTGGGGCAAGAGGTCGATGTCGGCGCCTTGGCGGACCGGGAGCCGGGGCTCGAGCTCACGGAGGACGGGCGGGTCGCGGTGGACGCTACGACCGGCCGCGGCTCCCACGGGCGGATCTTCGCCGGTGGCGACATGATTCCCGGCCAACGCAGCGTCATCCACGCGATCGCCTCCGGCCAGCGCGCCGCCTGGGGGATCGACCGGGCCCTGCGCGGCGAGGCGGCGGCGGACCATCGCGCGCCGCCCCCGAAGCCGGGAGCGTGGCCGGTGCCTTCCCTGGCGGGTCTCGAGATCGAACGGAGAGAGCGCACCCCCCGCCATCGCCCGCCCGAGCTGCCCGCCGCGGAGCGCAGCCTCGAGCGCGAGGTGGTAGGGACGCTCCCCGAGGCGCGGGCTCGGGCCGAGGCGAGACGCTGTATGCTCTGCGGTGGCTGCGCCACCTGTCGGGCCTGCGTCGACACCTTCGGCTGCCCGGCCTTCATCGTGCAGGCCGGCGCGATCCGGATCGACGCCGCCCAGTGCACGGGCTGCGGAGTCTGCGCCGATTTCTGCCCGAACGGGGCGATCAGCCGCGTGCCGGAGCCGGTCTCATGACGCGCGCCACCGACCTTCTGGGAATCCTGGTGGTGGGAGTCGGGGGACAGGGCGCCATCACCCTCGCCCGGCTCCTGGGCGAGGCCGCCTTCGCCGAGGGCTTGCCGGTGCGGATCGGACAGGTACACGGCATGTCGCGACGCGGCGGCTCGGTGGAATCGACCGTGGTGATCGGGCCCGGGCGGGGCCCCTTTTTGCCTTTGCGGGGGGCCGATCTCGTGGTTGCTCTGGAGCCTTTGGAGCTGCAGCGGGCGAGGCCTCGACTGCATGCCGGAACCCGCGTTGTCGCCAGCACCGGTAGGGTCGTGCCGACAACGCTGGCGCTCCGCGGCGAGGAGTACCCCGACACCGACCGGTGGCTCGAAGCGCTGCGTCCCGAGATCGCCGAGCTGGTTCTGCTCGACGGCCTCGAGCTGGCCGCCACGGCCGGAACCCGGAAGGCGGTGGGGGCGGTGATGCTCGGTGCGCTCGCATGCCGGTCCTGGTTGCCTTTCGGGCCGGAGCGGGTGTTCGAAGTGTTGCAAAAGCACTCATCGGCGGCCCATCGAGAAGCCAACCGGCGGGCCTTCGCGGCGGGAAGGAGGGGGGCGGCATGACGCACCGAATGACGCACCGAATCGGTATCGATGTGGGGGGGACCTTTACCGATCTTTTCTTCTGGTCGCAGGACCGCGCTCCCGAGACCTTCAAGGTGCTCAGCACTCCCGACGACCCCTCGCGGGGGGTGCTGGAGGGGATGCGGGCGATCGCCGAGGCGCACGATCTCACTCTCGAAGAGTTGGCGGCCGAAACCGGTCTCGTCGTGCACGGAACCACCGTGACGACCAACGCCTGTTTGACGCGCGGCGGTGCGTCAACCGGGCTGATCACGACCCCCGGTGTGCGGGATGCGCTGGAGATGCGGCGCGGCATTCGAGAGCGGCAGTACGACAACCGCTACACCAACGTGGTGCCGCTGGTCCCCCGACATCTGCGCCTTCCGGTGGGGGGGCGCCTCGACGCGGGGGGAAACGAGCTGGAGCCGCTCAACCCGGACGAGGTGCGAGAGGCGGCGGCGCTCTTCCGCGCCGAGGGGGGGGAGGCGATCGCGGTCTGCCTGATGCACTCCTATGCCGACGACCGGCACGAGCGCGCCGTCGCCGAGCTCTTGCGGGCCGAGCTACCGGATGCCTGGCTCAGCATCTCCTCCGAAGTGCTGCCCACCATCCGCTTCTACGAGCGGGTCTCCACGACCGTGACCAACGCCTACGTGGGGCCGATCTTGCGGAGCTATCTGGCGGCCCTGGGCTCGAAGCTGGCGGGGATCGGCTTCGAGGGGGTGCTGCTGATCATGCAATCGAACGGTGGCGTCGCCCTGCCCGACGTGGTCCGCGATCGTCCCGCCACCACGCTGCTGAGCGGCCCGGCGGGGGGGCCAAGGGCGGCCGCCACCTACGCCGGCGCCCTCGGTCGCGACGACTGCCTCTTGGTCGACATGGGGGGCACCAGCTTCGACGCGAGCCTGGTGCGCGAAGGCGCCGCGGCGCTCGGCAGCGGGGGCGAGCTCGATCGCATCCGGATCGCGCTGCCGATGCTCGACATCGCAACGATCGGGGCGGGGGGGGGAAGCGTGGGCTGGATCGACGCGGGGGGGTTGCTGCGGATGGGTCCTCAGTCCGCCGGAGCGATGCCGGGACCCGCCTGCTACGGCCGGGGGGGAGAGAGGCCGACCTGCACCGACGCCGATCTGGTGCTGGGCTATCTCGACCCGGATTGGTTCGCGGGCGGCAAGCTGCCCCTCTTCGCGGAGCGGGCGACGGCGGCGATCCGGGAGCATGTGGCGGGCCCTCTGGAGATCTCGGAGGAAGAGGCCGCGGCCGGAATGTACACGGTGATCAACACCAACATGGCGCACGGGGTTCGCGAGATCACCATCAAGCGGGGCCTCGATCCCCGCGAGTTCCCGATGGTGGTGGCGGGCGGGGCGGGGGCGCTGCACGCCTGCGCCATCGCCGCAGAGCTGGAGATCCCCTCGATCATCGTCCCTCCGACCGCATCGACCCTCTGCGCGACCGGCATGCTGCTCTGCGACTTGCAGCACGATTTCGTCCGTTCTTGCCTGGGCTCGCTCGAAGCGCTCGACCTCGCCGATCTCTCTTCGATCGTCGACGAGCTGGCGGCCGAAGGGGAGGGGCAGTTGCTCCGAGAGGGGGCGGCCGAGACCATGCATCATGTGGCGCTCGATCTGCGCTATCTCAAGCAGTACCACGAGGTCACCGTCTCGATCGAGCGCGGCGATCTCGAGCGCGGCGACCTCCGCGCGATCGCGGCGCGCTTCCACCAAGCCCACAACCGGCTCTACGGCTACGATCTGGAAGAGGTCGGCACCGGGCTGGAGCTGATCAACGTGCGGGTCCGTTCGGTGGGACGAAGCGCCCGCCCCGAGCTCCCCGAGCTTCCGCCGGGCGGCGCCGAGAGCGACCATGCCCTCAAGGGGCGCCGCCGCGCCTGGCTGCCCGCCCGCTCCCGATTCGGCGAGCTGCCGGTCTACGACGGCCACGCCCTGCGCCCCGGCAATCGGCTGGGCGGTCCGGCCCTGATCGAGAGGGTCGACACCACGATCCTCGTCACCACCCCCTTCGCCGCCGAAGTGGACCCGCGCGGAAGCGTTGTCCTCGAAACCGGGGAGGCGAGCCATGCCTGAGTCGCGCATCGACAAGATCCTCGTCTCGGTTCTCGGGCGCGCCCTGAAGGCGATCGCGGACGAGATGAGCCTGACGATGGAGAAGACCACCCGCTCTCCCATCCTTTGCGAGGCGAAAGATTTCGTCACCGGGCTCTACGACGCCGAGGGGAGGATGCTTGAGCAGACCGAGAACCTGCCGATCCTGAGCTTCTCTCTGAGCCCGGTCTGCGAGCATATCGCCCGCAAGTTCGCGGGTCGCATCTACCCCGGCGATGTCTTCTTCCACAACGACGTCTTCTCCCTGGGCAACCAGAACAACGATGTCGCCGTCTTCAAACCGGTCTTCCACGGCGACCGCCTCGTGGCCTGGACCGCGGCCAAGGGGCACATGGCCGATATCGGGGGGGCGGTGCGCGGCGGCTACAACCCGAACGCCACCGAGGTCTGGCAGGAGGCGCTGCGGATCCCCGCAGTGAAGGTCTACGAGCGGGGGGAGCTGCGCGAAGATGTCTGGGACCTCATCTTCGCCAACATCCGCCTCGACATCGTGCAAGAGGATATGCGAGCGGAGATCGGCGCCTGCACGGTGGGCGAGCGCCGCCTCTTGGCGTTGATCGACAAGTACGGGTTGGATGTTTTCGAGAGCCACAAATGGGCGCTTTTCGCCGCCACGAAGAAGATGATGGAAGCGGAGATCCGCATCATCCCCCACGGGAAGTACCGCGGCGAGGCGACCGTCTACTACGACGGCAAGAATCCGGGCTCCACCTACCGGATCCGCGTCGAAGTGCGCGTCGAAGATGGAGGTATCGTCTTCGATTTCAGCGAGACCGACCCGCAGACCAACGGATTCGTCAACGGCACCTTTACCTCGTCGGCGTCGGCCTGCATCCTCACTTTCCTGCAGATGGTGAACCCCGACCTCCCCCACAACGCGGGGATGACCGAGCCGATCTCGATGCTCATCCCCGAGGGCACGATCCTCAACGCGGCCTATCCCGCCGCCACCACCTTCGGGAACCATCTCTGTCCCCCCCTGGCCGATTCGATCATCCGCGCTCTGGCGCCGGTGATCCCGGAGCGCGTCACGGCCGGCTGGAACAACCTGCTCTGCTCCCTCTCCACCGGCGATCATCCCGGCCGGGGCGAGCCTTACGTCGACATTATGTTCATGGGGCTCAAAGGGGGCAGCGGCGCCACCTGCGACACCGACGGCTACGATCACATCGGCATGATCGACGCGTCGGGCGGCGTGCTCGACCAGGACTACGAGATGTTCGAGCAGATGACGCCGCACCGCCTCATCCGCCACGAGCTCCTGCGCGACTCGGCCGGCCCGGGCCGGCACCGGGGGGGACTGGGCGTCGAAACCCGCTACGTCGTGGGCAGCGACGACACCCAGATCGTGGTCTTCGGCGACGGCGACGTGGAGCCCGCTTTTGGACTGGAGGGAGGGGGGGACGGGACCCTGAATCGGATCGAGCTTCGACTTCCCGACGGCAGTGTGCGGGTTCCCACCAGCAAGGATCTGCTGACCGGAATCCCGAAGGGGACGCTCTATGTGCAGCGGGCGGGGGGGGGCGGCGGCTTCGGTGACCCGAAGGAGCGCCCCGCGGACCGCGTGCGAGACGAGGTGCGCGCCGGCACCCTCAGCGTCGAGGCGGCCCGCGAGCACTACGGCGTGGTCGTCGATCCCGACACCTTCGAGCTCGACACGGCGGCCACGGAGGGTCTGAGAGGGAGAGACTGAGACGATGGACTTTGCTCTGAACGAGATCCAAAGCGCGGTCCAGAGGACCTTCGCCGAGTTCTCCGACCAGCGGATCGGGCCGGTGGCGGCGGAGCTGGACCGAAAGGCCGAATTCCCTCTCGAGCTCTTCCGGCAGGTGGGTGATCTAGGCTACTTCGCTATGCGCTACCCCGAGCCCGAGGGGGGAGGCATGGATGTCCTCTCCTATGCTCTGGCCACCGAGGAGCTCGCCCGGGGAAGCCTCGGGGTGGCGGCGGGCTGCGCCATGCAGTCGCTGATGGGCACGACCTTCGTCCACCGCTTCACCTCGGGGGCGCTGCGCGAACGCCTCGTCGGACCGGCTCTGAGGGGAGAGATCCTGGGGACGGTCTGCATGACCGAGCCCGATTCGGGCAGCGACCTCTTCTCGATGAAAACGCGGGCGGAGCTGCGCGGCGACACCTGGCATCTCACGGGACAGAAGATGTGGATCACCTCGGCGCCGGTGGCCGACCTTTTTACCGTCTTCGCGCGGACCGGTGAGCGCGTCCTGAGCGTGTTCCTGGTGGAGCGTGGCGCCCCGGGACTGAGCGTCGGCCGCACCATCGACAAGATGGGGGTCAAGGCTTCGGTCACCTCGGAGGTCGGCTTCGAAGACGTACCGGCCACCGCCCTTCTGGGGGAGCTCGACCAGGGCGCGATCTACCTGCGCGACTTACTGGCCGAGGTGCGCGTCATGACCGGGGCGCTCGCCCTGGGCACCGCCCGGGCCGCCTTCGACGACGCGCGGCGCTACTCGGAAGAGCGGCGGCAGTTCGGCAAGCCGATCAACCGCTTCGGCGCCGTCCAGGCCCACCTCGCCGAGATGGCGGTCGACCTGGAAGCGGCCCGGCATATGGTGCGCTGGGCGGCCTGGCGCAGCGACCAGGGACTGCCGAACGCTCAGGAGGCCTCGATGGCCAAGCTCTTCGCGTCGGAGGCGGCGCTTCGGATCTGCGATCGGGCGGCACGGATCATGGCGAGCTACGGATATGCGGAGGAGTACGCTGTGCAGCGCTATCTGCGGGACGTCCGCTTCACACTCATCGGCGGCGGAACCTCCGAGCTGCTGAGGGTCAACATCGCCCGGGGGCTCTCGCAATGAGAGATCGTCCCATCAGGGTGCTGATCGCGAAACCGGGCCTCGACGGCCACGATGTGGGCGCGAAGGTGCTCTGCCGCGCTCTGCGCGACGCGGGCATGGAGGTGATCTACACCGGCTTGCGCCAATCCCCGAAGGCGATCGCGGCCGCCACACTCCAAGAAGATGCGCGGGTGCTCGGGCTCTCGGTCCTCTCCGGGGCGCATCTGCCTCTCTGCCGTCGCATCGGGGAGCTGCTGGAGGAGCAGGGCGGCCTCTCGGGGCTGCTCTGGCTGGTGGGGGGCAACATCCCCCGGCGCGACCTGCCCGCCCTCGAAGCGCTCGGAGTGCGGGGCGTCTTCCCCACCGGATCGCATTTCGACGAGATCGTCGCCTTCATCGAGAGAGAGGCCCCCCAATGAGCCGTCCCGAGCCCGAGCCCGCCCCGCTGCGCTGGGAATCCGGACTGGAGATTCAGCCGGTCTACACCGCCGGGGATGTCGAGCGGAGCGGCGGGACCGACGGCGTCGGCGAGCCGGGGGAGTTCCCCTACACCCGCGGCATTCACCGCCACATGTACCGGACGCGGCCCTGGACCATGCGTCAATACTCCGGCTTCGGCACCGCCGCCGAGACCCACGAGCGCTTCCTCTATCTGATCAAACAGGGGAATACGGGGCTCAATGTCGCCTTCGATCTGCCGACCCAGTGCGGCCTCGATTCCGACGATCCGCTGGCGCGGGGCGAGATCGGCCGGGTCGGGATGGCGGTAGATACCCTGGCCGATATCGAAGAGGCGTTCGCCGATATCGACCTGGACCGGATCACGGTCTCGATGACGATCAACGGCTCGGCCGTCGTGCTGATGGCGATGTACTTCGCCATGGCCCGCAAGCGGGGCTATGAGCTAAGCAAGCTGCGCGGCAACGCCCAGAACGACATCTTGAAGGAGTTCATCGGACGGGGGACCTGGATCTTCCCGGTGCGCGAATCGGTCCGGCTCGTCGGCGACACGATCGAGTTCTGCGCCGAGCACGCCCCGAAGTACTCGCCGGTCAGCGTCTGCGGCTATCACATTCGAGAATCCGGCGCGACACCGGCCCAGGAGATGGCCTACGGGCTTTCGATCGCCTGCGCCTATCTGGAGCACGCCCTGGAACGGGGGCTGCCGGCCGACCCCTGCGCCGCCGGGCTCACCTTCAACTTCGATATCTTCGGCGATCTCTGGGAGCAGGTGGCCAAGTTCCGCGCGGGGCGGCGGCTCTGGGCGAAGCTGCTGCGCGAGCGCTATGGCGTGAGCGATCCCCGGGCGCTCAAGCTGCGCATGATCGCCGGCGGCGGCGGGGGCGGGTTGACGATTCAGCAGCCGCACAACAACATCGTTCGTGGCGCCTACTACGCCATGACTTCGGCCCTCAGCGGAACCCAGACGATGGCGCTCTGCAGCTACGACGAGGCCTACACCATTCCGAGCGAGCATGCGGCCACTCTCTCGCTTCGCACGATGCAGATCCTCGCCACCGAGATCGGTCTCTGCGACACCGTCGATCCCCTGGCCGGGTCCTGGTTCGTGGAGACGACCACCAACCAGATGGAGAAGCTGATCCTCGAGCAGATGGAGGAGCTGGGCGAGCAGGGCGGCATCATCGAGGCGGTCGCGTCCGGCCAGGTGCAGGCTGCGGTGAACCGGCAAGCCTATGAGCGGGAGCGGCGGGTGCAAAGCGGCGAGATCGAGAAGGTGGGAGTCAACTGCTTCACCCATCAGGAGGAGGAGCAAGAGGTCGACTTCCACCCCTACCGTGAAGAGGAGGCAAGAAAGCAGCTCGTCCGACTCGCGGCGATCAAAGAGGAGCGGGACGGGCGGGCGGTCGAGGCGCGTTTGGGGGAGGTTCTGGCGGCGGCGGCCGAGGGCCGAAACACGATGCCGGCGATCATCGATGCGGTGGAGGCCTACGCGACGGTCGGCGAGGTTGTCGGGCGGTTGCGGGATGTTTTCGGCGGCTACCGCGAGCCGGTGAGCTTCTGATGGTCGAGAGAGATAAGCGTCCCGTCGTTCTCAGCCTCGAGCAGGCGCTGAGCATGTCGTACGCCACCCTGCGCATGGTCCACCAGGGCTGGCGCGTGATCCGGGTCGAGCCGACGCCGCTCCCCGGTCGCAAGAGCAAGGGCGATCCGAACCGCTACATCGGCCGTCCCGTGGCGGGAGAGGATCGGCACAGCTACTTCGTGGGGCCGAACGTCGGAAAGGAAGCGATCGCCCTCAACCTGCGCAGCGAAGAGGGGCTGGCGGTGCTGCAGCGCCTGATCCGCGAGCTGCCGGTCGATGTTTTCTGCACCAACACGATGCCCGCTCGCCACGCCTCGCTGGGCATCACCCACGAGCAGCTTCGGGAGCAGCGCGACGATCTGATCTGGTGCTGCATCTCGGCGATGGGTCTGGATCACCCCGATGTGCCCGGCTACGATCCGGTGGTGCAGGCGCAATGCGGCTATATGGATCTCACCGGTCCGGGGGACGGGCCTCCCACCCAATGCGGCCCTCCGCTGATCGACCTGAAGGCGGGGGACGAAGCATTCACCCAGGTGGTCTTGGCGCTCTGGCGGCGAGCGGAAGGGGCCGGGGGGCGCTGCATCGATATTTCGATGGCGCGAGCGGCGGTCTCCTGGCTACACACATTTCTGCCGATGCTCGACATGGGCAGCCCGCCCGAGGAGCTGCGACGATCCGGGAACGAGCACCGGCAGTTCATCCCGGTCAACGCCTATCGCACGGCCGACGGCTATATCTATGTCGCCATCGGCAGCGACGTTCAGTGGCGGCGCTTCGTGGGTGAAGCGACGTTCGCGTCTCTCGATCAGAAGCGCTTCGCCACCAACGAATCGCGGCGGGCCGAGAAGGAGACACTGTTTCGGCTGATGGAGGAGATCACGCTCCGGCACAGCGCGGAGCGGATCGCCGAGGTTCTGCGTGCGGCCCTGATCCCACACGCGCCGATCGTTCCGATCGAGGGGGTTCTAGACCTGCCTTTCGTGGCGGAGACCCACCTCGAGACGATCGCTCCCGACGGGCGGATGGTGCGCTTGCCCCCGGCGGCGGTGCAGACGCCGCACTTGGAGAGTGAGGGGCCGACCCTCCCCTTCGCCCCGGCCTACGGCGAGCACACGGCGGCCCTGCTCTCGGAGATCGGGCTGGCGCCCGGCGAGATCGCGTCGCTGCGTCGATCGGGAGCCGTCGCGTGAGCAGCTACCACCGTCCCCCGAGCGTCGCCGAGGCGCTGCGCCTGAAGAGAGAGCTGCCCGGTTCGAGCTTCATCGCCGGGGGGACCGACCTGCTGGTGCAGATGAAGGACCGCGTGCGCCAGCCCACGGCGCTGATCTCGATCCGCCACCTTTCGGAGCTGACGAGAATCGAGACTGATGGCGGTGCCCGGCTGGGGGCGGCCACCCCCCTGAGCGATCTGGCCGACGATTCCGCTCTGATGACCGGCTGGCCGATCCTCGGCGAGGCTTTGCGGGACTTCGCTTCGGTGCAGATCCGAGGCTCCGCGACGATCGGCGGAAACCTCTGCAACGGCTCCCCCGCGGCCGACGCCGCTCCGGCGCTCATCGTGCTCGGCGCGCGGGTTCGAATCGCCGGTCTCGACGGAGAGCGCCTGCTCCCGGTGGAGCAGCTCTTCGAGGCGCCCGGGCGCACCCGGGTGAGGGAGGAGGAGCTCCTGGTTTCGATCGAGCTCGATCCACCTCTGCCCTCGGGCCACGGAGTCTTCCTCAAGAAGATGCGAACGGCGATGGATGTTTCGCTGGCCAGCATCGCCTCTCTGGCTCTCTTGCGGGACGGGAGGCTGGAAGAGATCCGCCTGGCCGCGGGCTCGGTGGCGCCGGTCCCGATGCGCCTTCACGAGACCGAAAAGGTGTTGCGAGATCGCCCACTCACCCCGGAACGGATCGCCGAGGCACGGCGGGTCGCCCGCGACGAGGTCCGGCCGATCACCGACATCCGCGCCGGGGCCGACTATCGCCGCCACATCGTCGGCGTTTTCGTACAGCGCGCCCTCGAAGCGACACTTGAGAAGGGAGATCGCTGATGGAGCTCAACTTCACTCTGAACGGTGTTCCGATCTCCTGCTCCCTGCCGCGGGGCTCGGAGCTGCTCCTGGACGTGCTTCGCGGGCCCTTGGAGCAGACCGGTACGAAGGAGGGCTGCGGCAAGGGGGAGTGTGGCGCTTGCACCATTTTGGTGGAGGGGCGCATGGTCAATGCCTGCCTGACCCTCGCCGCCGAGGTCGAAGGGTGCGAAGTGACGACGATCGAAGGTCTGGCGGCCGGCGGGAGCGAGCTGGCCGCGGAGCAGCGGGCCTTCGTAGAGCAGGGGGGCATCCAATGCGGCTTCTGCAGCCCCGGAATGATCATGAGCGTCCGCGCCCTACTCGATCGCGATCCCGATCCACCCGAGGCCGAGATCCGCCGCGCCCTCGCCGGCAATCTCTGTCGCTGCACCGGCTATTCGCAGATCGTCGAAGCGGTGCGGCGGGCGGCCGAGCTACGCCGGGAGGAGGCGCGATGAGCCCCTATCTAGGCAAGGCGCGCCCCCGGCCGGACGCCGCGGAGAAGGCGACGGGGCGCGCGGAGTACATTCACGATATCCGCAGGCCCGGCATGCTCCACGCCGCGATCCGCTTCAGCGAGCATGCCCACGCCCGCATCAAGGGGATCGACACCCTCAAGGCGGAGCGGATCCGCGGCGTGCGGGCGGTGATCACCGCGCAAAACACCCCCGAGATCCGCCTTGGCTTCCTGCGGGACAACGTCGCGCTCAAAGGGGAGAAGGTGCGCCAGTTCCGCGACGAGGTCGCCGCGGTCGCCGCCATCGATCCCGATGTCGCCGCGGAGGCGGCGGCGGCGATCGAGGTGGAGTACGAGCCGCTGCCCGCCCTATTCGACCCCGCCTCGGCGCTGGACGAAGGGGCCCCCCTCGTCCACGAGCGCGACGCCGCCGGTCGCCCCCTCGAGACGAATCTGATGCCGGTGCACTTCCGCCACAGCTCGGGCGACATCACCGCCGCGCGCTCCGCCGCCGCCCACGCCGTCTCGGGCGAGTTCTCCACGCCGCTCATCCAGCAGAGCTGCATGGGCACCGCCGGAGCCCTCGCCGAATTCGACCCGCGCATGAACCTCACCATCTGGGCCAAGACCCAGATCCCCTTCCTCGCCCAGCGCGACTTCAACAGTGCCTTGAGCCAGATCGGGCTCGCTGGAAGAAACACTCGCGTCATCGTCCCCGCCCTCGGCGGCGGATTCGGCACCGGCCTCGATACCCACTGCTACGAATACATCGCCATCCTCCTCGCCTGGCGGACCGGCAAGCCGGTCAAGATCCTCTACAAGCGCGATCAGGAGTTCGCCTACCTCTCCCCCCGCCAATCCTCCACCGTCCGCATCAGCCAGGGCTGCGACGCCGGGGGGCGCCTCACCTTCCGCGACGTGCACGTCACGCAGGACAACGGCGCCTACGGGTCGTGGGGCGCGACCTATCCCAGCGTGATGATGATCCCCGCGACCTCCCTCTACCGCGTGCCGAATATCGAGTTCGACTGCGAGTTGGTCTACACCAACAACACCTATGCGCAGGCGATGCGCGGCTACGGCAACCCCGAGCTGACCTGGGCCCTGGAATCGAATCTGGACGAGCTCGCCGAGGCCGCCGGCATCGACCCGCTGGAGATCCGCCGGATCAACTGCAACGAGCCGGGCGAGGTCACCCCGATGGGGCTTCGCGTCACCACCTGCGGGCTGCGCGAATGCATTGAGGGCGTGGGTGAGCGCCTCGGCTGGAAGAACAAAGGGGGATGGGGCGCGGGCAAGAAGCGCGGCGTCGGACTGGCCTCGATGGTGCACGTCGGGGGCTCCGGCCGGATCTACCGGAGCGACGCCAGCGGCGTGATCCTGCGCCTCGACGACTACGGCAACCTCTACGTCGCGTCGGGCGGCGTCGACATGGGCCAAGGCCTGCACAGCGCGCTCCAGATCATGGCCGCGGACTCGGTGGGGGTCGACCCCGAGCGCGTCTTCATCACCCAGACCGATACCTCCACCTGCCCCTGGGATGTCGGCACCCACGCCAGCCGCGGCGCCTTCACCGCCGGCAACGCCCTCCTGATGGCGGCCGAGAAGATGCGTCGCCAACTATTCGAGGCGGCGATCGATCTCTATCCCGATCTGGTGGAGCAGGCGAGGCGAAGCTGGATCCGCGCCAATCCCGACACTCCACCCGCGGACTTCGATTGGCGCGCCTCGGTCGCTCCCGAGCGTTTCCAGCTTCGAAACAATCTTCTCTCTCTTCGAGACACGCCGCCGATCCCCTGGCTCGAGATCGACCTGGCCAAGCTGATCCGCGCCGCGCACTTCCGTGCGGGAGGCGGCGAGATGTTCACGGTCGAGGCCTTCTACGATCCCCCGAGCGAGCTTCCCGATTGGGAACGCGGCCAAGGAAATATGTCGGCCTGTTACACCTACGGCACTCAGGGTGTAGAGGTCGAGGTCGATACAGATACGGGGGACGTGAAGATCGTCGCAATGGTCTCCGTCCTCGATGTCGGCCGGGTGATCAACCCCCAGGCCTTGCGCGGACAGATCGTGGGCGCCATCGCGCAGGGCGTTGGTTACGCGCTCTACGAGCAGGTGATCACCGAAAAGGGACGGATCCTCAACCCCAACTTCACCGACTACAAGATCCCGACCGCGGTAGAGATAGATTTCCCTTTGGACCTGGAGTACATCGAGACCGACGAGCCCGCCGGCCCGTACGGCGCGAAAGGGATCGGAGAGCCTGGCCTCACACCGACAGCTCCGGCGATCGCCAACGCCATCTTCGACGCCGTCGGCGTTCGTGTGCGGGATCTCCCGATCACTCCCGAGAGACTCCTGGCCGCCCTGCACGCCCGTTACGACGATCACATTCCACGGAGAGCACCCAATGCCCGATGAGAAGATCCTGCATCGTTTCGATATCCTCTGCCAGATCACCCGAGCGCAACACTTCGCCTGGCGCCGGGCGGTGGCCGAGCTCGCTCCGGATGTCGCCCCGGCGGCCGTCGTCGACCGCATGTGGGAGCTGACCGGCGAGCAGACCGGCGAGAGCTACGCCCGCCGCATCGACCGGAATCAACCGCTGGCAAGACAGGTCGCCGCCAGCATCGTCTGGTCGTCGGAGTGCATGGGCGAAGCGGCCTACCTGGAGGAAGGCAGGGGCGACGAGGCGTTCGTCGTGCACAACGAATGCCCGTGGTTCGATTGGCACGAGAAGCTCGGACTACTGGCCGAAGACCGGCCGGGCTGCGACATCTGGTTCCAGAAAACCGTTGCCAGGGTCAATCGCGAGCTAGGCACCGACCTGCGCTGCGAGACCCTCGATTCCCTCCCCGACGGAGGCGAATGTTGTCGCCGCCGCTTCTGGGTAGCCTAGGAGCTCCTCATGCAGATCGGTCGGAAAGCCGCCGACTACGACTACCCGAATCGGATGAGCGTCGTCCTCCCATCCGGGATCCGCAAGCTCTTCGACGCGGGCCGCCTTCGCCCCGACTGCGTCGATCTGTCGATCGGCCAGGCCGATTTCGACGTTCCCGAGGCGATCAAGGCGGCGACAGTCTCCGCCATCGAGCAGGGATGTGGACGCTACAGTCCCACCGAAGGTTTTCCCGAGCTGGTGTCTGCCATCACGACCCACCTGCGGGAGAGTTACGGACTGCCCGAGGGAGAGCAGGTCATGACCACCAGCGGGGCCAGCGGGGCGTTGACTCTCGCCCTGCTGGCGCTCGTCGGTCCCGACGATGAAGTGCTCATGCCCGACCCCCATTTCGTCATCTATCGCAACCTCGCACTCATCGCGGGCGCACGCCCGATCTACCACGATATCTATCCCGATTTCCGTCTCTACCCCGAACGGGTAGAAGCGGCGATCACCGACCGCACCCGCGTCTTGATCCTGAATTCCCCCGCGAACCCAACCGGTGCCTGCGTGGCCGCCGAAGACTTGGAAGCGGTCTCGGAAATCTGTGTTCGCAGAGGTGTCTTCGTCATCAGTGACGAGCTGTACGAGACCTTCATCTACGAGGGGGAGCACGCCACCATCAAACAACATCTGAGCGAACAATCGTTGTTGGTCGGGGGGCTCTCGAAATCGTATGGCATGGCGGGCTGGCGACTCGGCTGGGCCGCCGGCTCACCGGCCTTGATCGACAAAATGCGTACTCTCCAGCAGTTCATGTACACCTGCCCTCCGACCCTCGTGCAGAAGGGGGCGCTGGCCGCATTCGGACTCGACATGAGCGAGCAGTTGCGAAACTACCGCCGAAAACGCAACATGGTGTTCAACGGCCTGCGAGAAGCGGGCTACGAAGTCACCAAGCCCCAGGGAGCCTTTTTCATCTTCCCCCGAGTGCCTTGGGGAAACGACCTGGAGTTCACAACCGCTGCCGCCAAGCAGGGGTTGTTGGTGGTTCCGGGCAGCGCATTCTCACAGCGGAACACACACTTTCGCCTCAGCTT
Source organism: Gemmatimonadota bacterium (assembly GCA_002686955.1). Classification (GTDB taxonomy): domain Bacteria. The sequence goes on from NYZA01000168.1 coordinate 17,355, forward strand.
CGCCGTGCCGGACGAGGTGATCGAGCGTGGGATCGAGAAGTTGGGCGAGTTGGCGGTGATGGGCGATTCCAAGTGAGGCGCTCTGTGCGGTCGCCGGCAGTCGACCGCGGGAGCCACGCATGCGCGTTTGCTGCGTGCCCGACAGGGGCTGGATCGCCCGTGCTTTTGAACGCGTGCGCCAAGAGTGGCTGCCTGCAATGCCATTGCTGGAGTTGAGAATGAGACACAGGCCGGTCGGCGCGGTGGCCGCAGTGTTCTTTGTTGCGCATGCCGCCGTCATCCGAGTGCCGGGAGAACAACCAACCATTCAGGATGGCATCGACGCGGCAGCGAGAGGAGACACCGTAGTTGTTGCGCCTGGCACATACCACGGCTCACACAACAGGAATCTGGACTTCAGAGGTATCGATAGGACGCTGGTGTCGGCCGCGGGCGCGGACAAGACAGTGATCGATTGCCGGCGTCGAGGACGCGGTTTCTACTTCCATGGAGGCGAGAGCGCAGCCTGCCGGGTTCGCGGATTCAAGGTCATTGGGGGCCGTGGTGTGGGAGAATCGAGAGTCGGTGGAGGGATCTACTGCAACTCGTCGGAACCGAGCATAGCGAGTTGCACGATAGATGATTGCAGCACGAGACGTGGCGGGGGGATCTTCTGCGTGGATGCTTCGCCCACGCTCCAGGATTGCAAGATTTCGAACTGCAGGGCGGATGATGCAGGGGGCGGTATTTTCTGCCGGAATGCTAGTCCGAGCATGACGAACTGCATAATCCGGAGCAATGATGCGGACGAAGGAGGCGGTGCGCTATGGTGCGAAGAAGCGTCGTTTCCAACTGTGACGAACAGTTCCTTTCTCGAGAACAACTCCGGCTACCGAGGAGGCGGCATCTACTGCTCTACGTCTTCTCTTCCGGTCTTCTCCGAGTGTACCATAGTCGGCAATTCGAGCCAGTACTCCGGAGGGGCTCTCTACTGTAATTACTCGGGGGCACATCTGACCAATTGCACGCTTGCCGACAACGAGGCCCGCGTTGGTGGGGGTATCAGATGTTTTGGGGGGGAGGTCACGCTCATAAACTGTATTCTCGAGAATCGAGCACCCGAGGAGATCGACCTGATGGCCGCCTCCGCGTGGATCACCTACTCCAACATCCAGGGCGGATGGACGGGCGAAGGGAATATCGACGCGGATTCGCGCTTTTGCGATGCCGGATGCGGAGAGCTCAAAGATCCACGCCTGGCATCCGACTCACCGTGCCTGGGAACCGGCCGAGACGGAGCGGACATGGGTGCATGGGGACGCGGTTGCGAATCGCCGGTGGCGAACACCTCGACGCTTCTCCGGGTTCCCGCGAACTACCCCACGCTCATGGACGCCCTGGATGCCGTCTGCTACGGCGACACGATCCTCATGGCACCGGGCACCTATCTGGAGTCGGAGCTTTCAATTCCGCCGGTGGATCTCGTCATCACCAGCTGGAACCCTCTCGATCCAGAAACGGTCGCTCAGACAGTGATCGACGGTGGAGGAGAAGATGTGCTGGTCTATCCACCCGCAAGACCGATCGTCACCTCGCGCCTCATGGGCATGACGATCACGGGCGGAGGGAGGGGGATTACCTGCAGCGGTTCATCGCCACGGATCTCGAATTGCCGAATCGTTGGGAATTCGTCGGATGATGGGGGCGGGGGCGTCGCTCAATTCGGAGGTGGAGCAAAGCTGGTGGACTGCTGGATTGCGGGTAATTCATCTGATGAGCGGGATGGTGGAGGTGTGTACAGTGGGGGGACGATGGAATTGATTTGTTGCACGATCTCCGGTAACCACGCGGCTTTTTCCGGTGGTGGTGTGGGCGGTGGTGGGAATGCAACGCTGATCGACTGCGAGATCGTGGAGAACACGGCCGACTTCTATGGAGGTGGGATGGAGTTTTACTACTCCGGCGGGACGCTGGAGCGTTGCACCATCAGGGGTAACAGAGCGACCCGCCGAGGTGGCGGTATCCATTGCGATACTGGTTCGCCTGAGCTGATCAATTGTACGATCACCATGAACAATGCCGGGGAAGGTGGCGGCCTCTACTGCTACCGCTCATCTCCCTACGTGCGCGGTTGCATCATCGCTGAGAATTCATCTGGTGAGGGCGGAGGCCTCTACTCTTACAACAACAGTAGCCCCAGCATTCGTAACTGCACATTCGTTGACAATTCCGCGAGCCTCAGAGGCGGTGGGATCTATGGTGGGTGGGCTTCATGGCCCCATGTGAGGAGCTCCGTCCTCTGGGGCAACACGCCAGAGCAAGTCTACAATGATCCGGATACTTTGGGAGTACCCACGCTGGAATACTGCGACATCCAAGGCGGCTACACCGGCCAAGGCAACATAAGCACCAGCCCGTTGCTCGTTGAGTGGATGGGATTCCGCTTTCTGCCCAATCCGATCGACCGTTGGATCGGCGATACTTTCACTCCGCGGTCACGCTGCATCGATGCCGGCGATCCAAGCGACGAAGACGCGGTTTCCGACTGGCATCCACTGTGGCCGATGCGGTACGCGAACGGATCCCGAGCCGATATCGGGAGCTACGGCGGGCCGGACAACGCTGGTTGGCTGCTCCGATCCGGCTGCGATTGATCTTGGCTGATCCCATGAGATGAGCGGTGGTCCCTGAGGCCTCATTCGATGGCAGCGGAGCCGCCGCGGATGGCGCGGCGAGCACGCATTTGCCACAGTTGTGGCGAGGACTGGGGCGCCCGACCTGGTCCGTTCATGCAACCCGAGACCACCCCACGGGATCGGACTCTCAATGTTGCGAAAGATCCTAAAGCCCTCACGCGCATCCCCCAGCTCGTCGAGAGGGCTACGACCGAGCACATCCAGACCGAGACGGGGACCACGATCGTTTCGACTCTGGAGACTACCGCGTTCGACGCGGTCCGCTTCCCGGCGGCCAGCCTTGACCTCGGCGCGTGAGAGCACTGGCGCGCCCCGCGACTCACGCTGGCGAGTCCTGGTGAAGGACGGTGTGGAGCCCGACCTGTGATTCCGAAGGCAAGCATCACCGCATGGCGGAAGACGCAAACCTGGGGCGAGGACTGGCAGGTCGAACAGGACCT
>NYZA01000169.1 GCA_002686955.1 Gemmatimonadota bacterium
ACGCCTCCGCGTCGAACCGGCACGAAGCACCGGCAGGACAAGAACCTGCACAGTCTCGCTACGGAATCTCGTGAGATATCTGGGCTAGCCCCCGAGCCTGGGGCCTTCGACAAACGTCGTCAGCGCGAATTCTCGAAAGGCACCGATGTTTCGGGCACCCCCGACCGCTTCGCCCCGGAATGCCCAATCCAGCAAGACATGATCTTCGGTTCCCTTTTATCTAACGAAAAGCCCATGTCGCGCTTTTCCGAGAGCGGCGTCTTTGATCGCTTGGTGGTTGCTCAAGCGACAGCCATTCAGATTCTCGATCGTGTGATCGGCGGCCTTGGCGAGAATCCAGGGGCTACCTCCCGCGGGGATGTGAATCGCCTTGCTGCCGTAGCTACAGTCTTGCCTGTCGCTGAAAGTCCCAGGAGGAGGAAATGTGCAATTGTGGTCGCAAGGGTTGTTCTCGATCTTCCCGATGCGGAACTTGAGCGCGCCCTCGCCCGCCTGATACAGATTGTTGTCCGAGAAGAAGCAGCCCTTCATCGTCGGGAACGTATCCACGCCGTACTCCTTCTGCGATGCGAAGTCGATACCCCATTCGTAGTGGTGGCCATGGTACTCCTCCCATAGGTTCTGAACGATGTTGTTGTACACCTCGGCGTCTTCGTTGTGGAGCCAGAAGACCGTTCCTTCATCCTCTTCGGCATCCTCGGCCTCTTCCGTGTACTGGCCGTTGACGAATCGAATGTAGCAATCGACGAGAGTACTGGCGGAGATGAGGATCGGTGCGGCGAAAGGGTAGGGGCGGGTCATGGGTGGACCTCCTTCGTTGCGGCCGAAATGGAAAACCCCACGCGCCCGGCGATGGGTGCGTGGGGTCTGAAATGCGAGTAGGGGCGCAGCCTCGCGGCGTCAGCGGCGTAGGGCGAGGTGTGGGCCCGGGGGCCTGTAAGGCCCTGGCATATCACACTGTGTCAACGGGTTGCGCCACATTGCTCGAACTCCGCCCGGGCTTGTTCGCCCTCTTCTGGGTACGAGCATGGTTCAGATGGGTGGCGAGGGCAAGTGCTGGAGCACTCCAGCGCGAGGTGGGGCGCGCCGTGCTTACTCCCTTCGCGAGCAAAGAGGGCGTCGCGTTCGGAGATGCGGAGCCGGGGGGCGGGCCTGGCTGCGAATGGCGGAGATCGGCGAGTCAATGCTCAGTCACACAAACTCGCCACGCCACAGGCATCTGAAGCGTCAAGTCCGAATGTTCCGGAGGATGGAACACGCGCGCCCGGCTACGAATCGCGAAGATCGGCAGGCGAATGCTCCGGTCGCCCGCAAATCCTCATCTCACCCTCTGATCGGCACCAAGACACCACCCCGAGCCGCGCTCTCCACGATCGCGAAGGTCGCCTCGCTCGCAGCGACGAGCTCGCCGAAGGGGATCGGATCCAGGCCGCCCGTGGCGACCGATTCGACGAAGGCCGCCAGCTCCTCGCGGTGGCCTTTGCCGCTCTTGAAACGTTGTACGGTGCGCTTGCCGCCGCGGTGCATTTCGAGGCGCCGCAGATCTTCGAGAACCACGACGGCACCATCGCCCAGAACCTCGATCCGCTCCTTGGGGTAGCGCTTATCGCCGCTGGAGACGTATCGAAGTGTCGCTACCGATCCATCGTCGAAGCTCAGGCTCGCCGCGACATTGTCGGAGGCCAGCCAGCGCTCGCTTCGGTCCGCGAGAGCGTGGGCGCTCGCCTTGGTGGGCAGCGCACCCAGCACATGGATCAACAGATCGACGAAATGCCCGCCTTCTCCGATGATCCGCCCACCGCCGACCTCCGGATCCTGATACCAATGATCCCGTGCGATCGGTCCCGCGTTGATGCGGTAGTCGATCTGGAAGGGACCGTGCAGCTTCGAGAGTGTTGTCGCCAGGGCTGCTCCGGCGGCCGAAAAGCGACGGTTGTAGCCCACCATCAGCGCACCGCCGTGCTCCAATCGAGCCTCTTCGACCCGCTGGAGCTGATCGCGGTCGAGCGCCAACGGCTTCTCGACGAAGACCTGCTTTCCGGCGGCCATCGCCCGCGTAGCGAGCTCGGCGTGGCTGTCGTGCCGCGTGAGGATCATCACGGCGTCCACATTTTCATCGGCGAATAGCTCTTCCGGGCCGCCGTGCGCGCGCGCGATCCCGAAGCGCTCCTGGGCGGCATGGGCGGTAATCCCCGAAGATGTCGTCACCGCCTCGATTCGATGCGGCCCTGCGCCTTCGAGCGACGGCAGGAGCGTTCCCCGGGCGAAGTTGCCTGCGCCGATGAGCCCAAGACCGACGGGCCGGTCCACCACCCGCGCCCGTCCCCCGCTCTTCTCACGTGACGCCGGCAGCGTCGCAACCGATGCCTCGGCGGCGTCGTCTCGCTCCGGGTAGCGCAACACGATACCGAGCGATCTCTCGTCGTCCCCATCGCCCGAAAGCAGCCCGAACGCCTCGTCGGCCTGCGACACATCGAAACGATGCGTGACAATGCCGTCCAGCGACACTTTGCCGCGCGCCAAGAGGTCGAGAAAGAGATCCAGATTCCGTCCTTCGGTCCACCGCACGTAGCCGATCGGGTAGTCGAAGCCCCGCTCCTCGTAGTCGGGATCGTAACGACCCGGTCCGTACGATCGACTGAGGACTATTCTGGCCTCTTTCTCGTAAAACACACTCGAGACACTTCGAGGCACGTCGATCCGCACCCCTCCGACGATCGATACCACGCCTCTGTCGCGAACGATCTCGCCGGCGAGGTCCACGACCACTCCGGAGTTCGTCGATGCCGTGACGATCGCCGCATCGACACCGCGCCGCGCCGTGAACGCGTCCACAAGTGTCGCGATCTCTTCGCCCGAGCCGCAGGCCGCGTCGTCGATCCCGCCGCGCAGCGCCTCGGCCACCGCGACCGGGCTCACGTCGATTCCGAAGACACGAAATCCCCCGGCTTGCAGAATCCGCGCCGTGATCTGTCCGATCAATCCCAGGCCGATCACAGCCACCGATCCGCCGAAGGGGATCTCGGCCTGGTGAATCCCCTGGAGAGAGATCGCTCCCAGCGTCGCGAAGGCCGCGTCTTCGTACGGAACGCCCTCCGGAATCCGCGCCACCAGGTTGCGCGGCACCCAGTTCATTTCGGCGTGACACGCGTAGCCGACCCCGGCGCAAGCCACACGATCGCCAGCCGCGATCCCCTCGACCCCCCGGCCGATCACCACGACTTCGCCCGCCGCGGCATAGCCCAAGCCCTTCAGCGTGTCGAGCCGGGCCCTCACCTTTCGAATCGTCGCCCCCACCCCTTCGCGCGCGGCCGTATCGAGAACCTGTCGCACGAGATCGGGTCGCTCTTTCGCCTTTCCCACCAGAGAGCGGCGTGCGGTCCGAAAGGTCGACCCTTCCGTCCCCGAGCTGATCGCACTCGCCGCGGTGCGCACCAACACGCCTCCGGCGCGCAAAGACGGCGGCTGCACTTCGGCGACACTCAGCTCGCCGCTTCGAAAGCTCTGCACCACTTGCTGGATCACCCGAAATCTCCTTCACCGCTCGTCGCCGAGAGAAGCCCGGCCGACGACCGGCTCGTCCCCGCCTCGTGCCGGACCGGCCCGGCAAAACCCTCGGGACCGATCGGTCCTTCGAGCTCGACGTGGCCGGCCCAACCGAAGTGTGGTACGAATCGATACTTGCGCGCCGGATCCACCGTCCAAGTGGGCTCCGTCGCTCCTGACCCTCGCACGATGCTCACCTCGCCCGCGTCGAAGCGGGCCAGGGGGAACGTACGACAGGCTCTTGCTCGATCGATCGACGGTATTTTGCGTGGGTCCAGTCCCATTTCCACCGCGCAGACCTGATCGACCGCGACCGCATTCCGTCCCCCGATCAGACGACCGGCCGCGACCGGCTCGGGACACATCGGTCCGTTCCCCTCGCCCGCCACGATGCCATCCACGATCGAGAAATAGCGACGAACCGGTTTCGATCTCAATTCACCATGCCGGTCCCCGTAGAGAAGGAGCTTGTTCAGATCGAGCACCATTCGCCATATGGTGTCGTTTCCGTACCAGTTGCCGCTCCGAACCACCTCTTCGGTGTCGCCGAAGGCCGCGCGTCCCGGCTTCTTCAGATGCCTCAGCACCGCCGCCACGCCATCGGGGCAGCGGTTTATGAAGGCCTTGAAGCGTCCCATCAAGTGGTACTCCAGCACGCCCTTGAGGGAATCATCCGGGAACTGGTCCCCCCCCATTCGCGGGGTTCCTTCGCTGTGATGCGGCAGGAAGTTCTTCCACCCGTTGATCCCCACCATGTTCTTGAGCGAGGCGGTGATGCCGCATTTCTTGTGCGTCTTCATCTTCGGGATGTTCAAGACGACGTCGGCATGAGCGACGGTTCCGCTGATGCGATAGCGATGAACGCCGCCTGAATGGGCGCGATTCGTCTCGTCCATGTCGAAACAGGCGCCAAAATACCGCCCCTTGTGCCCCACGAGCTCGGAGCCCTCGCCCAGATCGTATTCGACATATCCGAGGGGATCGCCCTCGAGCCGCGTTCGCCGCACGATGACACCGTCGCGCGTCAGATGCTCCTCCTGGCGAAGATCGAGAAGCTCCACATCGGGACCGAGCCCGAGCGAGCGCCAGTGATCGATGAGCGCACCCATCGACGTCCTCTGCACGATCTTCCGGAACGACGAATCGGTCTGCGGTCCGTCGGTAATGATGATTCGACCGCTCTCCCCCAACGCGAGGAGCGCATAGTCGACCACGGCCCGAATCACCGAGGGGTGGGTGATCACCTCTTCCCAGTCGTCGGGGCGCAGAAGGTGCGATTCCTTGACCCAGTTCGGCTTCACCACGACCGTCTCGCCCGGTCGAATCACTTCGCCCAGGGGATTCCAATCGATCGATCCGAATCGCGGGCCGTCCATCTCCAGCCGGCGAAAAAGCTCCCGCACTGCCTCGTAGACCGCGTTGCCGCCGGCCTCCGCCAGGCTGGGCGCGCTCCCTCCCCGCAGCCGCCGCAGCTCGGGGTATGGAGCGGCCGGATGGAATGGGGGCCGCGCGGGGTAGCCCGCATCGCCCACCGAGATCGAGGCGACCCTCGGATCGTCCAGCTCGGGCAGGTTCACGATGCGCCCTTCCTCGTCTCGATCGGCTCGAGAAGGACCTCCGCCAGCAACTCGGCGAATCGGGCCGCCGTGTAGTGTCGCCGGTGAAGCTCCCGCGCCCGCTCGCCCATGGCGCGGCGCAGACCGGGGTCGCGCGCAAGGGTCGCCAGCGCTGTCACGAGCGCGGGGCCGTTCCGCTCGGGGACCAGGAACCCGCTCTCTCCATCGCGGACCACTTCGGCGATCGCGCCTCGCGGCGTCGCCACGACCGGTCGCCCCGCCGCCATAGCCTCGAGAACCACCACAGGCAGCCCTTCCAAAGGGTAGTAGGTGGGCAGGCAGAGCAGATCGGCCTCCTCGAAGAGGGCCGCCTTGGCGGGACCGATCACGACACCGGCGAATCGCACGGCCTCTTCGAGATCGAGCGCTCGGATCTCACGCTCCACGTCCAGACGCAAGATCTCCGACTCCCACCGCCCCGCGATCGTCAGGCGGGCACCGGGACACTCGGCGCGCAGGACCGGCATCGCGCGGATCAGATCGCGAAAGCCCTTCGTCTCGTCCAACACGCCCATGAAGAGGATGTGCGGGGGACCGGAACCTCCGGGAGGTTCGGAAGCGCTGGTTGCCAGAGGCGCGGCGACCCCATTCGGCACGACCCGCACCCGCTCCACCGGAACGGCGGGACCGAGAATGTCGCGCAAACACTCCCCCAGAACCACCGCGCGGTCGACCCGCCCGAGCACGCGATCGATGAAGCGGCGCAGAGCCGGGCGAGCGCTGCCCCGGAAGCGGCCGAAATGGGCGCCGTGAAGATGAGCAACGACGCGAGCGCCGAACGCCTTCGCCGCCAGGATCAGCAGAGCATCCCGCAGAAAGGCCCAGCGGTTCTGGCTAAGCGACAGATATGCGGTCCTCGGACGAAGGCGATGAAGACGAACGACGCCTCGCAGCACATCGAGCGCGGCCACCCACGCGTTTCGCGCGGAGAACACGCCGAAGCCGCGCCCCTTCTTCGGATCGCCCACCGGCACATGGTGGAGCTCCACCCGCGGATCGCGCTCCAGCTCGTCGAGAAGAGTCCGGAACATCACCGCGACCCCGTGCACCGGGGGCGGAAGCGGTCCTAGAACCAGAACATCGCTCCGTCGCACGATCGCCGCCGCGCCCTCGACGAATCCGCGCACCATCTCCTCCACATCGTGGCCACACGTCTCCGCCGCCCCCGCTCGCAGGCGCGAGGCCAGCGAAGGATCGGTGATCAGCGATTCGATGGCCATTTCGAGCGTGCGCGGTCCCGCCGCGTCGACAAAGAGGCCGTTGCGGCCCTCTTGGAGCGACTCCAGCTCCGGACCGGCGGTGCTCCCGCAGAGCACGGGAAGGCCGTGGGCCAGCGCCTCGTTCACCGCCAGCCCGGCCTGAGCCGGCAGCACAAGCGCTTCGGCGGCCCGGAAGTAGAGGGCCTTCTCATCGGGATCGGTCGTGCCAGGCCGCAGAATCACATGGTCGGGGGCGCAACGCCTGGCCATCAACTCGAGCCGCGAACGCCGCGGGCCGTCCCCAACAATCAGAGCCATCACTTCCGGATGCCGCGTCGAAACACGTGAGATCGCCTCGATGAGCCGATCGACCCCCTTGTAGTCGAGCAGCCGGCCGAGAAAGACGAAGATGCGGCGATCCGCCAGCCCCAGAGCAGCGCGGGCGGCTTCTCGATCGGGGAAGCGCTGCTCAGCCTCGGCAGCCGCCCGGCGCGCCACCCGCGTGTCGACCGCGTTGGGAGCCACGTGAATTCGACCGAAAGGCACGCCGACCTCGGCGTAGAAATCGCGCGCTCCGTCGCCATAAGTGAGGATGCCGTGGGCGGAACGGGCAAGGTGGCGGCGCCATCGACGGCGGGTCCGATCCCCGATCCCCCTCCCGGTCTCGCGCCAGGCCTCCCATCCCGAGCCCCACCAAGCGAAGCGGATTCCCCGGCGGCGGCAGAAGCGAAGCAGGTGGGGAAGGCCGACCAGCTTCAACCCAAACTCGGCGACGACGAGATCGCAGTCGGCGGGGATCGCGGAAACCAGGCCGCGCTGGAGCACGCTCCCCCCGATCGACAGGCTCGGCAGGCGAAGAGCGCGGAAGCCGCGGGCGGCGGATCCGGCGACGGGCCCCGGATCGCTGTGCAGCACGATCAGCTCACCGCCCCGCTGCTCGAGCGCCTCGGCTATGAGATCCAGCGGTCCCAAGCGATAGGGCGGCAGCACCCGCTGGATGATGACGATCTTCAAACTCGACTCCGGGGCGTGGACGGGGCGGGCTCGGCGCGGCTGCGCCTGAGCTATTCGTCCACATCGGCGGATCGCCTCGGGGCTTGAGCGATCGCTGATCGAGGTCCAGCTCTCCGGCCGGCTGCCCCAACACCTTCATGAAGAGGAATAAGAAGGGGATTGGGACCGCGCACTGATTCTCTGGTCTCCGCCCTTCGCAGCCAGGCCTGCCCCCCGGCTCCGCTCCCCCGGTCCGGCAAATCCGTGAGCTCCCACCGGCAACACCAATTCGCTCGCCTTCATCGTTCGGTTCCGACCCGCGGCTCAATGTTCACCTCCACGCCCTCGTGCTGGACGGTGTCTACGCCGAAACGCAGGGCGGATCCCAAGGCCCGGACGGAGGGCAGAATGTGACGCGAATGGGCGGATATTGAGCACTCGGATTATGAGGCGCCGCATAAGCTCGTGCCCACCGGCTTATCTGGACGCGTGAGGCCGAGCTGAATCGGTCTTGACAGCAACCTGCGGAGCTGCAACTGTCGACGAGATCGAGACTTGGCTGGCTTGGTCGGCGCGGCGCCGGGCCGGGCGAGGGTTGCTGGACGCACCTGAGATGGGGGCGAGGTGCTGGAATTTGTGCGCGCTGGATTGATGATTGTTGGGCAAGACGAAATACTATGAGCATGGTAGAATAAAACCGTGTGCCAGTACGAGATATTGGGCGAATCTCAACGATAGGATTGCATCATGAAAGATCGTGTACCCGTTGGGTTCTTTGCTTATCCATCGCAGTCCCCAACGCTTGCGGAGTCTATCGTTGAGGCGGTGAAGATTCTCCATAAGGCCCAGGGCACGAAGATCTCCACCTGGGAGGAGTGTCGAGTAGGTGGAAAACTGGTAATCGGGGAGGTGTGCAGAGCGATAGACGGTGCCGATCTCTTTTGCGCAGATTTGACCGGTCAAAACGCAAATGTGCTCTTTGAATTAGGCTACGCGATTGCTAAGAACAAGCGTGTTTGGGTTGTACGGGACTGTAGCTACGCTGACGATGCAACACTGTTCGGGAAATTGCGCATTCTTACGACGCTTGGATACGCTTCCGCATCCAATTCAGATGAAATCGTTGCAGCATTCTCGAAGGATGATCCATTCGGTGATCTTGATCGAACAGTATTCTCCGATTCGATCGAGCCGAATCTTGACGGTCCTCCAGCTGGGACGTTGCTATATCTAAAGAACAGACACGACACGCAATCGAGCATTCATATCGCGCGGAGGATTGACGCCTCGCCAATTCCGACGATAGTGGATGACCCTGGGGAATCTGCGGTTCAAACACTGCAGTGGTATGGCGATCAAGTCTACGCTGCACGAGGTGTAGTGGTGCACCTTACGAGTCCAGAACGGAAGGGAGCGGTGCTACACACAGCGCGCCAATCTTTTGTTGCTGGGCTTGCTTACGGACTGAACAAGTCTCTATTGATGCTGTCTGAAAGCGATGTTCTCGCTCCCTTAGACTATCGAGATCTGTTGCGCCGATATGACAACGCAAGAAACGCGAAGACCGAACTTGATGTCTGGCTTGACCCGGTTGAGAAGGAATTTGCGCGTGAAACTGATCAGGCGAAAAGTAGGGCTCATACCATTCGGTTGGCCTCTGAGCTAAAGGGGCTCAGGTTTGGGGAGTATATCGCTGAGAATGAGTCACGGGACAAGCTGGATGCTTGCTTTGTACCAACGGCTGCGTACAACGCGGCGATTGAGGGTACGACAACACTTTTCGTCGGCCGCAAGGGATCGGGAAAGTCCGCCAATCTTCTGCGATTGGAGCGGGAGTTGGCTGGAGATTCACGTAATCTCGTTTGTGTGATCAAGCCAGTCGCATACGAGATGCAGGGCCTCGTAGATCTTCTTCGAAAATACGAGAAAAGGGACAGCAAAGGGTACGCAGTAGACGCACTATGGAAATATGTATTGTACACGGAGATTGCCCGTACACTTAGGGCACGCCTCGATAAACGACACAATAGTACATGGACCGACAGCGAACAGTGGTTCGGACAGTACGTCGACCAGCAGGGGGACATAATTCTCGACGACTTCTCGGTTAGACTTGAGAACTGCGTGGATCTGCTCCTAGAGGGACGCACAGGGGAGTGGGAAGACAAAGTGAAGGACACACGTCTCGGAATATCAGAGGCGCTTCATGTCAACGCTCTGGGCGGTCTCCTAAAAGCACTGGGACCGGCCATGGAGCGCATCGGTCGCGTGTGCATACTGATTGATAATCTCGACAAGGCGTGGGAGCGCTCTGCCGATATATCGGTTCTGGCGGAGCTAATACTGGGACTGTTGGGAATTGCGCAACGGGTACCGAGAGATCTTCGGCTAGGCAAGGTGGGTGGTAGGGCGGTCGAAGCGAGCCTTGCCGTCTTTCTGCGTTCGGACATATTTGACAACGTACGGAGAGTGGCACGAGAGCCAGACAAGCTTCTGTCAACGCGTTTGGATTGGAGCGATCCGGAGATGCTCGTTCGTGTTCTGGAGGAGAGGTTCATGGTAGGCAGGGAGGACTCTGCGGATCCCAGGCAGTTGTGGGACCGGTATTTTTGCGAATCGGTTCAGGGAAAGTCCACGCGAGAATATCTGCTATCAACGATCTTGCCTCGCCCGCGAGATCTAATCTTTTTTACAAACGCGTGCGTTTCCGTGGCGGTGAATAGGGGTCACGGTCGCGTAGAGCCCGGTGACATTGAAGAGGCTGAGAAGCAATACTCTCAGTACGCCTTGGAAAGCGTATTGGTTGAGAGCACTGGCGAAGAGATTGACATGGAGGGTGTCACGTTCGCGTTTGCGGACGGAGAACAGGTTGTGTCGGAAACTGATGTCACGGATGTACTGTCCGGCGCTGGAGTGTCAGCGAAGGAGCACCTTCGCGTGATAGATCGACTCTGTGGCCTCACGTTCCTCGGTCCGGAGGTTGGAGATGGAATCTACAATTATTGCGAAGACGCGCAAGCCTACAAGCTGGCGCAGGTGCGTGCATCTAGCTTTGCGAGGCGAAGCGAACGCGGTCGGAGGTGGCGAATCCATCCAGCTTTTTGCGGATTTTTGGAGGTCGGACGCGAGTCTGACTGAGGAGCCTAATCGGGTAGCCGGGGGTTTCTCTCCCATAAGCGCTAACTTACTGGCTCGGCGCCACTCCTACTCAAGCGCTCTGGCTGCACTGTCAGAGATCGGGCTATAGGAACGTAAGGGATCGGATCAAAGGGAACGCTAGAGGTCGGGTCAATGGGAACGGCCCGGATCGGGTCAAAGGAAACGCCCGAGATCGGGTCAACGGGAACGCGATCGAGGGAGCGTTTGAGTGGAATTGGCACAAGGGTTCACTGACCCTGCGTGAGCGACTGATGACGGTCGTCGAAGCAGGAGATCAGATGAGCGCAAAGAGAGTTGAAATGGACAGATTGATCGAGTTGGTGCGGCTTCATCGCATGGGCGAGGGGAGTCGCGAGGTGTGTCGGCTGCTGGCGATGAGCCCGAAGACGGAGCTGCGATATCGGAGTGCCTTGAGAACGGCAGGACTCCTGGACGGACCGGTGGATGCGCTCCCGGACTCCGAGGCGATTGGGACCGCGCTGAGCTCGGTGTTGCCGGCCGGGAAGACGCGCGAGGTGAAGTCGTCAGTGGATCGCTGGATGGACGAGATTCGCGGGGCGGTGGATGGCGGCGTTCGCCCGAAGGCGTTGTGTGACAGGCTCGTACGCACCGAGAACGGTTTTCGGGGCAGCTACCAGGCGATCAAACGAGCGTACGCTCGAGTGGCTCGTGCTCGGGGTGTGCAGGCTGAGGACGTCGTGATTCCGGTCGAAACCCCGGCCGGTGAAGTGGGCCAGGTGGACTTCGGCTATGTGGGCCGGCTGTTCGATCCCGAGGCCGGCCGGTTGCGCAAGGCATGGGTGTTTCTGCTGGTCCTGGGCTTCAGTCGACATATGTTCGCCCAGGTCGTCTTCGATCAGAAGACCGCGACTTGGATCCAGCTACATGTGGATGCCTTTTCTTACCTTGGCGGAGTTCCGCGCGTCATCGTTCCCGACAATTTGAAGGCCGCAGTCGTGCGCACGGCGTTCGGCCTAACCGATCGCTCGAAGCTCGCCCTAAATCGCAGTTATCGGGAATTGGCGCGTTTCTACCGTTTCAAGATCGACCCGACTCCGCCGCGCAGTCCGAAGAAAAAGGGGAAGGTGGAATCGGGCGTTCGATATGTGAAACAGAATTTCTTCGCATCAACCGAGCTCGAGGACATCGATCACGCGAATCGCGAACTCGCGGACTGGGTTGAGAAGACCGCGGGTCGGAGGACGCACGGAACCACGGGACGGCAACCACTGGCGTACTTTCTCGAGGAGGAGAGCCAAGCTCTTACGCCCTTGCCTGTCAACCGCTTCGAAGTCGTGGTGTGGAAGATCGCCAAAGTGCATCGCGACTCGCACGTGGAGTTCGAACGCCGTCTCTACTCGGTTCCGTGGCGCCATGTTGGGCAGCAGGTCCTGATTCGGGCGACCAAGAGCTCCGTCGAGATCCACGCCGACAACACGCGCATCGCCACCCACGAACGGCTCACGCGCGGGCGGCGCAGCACGCACGAGCGACATTTGCCCGAACACCGTGTGGATCTGCGCCATCGATGCGAGGGCTACTGGCTCGAACGCGCTGATCGCATCGGCGACGACGTAGGTCGATATGTCCGCGCTGTATTCGAGTCCGACGACGTGCTGAGCAAGCTGCGTGACGCGCAGGCGATCGTCAGCTTGCTCGAAGGCTACCCGCCTCATCGAGCGGCCCGCGCGGCCCAGCGGGCTCTCTACTACGGCAATTTCACCTATCAGGGCATCCGGCGAATCCTCCGCAACGCCCTGAACCTCAGAGAGTTGCCGACTGTCCTGGTCCAAGACCAAAGCGGGATCGAGCAGCCTCGTTTCGCTCGCTCGGTCCACGAACTACTCGCCACCAAACTGGAGCTACCAAATGAGCCCAACTGACGAACTGATCCCCGTGCTCAAGAAGCTGCGCATGTCCGGCGTTCTATCGAGCCTCGATATTCGACTCCGACAGGCCACCGAAGGAGAGATCAGCCACATCGAATTCCTCTACCGGCTCCTAACCGACGAAGTCGAGCGAAGAGAGAGCAAACAGCTCCAGCTCCGACTGAATCGAGCCAGTTTCGAACACCAGAAGTCGTTGGAAGACTTCAACTTCTCATTCAATCCCAAGTTGCCAAAGAGCAAGATTCTCGATCTTGCCACCTGCCGATTCCTCGATTCCCACACGAACATCTTGCTCGTCGGACCCGCCGGCGTCGGCAAGAGTCATATTGCACAGGCCCTCGGCCATCGCGCCTGCATGAGCGGCTACTCCTGCCTCTACGTGACCGCTCACAAGATGCTGGCTTCACTGCGGGCCGCCCGCGCTGATGCTACCTACGAACGCCGCCTCGCCAGATTCACCACACCGCAACTCCTCATCATCGATGACCTCGGACTGCGTCCCCTGCAACACGACGAGCCTCTCGATCTCTACGAGATCATCCGGCAACGATACGAACGCACCGCCACGATCATGACCTCCAATCGAGATGTCGCCGAATGGTACCCCCTCTTCGGCGACGATCTCCTCGCCAGCGCGGCGATGGATCGCCAACTTCACCACAGCCAAATCCTCACCCTCGAAGGGAAATCCTTCCGCACCAACAAGAACAAGCGATCGGCCAAGGCGGCATGATCGCGTTCCCTTTGACCCGATCCCGATGCGCCATGGCGTACACGCCAAACCAGCCAACTTGTACACCCCGATGACCCTCACCCTGTACCTCCCAAAAACGCGTTCCCTTTACCCCGATCTCGAGCGTTCCCTATGGGCGGTCCTTGACACTAGGCTTCCTTCAGACCCCGCCTCGCGGCGACGCCCTTGCCTTTCGCTAATGGTTCTAGATGCTTTCACATCTTCGATCCTTTCCATAGGGGACTTGCACCCCATAAGCTCACGCCCATGCCGGGCGTACACAAGTCGATGAAGCTGGCGAGGCTTCGCCTCGCAGCTTATCGACGGCGTTAGGCGTCGGCCGGAGAACTGAATGAGGAGACCCGTAGTGCTTTCGAACGTCTACTTCCTGGGAGCCGGATTCTCTAAGGGGCTCGGGTTTCCATTGGCTACGGAGCTCTTCGCTTGCATGGAAGGGCACCGATCATTGTTGTTGGAAGAAACGGGCTTCTACGATCCACACATGGAGTGGATTAGGGCCCTGCAACAAGATGGCATCTACCGTTATCGCGAGGCACTCGAAGGGAAACTAGGGGTCGAGGACTGGTTCACGCACATCGACAAGCTACATAAGGACAATGCTCCCAAGACGGATGCGGAGCGGTTTGAGTTCGGCCGTCGATGGGAAGTCCGCAATACGAGCCAGAACATCAAGTACTTGATGGCGCACCTTCTAGGCAAACTCGTGTACCACCTCTCTGGCTCTGCGCACCCTCGCAGCTACTACGACTTTCTAGAGGCCATCGGATCGAGAGCTGCACTCATCACCACGAACTGGGACGTTGCAGTCGAGCGCATCTTGGCCGCCATCGGTCGTCGCTACACGTATGGCGACGGCGACGGCCTTCCCCTGATGAAGCTCCACGGATCCGCGAACTGGTTTGACCTTCGCGGATTCAAGATCTTCCCACATGACCGCCAAGTCTGTCCCCTACCGGCGACACTACAGGACGCTGAAAGTTTTCTTGTTGCGGACACACGGACCGGGGAGATGCGAGTGGTCAGGACCACCGTCGCGGGCCTGGGGAAGAGTTCTTTTCTCCCACACGAGATACGGGGCTACATACAGTGCGATGACAACCCTTACGCACCCACGGGGTTCTCAGAGGGCTTCATCGCGGCGAACCCGGAAGCGGGTGGAAAAATGACCGCCCCGATCTTGGACACCATGCTGTATCTTCCGTGGATGGAGAAGCATGCTCCGGATTTCCAACCATTCCGGTACATATTCCAGCGAACTAGAGAGCTGTTGGCCGAAGCCGATCGCGTCTGGTTTGTGGGGTACAGCATGCCGCCGCAAGACGCGAACATTGTATCGCTCTTACGGCAGCTCAGCCAAGATAACCCGCGTGCGAGCATCTACGTCGTGAACCCAGATGCAGCGCTTGCAGGTCACTTCGAGAGCCTATTGGATGCGAAGGTCACGCTGGTGACCGAGTACACGGAGGGATGGATTGAATCGGGTGTATGGCGGGGATGAAGGTATGAAGGAACCTGCTTATCCGGTTGACGCAACACGGCACTAGATGTAGTGTGCGCGACTATGAAACTCCCCTCACCGCAGACCCTTCCCGAATTCCAGAGCGTGTTTCCGAACGAGGAGGCGTGCCTGCTGTATCTCTTCGACCTGCGATGGCCCGGCGGATTCGTCTGCCGAAAATGTACGGGGAGGAAGCACTACTCGTATCCGCTGCGAAGGACGGTCGTCTGCAAGACATGTCGGACACACGTGCGCTTGACGGCGGGGACAATTATGGAGCGCTCGAAGCAACCCCTTTTGACTTGGTTCTATGGCGCCTTTCTGACAACCACCTTGACTCCTGGGATCTCCGCGGTCCAGTTTCAGAGACAGTTGGGGATTGGTCGATATGAAACGGCCTTCCAGTTACTTCACAAGATTCGGGCGGCGATGGTTGCTCCCGAACGTGAACTGCTCCACGGGTGCGTCGAAATCGATGAGACACTCATTGGCGGAGTACACAAGGGTGGCGAGCGGGGACGCTCGACCCAAAAGAAGACGCTGGTGATCGGCGCCGTAGAAGTCCGGCAGGGGAGGAAGAGAAGCGTAGTCGCCGGCAGAGTCCGCCTCCGCGCGATTCCCGATGCTGCGTGCTCTGCGGTGGTGGGCTTCGTGCAGGAAAACGTCGTCCCCGGAACGACTGTATTGACGGATGGCCATAACGGCTACAATGCTCTGCAGCGGCTGGGATACCAACATCGATCAGAAGTGGCAGCTGCCCTCCCCTTGGCTCATCGTGAATTCGCCAACCTCAAAACCTGGCTGCGCGGGCCCCACCATGACCGGGTCGAGCGTAAGCACCTACAAGCGTACCTCAACGAGTTCGCATTTCGCCACAACCGACGCTTCTGGCCTTTCAGCGCATTCCAGCGCGTCCTCCAGATTGCGATGAAGACAGCGGCACCCACGTATCACGAACTGTATCAAGCAGACGAGTTCGGAACTGACGTGCATGTCAGGTGACACAGCCACGCCCCAATTGTGGCCACCACCCA
>NYZA01000170.1 GCA_002686955.1 Gemmatimonadota bacterium
GGAAAGCCACAGAAGAGAGAGGAGGAGTTGGATCCTCAGGGTCATCATAGGCCTGGAATCAGGATGCTCCGAAGGGATCGACACGGTAGGGCTTTTCGCGCTCTTCGTGCTCGACCATCGCGGCCTGGAGGCTTCTACGAAACCTCATGATATGCCCTTTCCCCTGCGCGTGGTCGCTGATCTCGTCGAGGCGCCCCAATGCTCCCGAATAGTGTCCCTGGGCATAGAGCTCGCGTGCCTCGTCGAGCAAGATGCGCTCTCTCAGCGTCATCTTGTACGAGAGCAGATAGTCGTCGAAGCGGGGCTTCTTCGTGTAATCGTCCAGCCCTTCAGGGCTCTCCAACTCCGCCAAGAAGCTCCGGGTCGCTTGCTCGAGCTCCGCCGGATCATCGCGCAAGATCACACGCACGCTGTCTTCGTCCAGCTCGACAACGGGCGCCTCGATCCGCTCGATGAAGCCGGCGGCGGCGGCGAAATCGAGGAACTGCTGATTGAATTTGCGGAAGCGAAGTCGCACGGAAACCTCGATCTCTCCATCGGCTTGCTCCGGAATCGCGACGGAGAAGGGGGTTTCGTCGTATCCCTTCGCCGGGATGATGTGAAGACGGTCCTGTCCGAATACCCAGTTGCGATGGCGATCGAGCTCGAGCGCGCGGCCCTCTTTGTCGTAGGGGCGCACGTTGTAGACGTAGGTTGCGTCGTGATCGAGGTAGCCCCGCTCGTCGAGCCGCCCATAGGCGAGGAGCTCGCTGCCGTCTGAACCTCGGACCGTCACCTCGGGCCAGGCCTCGATCAGATCCGATTCAGGCCCAGCGGGGAAGATATGTCCGGCGCCCTTGTTGACGACTCGCACCACGAAGTCGAGCGTGTCTCCGGGGCTGACGGCCGGCGGCGCCACCACCTGCACGACCTGATTGTCGTCTCTAATGAACTCGATGGTACGCGCGATCTGCTCATCGAGTCCGTAGAGCATCGGAGTCACGAGATTGGCGCCCAGTGTGCGGTGGTCGGCGATCGTTCCCTTCACATAAGCAGATACGTCGTCGTCGGTCTCGACCTGCTTCATGTGGCAATCCTGGCACTCTTTGTGGTCGGCGTGATCTTCTTCGGCGTAGTCGCTGACCTTCCAATAAGTGTACTGAAGTCGATGGTGACAACCGACACAATACTCAGACTCATGGTACGATGGATCGAGAAACATCTTTTTGTGATGTTCGGGCTTCGTATTGATCAGAGTCTTGTTCAACCAGATGCCGATCGGATCATCGGCGAATGCGAACAGATATCGATCCGGAGGGGCGGCGACACTATAATCGCCACCACCGCTGTGTCTATGCCTCCCGGTGCCCGTGATGCGGTGGCAGAATACGCAGGAGCTGCCTTCCCGCTCTTCGAAGCTCGGCAATCCCTCCCCCACGTCGATCTCTCCGGCCATCAGTGCGACCGGCGTGTGGCAGCCGGCGCAGAAGCGGAAGTTCTCTTCGCCCTCGTCGATTTGTCGCTCCGTGTCGACTTGCAGGATGTTGCGATCCATGAGGAACTCACCGGAGCGAGCCTCCTCCATGAAGAGCTGTTGCACGGCGGCGAATACAGGTGTCGGAGTCAGGTAGTGGACCGATTCCCGCCACTGTCGAAGGGTTTCGGTATGACAGCCCGAAATACCGCAGCTCTCGGAGCGCAAGAAGATCTCAGGATTGTAGAAAACGTTCGATTCGGTCCGTGCGCGACTGGGAAAGAATGGCTCATCGGGGTTGACGTAAGTGTAGTCGGGGACCTCGATCTCCCGGCTCGGCTCTAGGTAGACCCAGGCACCGGCAGCACATACCATGAAGGTCGCGGCGGCGCCGGCCCCTATACGTACCGCGAATCTGTTGAACGAGCGCCTGTAGAATCTGCCTGCCTTGGGCGTCGCGGGCAACGAAGTCTTGAAGGTCCGAAGAGCGATGCATACGTAGATCGTGAGGCCGGTGGCCGCGACGAGAGACACGATGACATGGGTGAGCCAGAGCCAGTAGACCCCGGTGATACCTCGGAAGACGATCCACACGCCGGTCGCGAGGGTGATGAGCATCGTGGCGATCGTTGCGTTTCCGAGTGCGGAGAAGTCCGCCCGCTCGAAGATCTTCCGATAACGAACATGGCGCTTCCACAACATTACGCAGGGAACCGCGAACAGGAACCCGCCCAGATCGTGAAAGAGGAGCAGGCTCATGTCGAAGTGGTCGAGATCGTCGATACAGAGCAGATAGATGCCCGTAGTCGTCAGAGCCAGGCTCAGTGCCAAGCCGATCCAGAAGGCGCTCGATTCGAAGCCTGCGCGGGTCTCGATCCTCCCCATCTCGCGGAGGAAGGCCCTCTTGTCCATGGAGCGTCTCCAAGTTGGAAGAATTCGGATCCAGTATAGGACGACGGGAGACCCAGCCCGGTGACCCTATTTCAACAATTCTCGGGTGTCGCCCACGAAGCGGGAGCGCGGGACGCTGTGCTGGAGGTCGATTCCGGCAGGAAGACCAGCTACCGCGCCCTGCTTCGTGAAACGAACCGGAGAGCCGAAGGCCTCGTGTCGTCGGGAGTGCGTCCCGGGGACCGAGTCGGCATCGAGCTCCACAATCGATTGGAGGGACTCTACTCGATGTTGGCGGTTTGGCGCTGTGGGGCGGTCGTCGTGCCATTGGTTCCGACCCAATCGCGCCGTGAGCGAACGACCTTTCTCGAACACTCCGGCGCAGTGCTGCAAATGGGCGCCGATTCGGAAGATCGGGCGGTGGGTGGAGCGCCGCGCCGGAAGGCGATCGAGGTCGAAGTCGATCCAGGCGACACCGCGCTCATCCTCTACACATCCGGCACCACCGGTGCTCCCAAAGGTGTCGAGCTGACCCACGCCAACCTCTGCACCAGCGCGGAGCGCATCGGCGCCCGGTACGCCTTCGGCCCGGCCACTCGTTTCTTGGGAGTTTTGCCGCTATATCACGGCCACGGCCTGGTCGTCACCTGCCTCGCCCCACTCCTGGCGGGGGGGACCGTGGTGCTCGACCGCCCCTTCGATGCCTTCGCCGCCGCTCGCTTCTGGAAGAGCGTGGATCGATTCGGCATCACGGCATTCAGCAGCGTGCCTCCGCTGCTGCGTTTGCTGGTCCAATTGACCGAGCCACGAGCTCTCCATTCCGAGAGCCCGCTCCGGTTCGGGCTCTGCGCATCGGCGCCGCTCTCCGAAGCGCTCCGCTCCGACTTCGAGGAACGTTTCCAATGCCGAGTGGGCAATTCGTACGGCATGACCGAAACGTCATCTTGGTGTGCCTACGGGGCACCCGAACCGGATTGCCGCCTGAGCGGCTCCGTCGGCTCGCCGGCGGACGGCACCATCCGCATCCTCGAACCGTCGCCGGGTGGCGTGAGCGAGGGTCCCGTCGGCGAGATCGCCGTGCGAAGCCCCTGCGTCATGAAAGGCTACTATCGGGATGCCCGGGCGACGGCCGAGGTCTTCGAAGGGGAGTGGTTTCGGACGGGAGATCTGGGCTTTCTCGAGGGGGGGGAGCTATTTCTGAGCGGTCGGTTGCGCGATGTGATCAACCGGAGTGGCGCGACGATCTTCCCCGACGAAGTGGATCGGCTCCTGCGAGACCATCCGGGGGTGGCGGACGCGGCAACAGTAGCGCGGCCCTCCGAGGCTGAAGGGGAGATCCCTGTCTCTTTCGTCGTGCTCGATCCGGGTGTGGGTATGTCGCTGGCCGAGCTCGAGCGCTATCTGAGACGGGAGCTGGCCCCGTACAAGGTCCCTGCCGATTTGATCGAGCTCGACCATCTTCCGGTGGGTGCGACGGGCAAGGTCGACAAGAAGGCGCTGCGAGCCCGGACCACGTAATCACCCGGGGCGGCGATGAAGGCGGTGGTATCTCCCGAGCTCTCGGGGACTAACGTGACCGTCCCGATCGGAGTCGAGTTCCTCGAACTCCCAGTCCTGCAGCTTCAGCTCGGTTCTGGAGAGGCGGCCGTCGCCGTCCAGATCTCGATTCTCGAACTCGCGAAGCGCGAGCTTGGCCCAACCCCAATGAATGGCCTGGCCGGTCCCGACGGGACGCACCGCGGCGGATGGGCGCTCGGCGAAGCTGTCTCGTCCGGCTGAGCTTCGCAGCTCCACGAAGACCGTCACCGCTATCAGTCCAATCCCCGCCGTCGCCATCAATACCCGCATATCTCACTCCGCCTCAAGGCCGAATCCCGGCCGGTCGACGCCGACGTGGTACCATGATCGGTGGATGCCGCAACCATACGCGAGCGAGAGCGACGGCCGCCGGAGAAACGCATGACCCCCTCGGAATGTCTCACCCCATGAGCGTGCTGAAAGAGCGAATCCGAGAGTACATCCTGGAGCAGCTCGCTCCAGGGCTCGGTCCGGACGGGCTGGGTGGGCAGACCCCACTCTTCGGCCCCTACGGGGTCGTGACCTCGCTCTCGATCATCGACCTCGTCGCCTGGATGGAAGCGGAACTCTCCCTTCGGGTCGAGGCCCACGAAATCACCGTGGAGAATTTCGGCACCGTCGACGACCTGGTGCGTTTCATCGATGGGCGAAAGGGCGCGACTTCCTGAAGATCAGGGCCACGGGGGAGCGGCTGCGTCATCGTCGCTGCTCCACTCCATGACCCCATCCTCCGCCGTCTCAGTCGCTCCCCGCGGCCATCGTCCTTCCCAAGGGTTCTGACCGGCCCGGCTCATGTCCCGGGCCTTCAATTCGTCGGGGTCGAGAAAGCCGCTGGAGTCGGTGTCGATCGCCTCGAAGGCCACCTCGGGTCCGGGGAACTCGGTGGGCGAGAGCACTCCGTCGCCGTCCAGGTCGCGCCGCTGAAGGCTTCCGCCGGAGCGAGAAGCTCCGCCTGGTCCGCCCGCTCCTCCTCGGCTGCCCCCTCGCTCGTCACCCCGGAGCTGGCCCCCCCCTTGTCCGCCCCGCGCCGCGGCGGACACCTCTTCTTCATCCACGAAGCCGTCCAGATTCAGATCCAGTCGGTCGAAAAGGTCGAACTCCTTCCGCGAAACGCGCCTGTCCCCGTCGGTATCGTATCGATCGACGATCTGCGTCGGCGGGCCGAAAGGGTCGATCTGCGGCGGGCCGTTGGATGCGGACCCGTCCAACGGTCCAGTAACGGGCGGAGCATCCTCCGCTCCGAAAAGCAGGAGTGCTCCGGCGATCAGTCCGGCGCTCGCCAGCGCGACCAGCGCGATAACAGAGCTGCCGCGACCCGGTTCGGCCGTCGAATCAGATGCCGTCTTGCTCATCTTCATCACCCTGGAAGTAACCCTCACGCTTGAGCTGACTAACTATTCCGAACTCCAAGAGATCCTCTGCGCTGAGATTTTCGGCGGACAGATCGTCCCTTTGTCGGAACCGCGAAATCAACCACTGAATAGCCTTGCGACTTGGATCGGGGGGGTACGTGAATAGGTGCGGGCCGCCGGCGGCGTAGTGCTCTTCCGGCATGCCGGGAGCGATCGCCTTGGAGCCGGCCAGATGGGGCTTGAGAATCTCCAGGCTCTCTTCGCGGTGGTCGGCGTAGTAGCGCATGCCGTCGCAGATTGCGCGTGTCAGAGCGAGGGCCGTGCTGCGCTGCTCCAAGAGCCAGGTCCTGTCGGCGATCAGGTTGATAAAGGGGAAGGCGTGCTTCGGCTTGGGGATATCGGCTAGAACCCGCCCTCCGCGGCCTTCGATGAACTCCGGCGGTCGGGCCGAAGCGAGGGCGCTGATATCGCCGCGCTCGAGCTCACCGAGGAAATCACCCTCGTTCCCCAACGACCGAACCACCAGATCCTGATAGTCGAGCCCCGATTGGTACATCAGCAATCGAAAGGCCCAATCCTGGGGGCTGCCGAGGACGGGGACGCCGACGGCTTTGCCCACGAGGTCTTCGGGAGTTTCGATGTTTTTCATGCTGAACACGCGAAGCGCGAGCCGATTGACGAGTCCCGCGAAGATGACGAGGTCTCCCCCGGCGAGATTCGCGTTGATCACTCCGCTGGCGGCGCAGAGCGCAACATCGAGCTCTCCCTCCGTGATGTTGGAGGTGACGGCCCGGTCGCCTCGCAGCACCTGGATCGAGATGTCGATTCCATGTTCATCGAAATAGCCCACTTCATCGGTGATCCAGACGACCCCGTGAAGATAGGAAGCGATCGGTAAGCCAAGCCGGATCGGCGTAGTCGCGGCTTCGGCCGGTGGCGCTCCTCCGGGACTGGCATCGCCGTCGGGACTCAGCTCGGGTGGGGCTTTCACCGGTTCGATCGGAACCGGAGGTGTGCTCGCCTTGTCGGGAATCGTCTCGGAGCCACAGGACATGCTGCCGAACGCCAGCGTCAGCAACAGCCATCTTGCTTTCCGTCTCTCGGCTTTCATGATCTGAGCTCCTTTGAGTGTGCAAGGATGGGCGCCGATTCGGGCCACCCGCGAGAGGTATGTTCCCAAGGCGCACACTATCAAATCCTCCATTCAGGGGCCGCTCAGAAATGGCCGGCGACTTTGGCATCCCATCTCCGGCCGATCTTGAACCGATTGGATCGCTCATTGGCGGTATGCTCGCTGGCCGGTCATGCACCCATGTCTTGGAGCACCGCCCACGACAATCTCCCGCGCCGTGAGAGACGCAGCGCGCGGTGAAGCCGGGCGATTCCCCGTGATGATCGCCGTGCCGCGGTGGCGACGCCCCCTCGCTGCGGGACTGATCTCCGCTTCCTTGCTGGGACTCTCCTGCTCCGATTCGGAACCGCCGGCGGAGCATCCGACCGAAACGCGCGAGACGGTGCAGGGGATCGCTTCCGCGCAAGACCCTCCCCCGCCCCGGCGTTCCGGTCGTTGGCTGCGCGCCCGAACCCGGCCCGGGCGGGGGGAGAGGATCGAATCGGCGGCCGAGAAGATCAACGCAGTCGGCTATGTCGGTGGCTCTCGCCCGGCACCGGCGGCACGGGGCGTGGTGCGGCACGACCGGGCGCACGCGAGCCCGGGAATCAACTTCCTCACATCGGGGCACGCCCCCGAGGCGGCTTTGATCGACATGGACGGCAGCGTTATACACACTTGGCGCGCGGAGTTTTGGGATGTTTGGCCCGACTACGAGATGAGAGACGCCCGCCCCGGCACCGAATACTGGCGCAGAGCTTGGCTCTTCGAGAATGGCGATATCTTGGCGATCGTCGCCGACCTGGGCATCATGAAGCTCGATCGTGACTCCTGTCTGATCTGGGCGAACGCCTGCCGGGCTCACCACGATCTCGAGGTCCTTCCGAACGGAGACATCTACCTGCTTGCCCGTGAGACCCGCCTCGTGGAGAGGATCGATAGCGAGACCCCGGTTTTCGACGACATCGTTCTGCTTTTCGATGCCGAGGGGCGCGAGAAATCCCGGATCTCTCTGATGGCCTGTTTCGAGAAATCGAAGTTCTCCATTCCTCCGCCGGGCGATCGGCCGCCCAGAAATCGCGATCTCTTTCACACAAACAGCTTGAGAGTGCTCGATGGAGTCTCGGCGCACAGGCTGCCCGCGTTCGCGTCCGGAAACATCCTGGTTTCGATCCTCAAGCTCGACACCGTCGCGATCGTGGACCCCGCTCGGCGCGAAGTGGTCTGGACGTTCCGGGGCGATTTCAGCCGACAGCACGACGCGCAAATGCTGTCGAACGGCCGATTGATGCTCTTCGACAATCAGGGGCGGACCGGGCGATCGGCCGTGCAGGAGTACGATCCGATCTCCGGGAGCAAAGAGTGGGAGTTTCGCGGCAGCGATGAAGAGCCCTTCTATTCGCACACATGCGGCGCCGCGCAACGACTTCCGAACGGAAACACATTGCTGATCGAATCGGACAACGGAAGAGCGTTGGAGATCGCTCCCGCTGGCGGAGTCGTGTGGGAGTACTACAATCCCCATCGCGCAGGCCCCAACGATCAATTCATCGCGGCCCTTTTCGATCTGCGCCGGCTGCCGCTCGATTTTCCGATCGGGTGGACGGGGGAGGTGAGGACGTCGCATGAGTAGGCGAATCCCCTCGCCGTTCACGACCACTGTGTCGCTCTTTCACATGGGGTTCGCGATCGGGATCACCCATCTGGCGATCTCACTAGAAGTGTCCGCGACTCTGAGCTATCACCATTCGCTCATGCAGTCGCTCGTGCTGCTGATCTACCCGATCGCCTTCGTCGGCGTAGGCATCGGGGCGGTGATCGAGCAACGGTATTTTGTCCGGGAATCGACCCTCCCTCTACTGCGCTCAGCCGGGATCGCGCTCGGCCTGCTCCTTCTGGCGTCTCTGCGGGCGAATTTTCTTGTGTCGAACCCGGCCGAGCTGGCGATGGCCGTCGCGACTCATGCGCTGGCGATGTCCGCCTGGTTCGGGCTGCTCGGAGCGGCGTTGTCTCGCGCTCTGCGGCGGGCAACGCGGCGGGGGAACAGCGGAATCGGATGGGCGGCGCATCTCGGCGGCCTCTTGGTTGGTTATGTCGCGGGCCCCACCGCGGTGTCGACGATCGGCGCCAATGCCGTTCTGGCGTCGACGGCGCTGTCGTTCACTCTACTGCCTCAAGTCGGAATTGTCGTCGTTATCGCGGTCTTCGCGCTGAGCAACACCTTGGCACTTGACAGCTCCATCGAAGATCTCAGAGATACTCGAAACTGGTCCGAGTTCCGATTGACGCGTCTGCTGGACGACCATGTCGGCAAGGTAACCGGGCTGCGTCCTTCGGGCATGCCCGCAAAGGCAACCCTATTTCGCGGATGGAGTCATTTGGCGCAGGTGCGGGTCACCGAGCGAGGAGGGCGCGAGGACGGACACGCCGTTTTCTACAATTTCAAGCTTCAGTATCCGGTGCAGTCACACTCTCTGCGATCGAGGGCCTTGGAAAAGGAAGAGTCGCTTTCCGCTGCGGAGCGGATTCAGGTGAGGCACAGAATGTCGCGAAGGGGGGTCTACGCCGCGGTGCCGGAGGGGGGGCGCGCGGTGATCTGCGGTGTGGGCGCGGGCTCTCCTCTGATCGAGTTTCCGACGGAGCTGCATCCGGGCATCGTCGCGGTCGAGCGAGATCCGCTGGTCGTGCAGTATTTCTCGCTCATGCGACCCGATCTGAACGGGCGGGCCTTCGCGGACCTCACCGTGCTCGCGGGCGATGGGCGCCGAGTCATCGAGATGATCGAGGAGCCGCTGGATGCGATCGTGCTCGAGTCGGCCCGCTTCCAGCCGCATCGCATAATGAGCGCCGCGATGGAGACGCAGTATCTCTACACCGAAGATGCCCTGCGAACCTATCTCGACAAGCTGGCCCCGGATGGCGTGCTGGTCATCGAGTTCAACCGCATGCACGCCCGGCCGACCCTGGAGTATCTGCCGACTCAGACGCTTCAGGCGCTGGAACGATTCGGCGTTCCTCATCGCACCGCCAATATCGATCTGAGCGACGCGGGACGGGTCTGCATTGTTGCTTCCCCGAGCGCGAAAGGGCTGGATGCGGCATTCGCCCGGATGAGCCGCGAGTGGCGGGAACTGCAGTGGCGCGGGTGGCAACCCTCTTTCAGTGACGACCCGATCCACGAGCACCGCTTCACCGACAGCCGGCCCTTTTCGGCTTGGTTCACGATGGGCGTCGATCGGCAGCACACCCTGATGGGGATCGCCTACCTGATCATATTCCTGGGCACGATCGCGGCGGTGCTCGTGGGCCTGGGCTCGAGATCCGCGGAATGGAATCCCTCGGGCTACACTTTCTGTATCGGTGTAGGGCATATCGCCATCCAGATCGCGACATTCATCACCTACCGTACTTATTTTGGCGACGAAGTGCTGACGATCATGCGATTGATCAGCTACTTCCTCTTCTATGGGGCGGTAGGAAGCTTGTTGAGCACCAGGCTCAGGCGGCTTCCGGGTGCGCCGCTCCGTGTCGGAATAGTCGTGACGGTATTCGCCCTGCACTTCGCTCTGCTGCGCGCGATCCCCTTCTCAGAGGCGAGCATAACGACCCGCGAGCTTTGGAGCGCCGCGACACTGCTCCCGGCCGGCGTGCTGATGGGTCTCTTCTTCCCCTTGGCGATCTCTCGGGCGGGGACCGGTCTCGTCGCGCGCGTGGTCCTGCTCGACGCCGTCGGCACGTTCGTCGGCTATGGGCTGCTCTTTCCGGCCTTGCTCGGCCACGGCGTCGGCGCGCTGGCCGCGCTCGGCGTGGCGGCATACGCCGTGGCATCAGGCCTCTATCGCCCCGCCCGAGGTCAATGATCAGATCGCCTTCAGCTTCCACCGCCCGCGAAGAAACCATGTCGCCAGTATCGCCGCCTTGATGAGAGTCGTGATCGTCAGCGTCCACCAGACTCCGTTGACGCCCCATTCGAGCTCGAAACAGAAATAGTAGGCGAGAGGAATGCGCAGTGCCGAGCCGGGAATGCTCACCGCCATCGGCGGAATGGTGTCGCCGGCACCGCTGAACGCTCCCTCCAACACGATTTCGATCGCCATCGCCATCTGCGAGAGCCCAAGAATGATCAGATAATCGGTGGCGATCGCCAGCACATCGGGGTCGTCGCTGAATACCGACGCGATCGACTCCGGCGCCGCGATGAAGAGCACCGAGATCGCGAAGGTGATCACGATCGCCGAGCCGACCGATCCCCACGCGCATTTCGCGGCGCGTTCCGGCAGCTTGGCGCCAAGATTTTGTCCCACCATCGTCGACGCAGCCATCGAGAAACCGAAGCAGGTCAAAAAGGAGAACGACTCCATTCGATTGCCGATCCCCATCGCGGCGGCCGCGCTCTCTCCGTAGCTGTGCACGATCTTGATCAGGAACCAGTAGACCGACACAAAAACGAAGGTCTGGCCGGCGATCGGCAGCCCGATGCGGGCGATCTTGAGCATGCTTCGAGCGTTCGGGAGCTCTTCCAGCAGACGTCCGAGCTCGTAGCCGAGCTTCCCCCGGAGCATGAGCGTGTGGATAACGATCGCCCCGCCCGCGACCGAGACCGTGGTGGCGATGCTCGCGCCGGTGACTCCGAATGCGGGGATCGGTCCCCATCCGAAGATCAGCAGGGGATCGAACGCCATGTTGAAGAGCACGACGCCGACACCGACCTTCATCGGCGTGCGGGTGTCGCCCGAGGCGCGAAAGGTCGCGTAGCCGACCTCGGCCATGAAGAAGAAGACGGCACCGATGAAGAAGATGCGCAGGTAAGGGATCGCATGGACCAGCGTCGCCTCTCCGGTATCCATGAAGCTCAGCAGCGCCGGTGTGAGGCGGAATCCCAGAGTCGAGAAGAGAATGCCGACGCCTAGAGCGAAGAGCACGCCCTGGCGCACGTAGTGGGTGACCGAATCGATCTCACCGGCGCCGATGTGGCGCGAGACCAGGGCGGTGACACCGACCGTGATGATCGACATCGCCGCAAAGATCGTCCAAACCACGACCATCGACGAAGTGACGGCGTCCTGGGCCGTGGCACCGAGCTTCCCCACCCAGAAGTAGTCGGTGCTCGATAGCGCGAACTCCATCAGGTTCCCGAGCACGACCGGGAGCGCGAGAGAGAAGATGGTGCGCGTGATCGGGCCGGTGGTGATGTGGTCGCGGTTGTTCATCGGAAAAAAGGAAGCCCCCAAAACGAATTGGAGGCTTCCGTCGATGCCTTCGGATCTCTCCGGAGGAGAAGATGGCATCCCCGGCGGGAATCGAACCCGCGCTGCCGGCGTGAAAGGCCGGTGTCCTAACCACTAGACGACGGGGACATGGGGAATAGATCCCAGAAAAACAAGGTTAGCCGCGGCGGGAGGCCTTGTCTAGGAGCCATCGGCCGATCGCGCTAATCTCCTCACCTAGCACCATGCACGATCCTAGCCAAGCTTCGTCCCCCTCTCCCCCCCGCGCCCCGGGTCGCCCCCCCCTGGTCATGCTCGTCGCGGGCGCGCGGCCGAACTTCATGAAGGTCGCGCCGGTCCACCGTGCAATCACCGCCGGTGGCCGGCTGAGGACCTCTCTGGTGCACACGGGGCAGCACCACGATCCGGAGATGTCGGAAGTCTTCTTTCGCGATCTCGGCCTGCCCGAACCCGATGCCCACCTGGGGATTGCCGGCGGAAGCCACGCGGAGCTGACGGCGCGCGTCATGATGGCCCTCGACCGCGCGATCGAGGCGGAGCGGCCCGATCTGGTCGTTGTTGTCGGCGATGTCGACTCGACCCTCGCGGCCGCACTCGTCGCCTCGAAGCGCCGGCTGCCCCTGGCGCATATCGAGGCCGGGCTGCGCAGCCGCGATCGCACGATGCCAGAGGAGACCAACCGCATCTTGACCGACCGCGTCTCCGACCTGCTCTTCGTCACCGAGGCGGCCGCCGTCGAGAATCTGATGGCGGAAGGAGTGCCTCGCGAGGCGATCCATCTCGTCGGCAACGTGATGATCGACACCCTTTTCGCCTGCCGGGAGCGGATCGAGAACCGGCCTCCCCCGCCCATCGCGCGTGACCTCGTCGAAGGCGACTTCGCCCTCGCCACGCTCCATCGACCGGCGAATGTCGACGATCGAGAGCGCCTGCGCGAGATCCTGGCGGCGCTTTACGAGATCGCGGGGAGGATCCCGATCGTCCTCCCCCTTCACCCGCGCACCCGCGCCGGCCTGGAGCGATTCGGCTGGGGCGATCGGATCGACGGCGGCGGCCCGCTCCGCCTGACAGAGCCGATGGGCTACCTCGATTTCATGCACCTGATGCTGCGGTCGAGGCTGGTGCTGACCGATTCCGGCGGCATTCAAGAGGAGACCACGGCGATCGGCACCCCCTGCCTCACGATGCGCGAGAACACCGAGCGCCCGATCACGCTCCACTCCGGCACCAATCGTCTGGTCGGCTCATCGCGCGCCAAGATCGTCGAGGCGGCGGACGAGGCTCTGGCGGCACCCCGCACCGACCCCTCGATCCCCCCCCTTTGGGACGGCCGGGCAGCGGAGCGGATCGCCGCGGTGATCGAGCGTTTTCTGAGCTCCCACAAGTGATATCGTCGGCAATCTGAGCATCGACGGGGGGACGGGCGTGAAGCCCCGGAAAGGCCCGAGTTGCTTCGCCGAAAGTTTCTGGAGCTCTGCGTTCATCTGGCCCTCGAGGTGCGCGGCCGCACCCTCGCGGTGGGTCTGGCGCTCACCCTCGTCGCCCTCGCGGTATCGACCCAACTCGGCCTCAACTTCCAGTGGACCGAGATGCTCCCCGCCGACTCCCCTCTCGTCGTGGGCGTGGAACGGGTCCACTCCGAATTCACCACCGGCAACTCCTACATCGTCGCGATCACCGCCCCCGACGCCGCGACACTCGAAGCCGCCGTCGACGATGCGGCGCGTGAAATCGAGAAGATCGACGAGCCCCTGCGTCAAGTGGTTCGCGGGATCGACGAGGAGTTCGCGCTCGATCACGGCCTCGGCTCGTTGGGCGCAACCGACCTGCGGCGCGCCGAGCGGCTCCTCTCCGACCCCGATCTGCTCCCCTTCCTTCGCCATCTGAACGACACTTTCGAAGATGATTATGGGGACAGTACCGACCGCCTGAGCGACGACGAACGCAGCGTGGTCTCTATCCTGCAAGCGGTCGGCGGACTCACCGACGGACTGATCGCCGCCGCCGATGGACGGGACGCGGCCCCTCTGATCGACCGCGCCGTCCGCGATCTCAGCAGCGGCGACCCCTACTTCCGCTCCCTCGATGGCGAAATGGCGCTCATTTTCGTCTCTCCCCTCGGCGAGGTGGGCGACATGACGACGGTCATTCCGGTCGACTATGCGATCGAGGAGCTCTTCGAGGGGCTGGCCCAGCGCCACCCGAAGGCTACTTTCGAGCGCACCGGCGTGATTCCGGTCTCGCGCGATGAGCTCGATTCACTCGGCGGCATGACCTATCTGCTCAGCGGCCTGGCGCTGGCGCTGGCATATCTGTTGCTTGCGATTGCATTTCGCGACCTCACGACTCCGATACTCGCCGGTGCGCCCCTGCTCGCGGGCATCATCTGGTCGCTCGCTGTCTACACATTCACTGTGCGCGAGCTGAACATCATGACCGCCGTGATCATGATGGTCCTCACCGGGCTCGGCATCGACTTCTCGATCCACTTGGTGGGTCGTTTTCAGGAAGAGCGACAGGGCGGAGGCACATCGGCCGATGCTCTCCGGCGCACGCTGAGTGAGACCGGCGGCGGCGTGGTGACCGGCGGGCTCACGACGGCGATCGCTTTCTTCGTCTTGATGGTGGCCGAGACAAAAGGGATACGGGAGTTCGGATTCTGCGCCGGAATCGGAGTGTTGCTGACTCTCTGCTCGGTGCTCACGCTGCTGCCGGCTCTGCTCATGTGGCGCGACGAACGACTTTCCAGCGCGGGACGTCGACTCGCCAGCCGCCCCCTCCCGGCGCTTGGCGCTCTGGCGCATGGGGCCGGCCGGCGCGCCCTCCCATTCTCGATCGTTGTTGTCGTCACCACGGCCGCGGGCATCTGGCTCGGCACCCAAAACCGATATGAATACAATATGCTCGAGTTGGAGCCGGCGGGGCTCCGGTCGGTCGATCTGCAACCCGAAATCGTGGAGCGCTTCGGTCTTTCGATGGAAGTCGCCTTCGTAACGGCGCCCGATATCGAGACCTCGCGACATTTGGCGGAGGCGTTCAGAGATCTGGAATCGGTCGGCGATGTCGACGATATCTCGCTCTGGCTTCCCCCGCCGGACGAAGCGGCGCAAGCTGGAGAGACGATCCGCCGAATTCGCGCGGCCGCGGCGAGGGGAGAGCGACGATTCGATCCGGCCGACGAAGCCGAGCGCATTGCTCTCGCCGAGCAGGTCGGCCGCCTTCGCGACAACATAATCGAGATCGGCGATCTCGCTTACCTGAGCGGCCTCGATCGGATCGCCACCTCCGCGGCCCGCCTCACCGGCGCTGAGGAGCTCGACGGCAGACTCTCCCGCTTGGCCTATCGCCTGGAGAGCTCGGTGGCCGGCGCGCTCGGCGCGGAGGCGGAAGACGTGGTGAACTGGGAGCGCGTGCGCGGGCTGGCCGATCGCTTCGGAGAACGCCTGGCCGCGCGGGTCGAGCGGATGACTCGCATCGATCGCGCGGCGACGATCGACGATCTTCCCGGCGATGTGGTCGAACGGTACCGGTCGGCGGTGACGGGCGAGTTTCTCATCACTCTGATGCCGAAGGGCGATATCTACGAGCGGGAGCCGCTGGTGCGCTTCAGCGAAGAGGTGGCCCAGGTACACGGAGAAGCGGTCGGCACGCCGCAGCTGATCCTGGAGATGAACGAAGAGATGTTGCGAGAAGGGTTCATCGCCGTGCCGGCGGCCTTCGTCGCGATCGCGTTTCTGCTCTTCTGCGATTTTCGCCGGCCCCTGCCCACTCTGCTCGCGATGGTGCCTTTGATCGTCGCGACCGCCTGGTCGCTCGGAACAATGAAGCTGCTGGGTGTGAGCTACAATTTCGTCAACGTGATCGGCATTCCGATTTTGATCGGGATCGGGGTGGATGACGGCGTGCATCTGCTCCATCGACTGAGGCACGGTGGCGGACTGCGCGAGGCGGGGTCGGGCGTGGGCAGAGCGATGCTTTTGACCAGTCTGACGACAATGGCCGGTTTCGGCAGCATCGGTCTCTATTCCCATCGCGGAATGGCGTCGCTCGGAATCGCCCTGGCGATCGGTGTCGCGGCCTGCTTCCTGGCGACTATGTTGGCCCTTCCGCCTCTCTTGCAGTTCTGCGGCGTGATCGAAGAGCTCGAGGCGGAGCAGCGCGAGGCGGAGCTGGCGGGGCGATGAGAGAAGATGGGGGATTGGTCGAGCTGCACGCGCATCTCTACGGCTGCATTCGGCACGATGCCTTGCTGCAACATATTTTGGTGAGCGATCGAATCGACTGGAGCGCCTATCAGGGGAGCTATGAGGCCGCTTTCGGCGTGCGACCCGATCCGGAGGCGATCGTCGAAAGGGTGCGCCGCAAAGAGGCGGGGGCGGAGAACGAGTTCAAAGAGCTCTTCGTGTTCGGCGACGGGGACGGTGGGCGCTTCGAGCGCTTCCAGGCGAAGTTCGACCTGCTGATCGCGGCGAGCGAGCTGAGCCGGCCGCGCTCGGATCCGGGCTTCGAGGGGCGGCTCGAGAACGAGCTCGACCGTTTCATGCTGCGGATTCTGCGGGATTACGCGGAGATCGGTGTGCGGCACGCGGAGCTGCGGATGATGCCGCCCCCGACCGAGCCGCGGGAGCTCGCGAAGGGGCTGTTGACGCGCATGCTGGAGCGTGCGGCGCGTGGAGCGGAGCTCGGAGTGGACGCCCGGGTCGCGATCAGTCTCTCGAGGGAGGATCCCTGGTACTTGTGGGATCTGATGCGGGATCTCTCGCTGGGCCCGCATGGCGAGCTGCTGACCGGTGTCGATTTCTGCGCGGTGGAGGAGGGGCATCCCCCGAAACGGAAAAGCGCATTCTTCGACGCGGTGCGGGAGCACAACCGCGCCGCACCACAACGGGCGTTGGCGATCCTCTACCACGTCGGGGAGAGCTTCGAGGACAAATCGCTGGAGAGCGCGCTTCGCTGGGTGCAGGAGGCCGCGGAGATGGGAGCGCACCGGCTGGGGCATGCGATCGCGCTGGGGGTCGATCCCGAGAGCTTCGGCGTGCACACGCGGCTGGAGCGTGCGGGGGAGAGGGCCGATCAGCTTCGCTACGATTTGAAGCACGCCCCGGGTCTGGAGCGATTCGGCGTGCGCGTCGACCGTGAGCGCGCGGCGCGGGAGCTCTCGAAGGTAGAGACCTTCGCGACCGATTCGATGCTCGAGCTATCGTACGATCGCGAGCGGCTCGAAGAGCTTCGCAAGCGACAAGACTATGCGATGTCGGCTATTCTGAAGACGGGGGCGATTATCGAGGTCTGCCCCACGTCGAACCGGCGGCTGGCCGGACTCACCGACGATGCCCACCACCCGGTGCACCGATTCGTCGAAGCGGGACTTCCGATCGCGGTGGCGTCCGACGATCCGGGCATCTTCGACACGACATTGCCCGATGAGCTCGAATGGGTGCGGCGCACGCTCCGGTGGTCGAAGGGGGAGATCGAGGCGCTGGCGCGGCGGAGCTGGGGCTATCGGAGCGAGGTACTGGTGGGGATGGAATCGGGTTAGGATGGCCGCAAAGGAACCGTCATTATGAATCGATCCCTACGATTCGCGGGCTGGATCTTGGCCGCGACCGTCTTTTCAGGCGACGTGCTTGCGTCGGATATTCCCCTCAACACAATGGTCGTTCCGATCAACCGGTGGTGGTTGCCAAACCACGGCCCCGAGGGGGACCACATCACGATCGACGAGGGCTCTTCGGAGAATCCGGGGGGCACCAACGAGGGGTTGATCTGGTACCTCGCCGCGGGCGACGCGGCCGATCGAGCGAACCTGTACCGGCTATACAATCCCCCCTCACTGGACCACATGGATTCACGGACCGCGGGCGAAGGGGGCTACCAGACCGAGGGCACGCTCGGCTTCACATGGAACGACCCCCGCGACGGCCTGGCCGAGGTTCGGCGCGCCCACAGGCCCTCCGACGGAGATCATATGACGACGCGCCAGGGGGAGAATCCTCCCGGCTACGATCTCGAGGGCCCCCTTGGCTGGGCCTTTCCCCGCTACGGCGAAGATCTGAGCTACGGCACCGGTCATCACACCGCTCTGCGCACCATCTCCAACGGCGCCATCACGATGCACTTCGATCGGGTTTGGGGTGGGGTCGCCTACGAGCTGTGGTGGGGAGGGCGACAGTTTCTGAACCACTGGGATTCAGGGCGCGAGCTGCAGACCGCTCTCTTCAAGCCCGGGCTCAGCGATGTGGGATTCGGCCCCACCGAGGCGGGCGATATGTGGGGACACGGCTCCCCGCTGATCGAAGAGCAGCAGTCCGCGAGAAGCTACTACACCCGCACATTGCCTCTGCAATGGGGGCCGCAATCGTACGGCGGCGGCGAGCATCGTCCGGTCGTCTACGGAGGGGAGTTCCAGCGCAGAGCGACACTCTTTAACCATCCCGTGTACGATGTCGTTCGCTGGGAGGTCGGCTACAGACCGGCTGAAAGCGATACATATACCCGCGAATGGGTCACCGCCTACGTTGAGCCTTATGTGAGCGAGCGGATCTTTGTCTACACCCAAGGCGTCGGCTTCGAGGAGCAGGCGATGCCGGAGTGCACGGAGAATCAGACGGTCACCGTGCAGCGCGGTGCGGTGGTCTTCGCTAGCGCCGATCTGCGCCACGCGATCGCGCTCTACACGCCGGAAACTCTGTACGCGAGCTGGTGGAATTTCGACTGCCTCGGCGGCCAGAGCGCGACGAGAAAGATCAACCTCTGGGATGCGGAACAATCGATGAGCGCGGGTGCCTGGTACACGAAAACTCTCTACGTGGTGTTGGGGGATCTCTCGGCGATGATGGGGCCGCGATAGATCAGCCCGCGTTATTCACCGAAACGCTACTACGCCGGCGTATATCCGCGTGTGGCAGGCACTTCCCACCCTCGCCGCTTGTGCGACGTGGGTGCTACCACGCCTCCGCGTGGCGAGGGCACGAAGCACCTGCCACGTACGGATCTCCGCCGTCTCGCTACGCGTTTCGGTGAACAATGCGGGCTCAGAGCAGTCCCTCGAACCCCTGGCGACCGACCTTCTCACCCGCCAGGCGACAGGCCCGGGAGAGAGCGTCGGGGAAGGTTGCACCACGCGCGAGCGCATCGATCAGGCCGGCGTTGAAGACATCGCCGGCACCGAGGGTGTCGACGACCTTCGGCGGCACGAACGCCGGCACGTGGAAGATCTCGTCTTCCAGTCCGAAGGCACCTTGTTCGCCCCAGGTGCAGACGAGATTGGCCTCCGGTGCCGAGCGCCGCACCCGGTACAAGAGGTCATCCGCATTCTCGAATCCACGGGCGTGGGCGAAGGCACGGGAGAACACTATCGTGCCCGAAATGGGCCACATCGTTTCGATCGATGTCCTCTCCTTTTCGATTTCGAGTGAGATCTTGGCGGCTCCCGCGATGCCACGCGCCGCGGTCAACATCCGGAGCATCTCCGGCGATTCGCGCGCCTCGAAGTGGATCCAGTCCACATCCGAGATATCGATCCGCTCCAAATCGTCGAGCTCGAGCTCCGGGAGATCGCGGCTATGGACGATCGTGCGTGAACCGGTGGCGCGACTGAGAACGATGTGCGAGGTGGGCGTCGAGCCGCTCGCTACCTCGCGACAGTGGCGAATGTCGACACCGATCCCTTCGAGCTCACGGGCGATCCGTCGACCCGCCTCATCTCGGCTCCAGAGTGAAAGCAGCGTCACTTCGTGACCAAGTCCCGCGAGCACACGCGCGGTATTGGCGCCGTTTCCCCCGACTCGCTCCTCGCGGCGCGTGGCGCGCACCTCCTGGTCTTCGGCGGGGTACTGCGTCACCTCGCTCACGATGTCAAGTGTGCTCGCGCCGACGATGATGATCTTGGGCATGTGGACCGCTACCGGTGCCGTCGTTCGGTGAGCGCCTTGGCCGCGGCGCTCATTCCGCCCACGTTGCTCGTACCCGGCGTCGGTGTGCTCATCGTGGTCCAGTCGGAGCCCCCGTCCGGCAGCCGACCGTAGGAGATATCGGCGTTCTGGGCGCCGAAGCTCAGCCTGTCGATCGGAACGACGCCGTCCCTCTCGTCGAGACCGACGTACTCGCCGCCCGCGCTCAGTTTGAAGGCGGCGTGCAGAGCTCCCTGCGTCGTGTCTCCATCGGCCCAGATCAGCAGATGCCCATGGCCGGCGATCTCGACCGAGGGGAGCTCCCACTTATCGGGTGTCTGAGGGTTGTCGGTCAGGAGCAGTCCTTCGAGGTTCACCGGCGAGGGGTTCGAGTTGTATATCTCGATCCAGTCACCGTACTCGCCCCATTCATCTTGAATCGTCGTGCGGTTCGACGCCATCAGCTCGTTCACGAAGAGCTCTGCTTCGTCGAAGTGCGTCTCCACGATATGTTGGTAGTCCATCAGATAGATGTCCCGATACTCCGGAATATCGAACATCTTGTTGACCAGAGGCCTGGGATGCTCCTGCGAACGTTCCCAGAAGAGCGGAAGCTCCAGCAGATCGGGCCAAACGTAGGCCAGGCAAGCCGCGAATGCCTCGTTGCCGTCCCAGGGCAAGATCGTGAAGCGATCGGTATCGTCGCGATGGTAGAGATAGAAATTGTGCCCCTCGCCGATGTAGCTGTCGAGAGTGATGTAGAGGTTGTAGAGCGCCGAGAGGAAGAGGAAGTTCCGGATATGAAAGGCAGGTTCTAGCTCGTCCTGGAAGTCGAGAATCGATGAATTGTCGACTCGATCGATCAGATCGATCAGGTCGCTCCAGTCGTTCGCCGCTTCGTTGGTCACGAGTTTGTACTTGCTGTCGTACATCCACCACTCGGGACCGTACCAGACCAGCCAGCCCTGAGGATCCCCTTTGAAAAGGTTGCCGTCTTCGT
Organism: Gemmatimonadota bacterium; assembly: GCA_002686955.1. Taxonomy (GTDB): domain Bacteria. Next base: position 20,506 of record NYZA01000170.1, read on the forward strand.
TGCCGCCGAAGTGCCTCTGGATCTGGCGTTTGTCCACCTGCTTCACATTGGTGTACAAGCCCCAGTAGACGTCGTTTATGAAGAGCTTGGCGAAATTGGCGCGGCCGCAGGGCAGGAACTCGCCGCCGGCGTCGTAGAAGAGCTTCTCTCGCAAGAAGGAAGGATCTCGAAAACCGTTGCTCAGGCTGAGCTTCGTCAGACCGAAAAAGGTCTGCTCCTCGTTGAACGCATCGATCTTGATCTTGAACGGCTTCTTCTCGGTGGGGAAGCCCCACATCGAAGATTCGCCCTTGAAACGAACGCCGACATTCTCGTAGTCGCGGCCGTCGAAACTCAGAGTCGCGGAGAGGTACTCACCCTCTTGGTAGTTCTCGTGAAGGCTGTCCCAGAAGGCGGGCTGGGAGAAGCTCAAGCGCAGCTCGATCGGGTGCCGATCGTCGAACACCCAATCGGAGAGGTGCACTTCCCTCAAGGCGGTCGCGTCGGCCGGGGGCAGGGCCAATGCGAGCGTCGATAGGCCCGTCGCCAGCGCGATGGTGATCAGGATTCGCAGGGGGGCGTTTCTCCAAGAGCGGGGTGGGAGGGGCGAACAACCCGCCACAATGGTATACGCGCTTCGCCGCCCTCTATGACTGTATCCGCGAGAGTTCTGTGTAATCATGATGTTGACGCGCATCAACGCTCCCCACAACACGGAATCGCGCATGCTCCCCCCCATCCCCCGCGGGGCGCTTCCGCCGCTCTCCGCCGTTCTCGCTTCCGCGCTCTTGACCCTCGGCCTGGCTTCGCCCTCGGACGCCGCCGTCCCCTCGAAGGCCATCGTCGGCTACTGGCACAACTGGCCCGGTGCCGGCGGGAACCTGACCCTGACCGGTGTGCCCGACGCCTACGACGTGGTCAACATCGCCTTCGCGGAGGCCGGCTCTTGGCTGGGCAGCGAGATGGTGTTCACCCCCCATCCCCAGATCTATCCGAACCCCGCCGACTTCACCACCGATGTCGCGGGCCTTCGATCGGCCGGCAAGACCGTCCTGATCTCGGTTGGCGGGGCCGCCTCTCCGGTCTACCTCGACACCGCGGCGGACGCCGATTCCTTCTTCAACTCGATGACGAGCATTATCGAGACCCACGCCTTCGACGGCCTCGACATCGATCTCGAGGGGCAGTCGCTTTTGCTCGAGCCCGGCGACACCGATTTTCGCGCTCCGACGAGCCCGCGCATCGTCAATCTCATCGACGCCGTGCAGCGCCTGTTGGATCACTTCGGCCCTGGCTTCGTGCTCACCGCAGCGCCGGAAACGGCCTTCGTCCAGGGAGGTTACGGCTCCTATTCGAGCATCTGGGGCGCCTACCTGCCCTTCCTCCACGCCTTTCGAGACGAGCTGACCTATGTGCACGTGCAGCACTACAACACCGGCTCGATGTACGGCCGAGACGGCAATATCTATCTGCCGGCGCAGGCCGATTTCCACGCCGCCATGGCCGATATGCTGCTGGCGGGCTTCGATGTCAACGCATTCGTCTCGCCGATCTTTTTCGAGCCTCTGCGGAGCGATCAGGTGATGATCGGTCTGCCCGCCTGCGCCGCGGCCGCCGGCTCGGGCTACACCACGCCGCCGGTGGTCCAGCAGGCGGTGGACTATCTCGTGCTGGGGCAGGGTTTCGGCGGGAGCTATCAGCTTGCGAATCCCGCGGGCTACCCCGAGTTTCGGGGACTCATGACCTGGTCGATCAATTGGGATCTCGACTGTGGCCTGGAGTTCTCAGGCTCCCACCGGCCCTACCTCGACGGCCTCTCCGGCGGCGGCGGCCTCGATCTCGCCCTCTCCGGCTATCAGAGTGCTTACGATCCGGGTGACACCGTCAGTCTCGATCTGCAAGTGAGCAACACCTCGCCCGATTCCGCCTCTCTGACGAAGGCGATCGTGTGGGCGTGGTCCGCGCCCTCGGTCGATTTCGAGCAGACGATTTACGATGGGCCCCCCTATGAGATCGCCGCCGGCGATTCTGTCACGGTCCATCTCGACATTCCGATCCCGCTCACGGCTCCATCGGGCTCCTACACCGCCGGGGCCACGATCTACGACGGCGAGACCGAGCTTGATTCCGAGAGCTTCCTCTTCCAGATGAACGGCGACCCGCCTGACGAGAAGAAGATCGTCGCCTACTACATCGAATGGGGCATCTATGCCAGGAACTACCATCCCCTCGACATTCCGGCGGCAAAAGTCTCTCATATCAACTACGCCTTCGCCAACATCGGGGCCGATCTGAAGATCGCCATCGGCGACTACTACGCGGCGGTCGACAAGTACTACCCCGGCGACAGTTGGGAGGACCCCTTCCGGGGCACCTACAAGCAACTGAATATCGTTCTGAAGGAGCAGTATCCCCACTTGAAGACCTTCATTTCGGTGGGGGGGTGGACGTGGTCCGGTCGCTTCTCCGATGTCGCTCTGAGCTCGCAGTCGCGCACCGCCTTTGCGAGCTCCTGCATCGATTTCATTCGACAGTACAGCTTCGACGGCGTCGATATCGATTGGGAGTATCCCGTGTGTTGCGGCCTCCCGGAAAACACGTACCGCCCCGAGGACAAGGAGAACTACACCCTGCTCATGGCGGAGCTCAGGCAGCAGCTCGACCAGGCCGCGGCGGAGGATGGGCGCCCTTATCTGCTCACCATCGCCGCCCCGGCCGGCTACGACAAGACGGAGAACTACGAGATGGCCGAGATCGCCGATCATCTCGACTGGATGAATCTCATGACCTACGACTACCACGGTGCATGGGATCTCTCGATGACGAACCATCACTCCAAGCTGCGCCCGAGCCCCGACGATCCGAATCCGAACGAGCTGATCCGTAACCGCTACAACACCGAATACGCGGTGCAGGCCTGGCTCGATGCGGGCGTAGCGCCGGAGAAGGTGGTGGTCGGGGCACCCTTCTACGGGCGGGCCTGGAGCGGAGTCCCGGCTACCGACCTGGGGCTCTTTCAGCCCGCCACCGATGTGCCGCCCGGAACCTGGGACGATTGGGCCTCGGGCGATACCGGCGTCAACGATTTCTTCGAGATCGAGACCTTCGAGCTCTCCGGGAGCTACACGAAGGCCTGGGATTCGAACTGCATGGTTCCCTATCTCTACTCCCCGAGCCAATACGGTGGCCATTTCATCAGCTACGATGACGCACAGTCGATCGGCCTGAAGGCGGCCATGGTGAGGAACAACGATCTCGCCGGAATGATGGTCTGGGAGATCACCGCCGATCGCAACCAGACTTTGCTGGATGCGATCGTGAACGAGCTCGGTTTCTGAACCACGCTGGAGTAGACGGACTCAATCAGGTTCGCGAAGGTTGAAGCAGACCACTTTCGGTTCCGTCATCTCTTGCAGGGCGAAACGGATCCCTTCGCGCCCCAGGCCGCTCTTCTTGACCCCACCGAAGGGCATCAGATCAACCCGATAGTCGCTGGAATCGTTCACCATGATGCCACCGACATCCATCCTCTTGATGGCGTAGAAGGCGCGGTTCAGATCGTTCGTGAAGATCGCCCCGTGGAGTCCGACATCGACCGAGTTGGCGATTTCGATCGCCTCATCGAGTGTGCCGTAGGGTTGTAGCGTAACCACGGGACCGAAAACCTCCTGGCAGCCCAGCTTGGCCCTCGCCGCAACCCCCTCCAGCACGGTCGGTCGCACCAATGTGCCCTCTCGGGTGCCTCCGGCGAGCAGCTTCGCACCCATCGCCACCGCTTCCTCGACCCAGTCGACGACCCGTTTCGCCTCGCTCTCGGTGATCATCGGCCCCATGTCGGTTTCTTCGTCTAGTTGATCGCCGACTTTGTAGCGATCGGTGCGCGCGGCGAAAGCGTCACGGAAGCGTTCGTAGATCGCTCCATGGATCAGCACCCGCTGCACGCCGATACAGTTCTGCCCCACGGCCCAGAATGCGCCGGAGACACACGACTCCACCGCTTCGTCGAGATCGCAATCCTCATCGACGATCACGGGAGCGTTTCCGCCCAGCTCCATTCCGATCTTTTTCAAGCCGGCGAGCTTTGCGATCCGTTCGCCCGCCTCGACGCCACCGGTGAACGAAACCATGCGCACACGCTCATCCCGCACCAGCGCTTCTCCGATCTCGCCCCCGGGGCCGGTGACGACATTCAGCACCTCGCCGGGCAGTCCCGCTTGCAGCAGGATTTCGGCCAGCTTGAGCGCGGAGAGAGGTGTGACGGTCGCCGGCTTCAGCACGACCGAGTTGCCGCCCGCGATCGCCGGCCCCAATTTGTGGGCGACCAGATTGAGCGGGTCGTTGAAGGGCGTGATCGCGGCGATCACGCCGATCGGAAAACGGAAGTAGTAGCCGACACGGTTTTCCGACCCTTCGGCACTGTCGAAGGGCAGGGTCTCACCGTCGATGCGGCGGGCCTCCTCGGCCGAAATCGTCATCGTATTGATCGCGCGCCCGACCTCTTTTCTGGCCTCGGTGATCGTCTTGGAGCCTTCGGTCGCGATGGTTCGCGCGAGCTCTTCGTAGCGCTCCCGCATCAGCTCGGCGGCCTTGAAGAGGATCGTGATCCTGCGGTGCGCGGGTAGATCTCGATTGATGTGGAAGCCCCGGACGGCGGACTCGATGGCCGCGTCGACATCTTCCGCGCTACCTCGGGGCACGGTGTCGACGAGCGAGCCGTCGAGAGGATTGAGGACATCGATCGTCTCTTTTTTGGCGATCCACTCGCCACTGATGAGCATCTTCATCTCGATCCGCCTTCCGTGTCGCGGTGGATCTCCAGGATGTCGTTCAGAATCGAGAACCCTGTCTCTTTCTTCCCCGCTCCCGGGCCCACGACAGTGACATCGCCCAAGAGATCGGTTTCGAAGGTGAGGGCGTTCGTCGCTCCCATGACGCCGGCCAGTGGGTGGCTGAGGGGCACGCGCCCGGGCGCCACCGACGCCTTGATCCCTTCGGCGCCGCGCTCGACGCTTCCCAGGAGCTTCCATCGCGCCTTTTCGATGCGGGCCTCTTCGATCATCTCGGGCGTAATGCCAGCGATCCCGGTCCGTTCGACATCGGCCGGACCGATCGGCACACCGAGCACCACATTGGCCAGGATGACGACCTTGGCCATTGCGTCGAAGCCTTCAACGTCGCCGGTCGGATCCGCCTCGGCATAGCCGAGCTCCTGCGCCCGGGCCAGCACATCGTCGTACTCGGCTCCGCTCTCCATCTCGGAAAGGATGTAGTTGGTTGTGCCGTTGAGTATGCCCCGGGCCGATCGGATCTCGCAGCCGGCCAGAGGACCGCGCGCGAGATTCAGCACCGGCGTTCCGGCCATCACGGTGCCTTCGATCATGAAGCGAACCCCCTTTATCTTGGCGAGGGCGTCGAGCTCCGCGTAGCGGAGGGCCGCCGGGCCCTTGTTGCTGGTGACGATGTGCTTGCCGGCCTCGATAGCGGCGCGGCAATGGCCGATGGCGGGCTCACCGGTCGTCACGTCGGTGAACGAGAGCTCGCAGACCGTATGCGCGTTCGTCTCGCCGGCGGTCTTCAGAGCGTCCCAGCCTTTGTGGATCTCACCTGATCCGCCGTACTCCTCGAGCGATCTCCCCGCCCGGGCCAGAGCCAGAAGCGCGTCGACATCGAGACCATCGGGACAGTAGACCGAGCCTTAGACGAAGTCGGAGACCGCCACCAGATTCCACTCGAATCCACGGCTCTCGAAGAGAGAGGAGCGTTTCGATTGGAGGATTTCACAGAGCCCTTGCCCGACCGTGCCGAAGCCGATGAGCGCGAGATTGCTTTTCATCAGGGTTCCCTTCGACGCCGTCAATCGATGGCGTCCAAAGCGCGATCCAGATCGGTGATCACGTCGTCTACGTGCTCGATTCCGATCGAAATGCGCACATAGTTCGGCTGGATCGCTGCTAGAGCGCGGCCCTCTTCACCTTGCTGCTGGTGTGTCGAGATGGCCGGCAGCGTCGCGACCGATTTCACGCGCCCCAAATCGGTTGCGCGCCAGAACATATTCAGATTGTCGTAGAAGGAGCGGGTGTTGATCGGAGCGAAGGCATCTCTCTCCGCCACCTCGAAGACCATCATGTAGCCGTAGAGATGCTCTAGCCCGCCCGCGTCGTACTCGCTGTCGACAAGGGTCAGGTACTTGTCGGCGATCGATGCCTGCGTGTGGTTCGGCAAGCCCGGGTAGTTCACGCGGGCCACCTTGGGATGCTCGTCGAGAAAACGTGCGACCTGCTGCGCCGATCGGCTCATCTGCGCGACACGCGTGCGCAACGATCGAAGCTCGTTCAGGGCGAGAACGGCGGTCATCGGGCTCATCGCGGGACCGTTGTCGCGGTAGGGGAGGAGCTTGACCCAGGTCGCGAAATCCTCTCTCATCTCGTCGGGACCGACTCGGCTGGGGATCCCCTTCTTCGCGGTCATCGTACCCGCGATCGCCATGCCGCTCGCCACCATCACTTTCGATGCGGACTGAACTACGATGTCGGCACCGAAGGCCAAGGGTCTGAGCAGCGCCGGCGACGCGCACGTGCTGTCCACGATCAGCGGAATGCCGTGGGCATGGGCGAGCTCGGCGACCTTCTCGATATCGAAGAGCGCAACCGCCGGATTCGACGGCATCTCGCCATAGAGGAACCTCGTGCCGGAGTCGATCTTCGATGCCCATTCGTCGATGTCGAGATTGTCGGTGACCCAACGCACTTCGATGTTTCGATCGTGCATCTGTCGCTGAGAAAACTGCTGGAATGTCCCTCCGTAGACGCGCGATGTGGAGACGAAATTGGCGGGTGGCGCGGAGCGGTCGTTCACGAGGAAAGGCTCGATCGCGGTTCGAATCGCGCTCATACCGCTCGAGCAAGCGACACATCCGGCCTCGAGATTGGTGCCGTAGCTCTCGAGAAGCGCGACCGTTTCTTCGAGGAAGAAGGTGGAGGGGTTGGCGATTCGGGTGTAGGTCCACGAGGGCATCTGGTAGGCCAGAGCGACTTCCATCTCGTCGTAGTCGTGGAAGGCCTGCGCCGGGCTCATGTAGATCGGCTCCATGATCGAGCCGTTGTTGAGGCTCGATGCCTGCTCGAAATCGTAGAGGCCGTGTGTCGCAACCGTGTCGAACTTCCATTTCCTCGTGCGCCCGATGCGCCGGCTGCGATCCGAGGCGATCTTCTTCCCCTCCTGGATCCAGTGCCTCAGGCCGCGTTCGTGATCGGAGTTCCCTTGCATGCTCATGCCTCATCATCCTTTGCGATTGGGAGAGCGGTTTCTTGCTTCATGGTCGAGAGGACCACGAGCGTCTTCAGGTTCTGCACGTCGGGCAGCGCGGTGAGGCGGTGGAGGATCAGCTCTTCGTACGCGGGGATGTCACGCGTGGCGATCTTGAGCAGAAAATCGGCCTCGCCGGTTATGTGGTGACACTCGAGCACCTCGTCCATCCGGGTGATCTGGTGGACGAAGCGCTGCACCGCTTCGTTGCCATGCCGAGCAAGCGACACTTCGACGTAGGTGAAGCAGCGCAGGCCGACCAAGTCCGGCTCCAGGAGAGCCACGTAACCGCGAATCACGCCGCCCCGCTCCATCTTCTTGACGCGCTCCAGAACCGAAGGGGGCGATAGCCCGACCCGCTGCGCGAGCTCGGCGTTGGTCATGCGCCCTTCGGCCTGGAGGGAGAGGAGGATCTTTCGATCGGTGGCGTCCATGCGGACGGGGGCCTTTGGAGGGTTTGCGGGGGTGGGCATCGGGGCCGACCTTATAAAGTTAGGTAAAAATACCATATACGTGGGTACACATGGAGTAAAATCGCTAAGAGCCGATGAATATTCTGCACGCGGATGCATTCGAAGACCCGCCCATCAGGGCTGGCATCCACGAAGGCCGAACGCAACTCGCGAAACCGGCACCACGGAAGATCGCCGAGGGGTTGGGACTGCGCCTCGACAGATGAAGCGCCACGCAGCGGCTTTTCGCTCTGCCCGATCGTCGGGCGGGCCGCGGATCGTTGAGGGTCCGGGCTCTCGGTTCATGAGCGCGTCGTTGCGCACAGTTGGGGCTGCACTTGACACTCCACCCACACAGTGGGGGGTGAACTTGACGAATCTCGGCGGCAAGGGGGCCAAGACCGGTGAAAACAGTGCTTAGGGGGCGACTTGGCGGTTTCTCGAAGCAAGTTGTCAGGTTGACCCCCATCTCCGCGCACCAGGTGTCAATTTCGCCCCCCACTGCGCGCGGGAACCGGCCGGATCACCCGCGAGTCGCGCCGCCGCGGGCCCCTCAGCGATCGACAACCCGCACGTCGCGCGGTATCGGCGCTCGGCACCGGCGCACGCGTTCAAAAGCACGTGCGATCCAGCCCCAATCGTGTCCGCGGCTCGGCGCGGGATTGCGTCGTTTTCAGAGTCTGGGGTCGAGGTCGCGTATCGCCTCAATCCCCTGGCTTCTCCGCCGGCGTATTTACTTGTGCCGCTTCCCTTTGCGCTTGCGGGCACTTCCGCGGGGCGGGGCGTGAAAGACGATTCGCTCGCTGTGTCGCTTCATGATCCAGTAGGCGACCACGATTCCGACGCCGAGGGTGGCGAGGCCGGTGAGGAGGATTCCGATGAGCTGGACGACGCCCGATGCTCGGTAGAGGGGGTAGCCGGCGGGGCGGCGGCCGGTTTGCTGCCAATGACGCAGCACGCGGGTGTCGGAGGAGCCGCGCAAGTGGGTGCCGGCCAATACGATGCCTGGGATCAGGGCGAGGGTGAGCTGCAGGGCGGCGTCGGCGCGGATCGAGGTGGCGTCGTCGTCCGGGGAGTGCGCGACGGAGCTCCAGACGCGGCGGCGGGCTCGATCGGCGGCTTGATCGTGGAGTCTGCCCGGGTGTTTGCCCCGATAGGCGGCCCGCAGGAGCTTCGTTCGGGCCTCGATGCTCTTCGATGAGGTGGACGCCGGCATGCAATGGCTATCGGCATTCGCGGGCGGCCACTGCATAGCGGTTCAAATGTCCGCCTTCGCCGTCCGACTCGAATTGGGCCGTGGCGCGGAGGCCGGCTCTTTCGAGCAGCGCGGTCTGTTCGTCGGGCGAGAGGTGGTGACAGTAGCGGTAGCGGTGGGGGGGCGGTCCCCAGCGCAGGATCGCGTCCCCTTCTTCGAGATCGTCCGGGTCGATCCCGAGCTCGCGGCCGGTGGGGGTGGCGACGAATTCGTTCCAGGGGACGGTGCGGCGCGCGAAACGGGGCGCGTGCGCGAAGCGCCAGAAGGTGAGGGCGATCCGTCCGCCGGGCGAGGGTTGGCGAGCGAGGAGCGGGGCGAGGGTGCGCAGGAGCGCGAGGCGTGTATCGAAGCCGGGGATGTGATGCATCACTCCGAAGAGGGCGATGAGGTCGTAGCGGCGGCGGGCGATGGGTGGCGGGATCGCGGCTTCGATGAAGTCGCACTTTTCGAAGCGAAAGTGCGATTCGTCTGGGGTGGGGACGGTGGAGCATTCGCGTATGAGAGGCTCGCTCGCGTCGGCTCCGGTGTAGTCGAGCGCGGTTTCCGTGTTTTGTTGGAGGAAACGCGCGAATCGCCCGTTTCCGCAGCCGAGGTCGAGGACGCGCAGGGGGGATGCGAACGATCGATCCTGGAGCAGGATCGGCATGAGGCGGCTCCAGCCCGGCCAGGGCCTGGCGCGGCTCGCCGAGAACTCCGCCGCGGCTTCGTCGTAGAAGCGGCGGTTGAGTCGATTCAGGGCGTCTGCCGTGGCGGGTTTCATCCGGGCCGGTGGCCGCCGGAGCCGCAATCGGGGGGAGGCGATTTCTCTGCGTTCGGCAGAGCGGAGCGGCGAGCCAGCTCCGCATCGACAACACTCCGGTAGCGATACAGACCGCTTTTCATCGTTCTAGGAGCTAGGAGGGTCGCGCGGCTCCAGAGCGAGGCGAGCCGTCTGATATGTGCGGGGCTACCCTGCTCACAATGGGGAGGGGGCGGCATTTCTTCGACCGAGCGATACTTGCGAACCGGCATTTCCGATCAGTCCTCGGGATCATCGATGTCGAAACGCCGTCGCAAGGCGCTGGCATCCGCGCGATCGACCTCTCTGACCGTGTCCTTCTTCATACGGTAGAGGGCGAGCGGGGTCGCGACGGTCATGGCGACGCGCCCCAATTCCATGCGTTGACTTTCGATGTCATCGAAGCCGAATGCGTCACCGAAACGGGCTACGATGTCGAGATAGAGTTCTCCCTCGGGAGGGACATAGCGCAACGCGGGGTACTCTCCGGCCAGCTCCTCGGCCCTGATCTCATCGATCGAAGGGTCATCCCAGATCGACCGGAGCGATCGGCGCAGTCGGTCGACGTTCTCCGCAGTGGGGCGGATCATCACGTCGATGTCTTCGGTCGCGCGAATCAGTCCGTGGGCGTTCACGGCCGCTCCACCGATCACGACGTACTCGACTTCCTCCTCTTCAAAGGCTGCGAGTATTTGTTCCAGCTCGTCCAGCGTCACGGCTTGCCTCCAATCCGCGGCTCCCTCTCCACGGTATCATCTATCGTGGCGGGTTGCATGGGGAGCGAATACGATGGTGGATTATGGACCGCGAGCGACACCGAGAGTTCGAGAGCTTCGAGCCGAGGGCCTACGAGAACGAGCTGGCTTCGATTCTGCGGGCGGTCGGTGCGTTGCCGGAGGTCGATTCTCGATCGTTGGATAAGATTCTGCGGGCGAATCCGAAGGATGGGAAGGGGTTCTTCTCACGATCGGAACTCATCGCGGGGGTGCGGGCGCTCGGCGATCGGCACGATTTCGGGCTTGGTGAGCGGCAACTGATTGGGCGTCTGCTTCGAAAGCCGACGCGAACCTGGAGCGGTGTCGCGCCGGTTACCGTACTGACTGAGCCTCATCCCTGCCCTGGAAAATGTGTTTTTTGCCCGAGCGATGAGGGGATGCCGAAGAGCTATCTGGCGAGCGAGCCGGGGGCGCAGCGGGCGGTTGCCAACAGTTTCGATCCTTTTCGGCAGACCTGGAATCGGGTGGTTGCGCTTCATCGTCTGGGTCACGCGGTGGACAAGGTCGAGCTGTTGATCTTAGGCGGCACGTGGACGGCGTATCCGCAGGCATACAGGGTTTGGTTCGTGCGGCGCTGTATCGATGCTCTGAACGAGGTCGGCGATTCTCGCTGGGACGTGCGCCGCGGCGGGGACGATGGGGGCGCTGAGTGGGTAGCGGGGGCGGGGGATGCGGATTGGAAGCGCTTGGTGGCGACGCAGGATCGCAATCGGCGCGCGAGGTGTCGCTGTGTCGGGTTGGTGGTGGAGACGCGGCCCGATCATGTGGACGAAGAGTCGGTGGTGCGGATGCGTCGCTTGGGGGCGACGAAGGTCCAGTTGGGAATCCAAAGCCTCAGCGACGATATTTTGCGGCGGAACGAGAGGGGTCACTCGGTCGAGCAGAGTCGGCGGGCCGTGAGGCTCTTGCGCCGAGCCGGGTTCAAGATCCATCTGCACTGGATGCCGAATCTCGTTGGGGCGACGCCGGAAAGCGATACCGAGGATTTCGGGCGCCTCTTCGGCGACGAGTCGATCCGTCCAGATGAGCTGAAGATCTATCCCTGTTCTTTGGTGCGGGGGACGGAGCTCATGCGGCTGCACTCGCGGGGGGATTGGAGGCCCTATTCGCATGAGGAGTTGATGGCGGTTCTCGTCCATGCTCTGGCCAACACTCCGGAGTATTGCAGGGTGTCTCGTGTCGTTCGCGACATTCCCGGCAACGAGATCGTTGCCGGAAGCACCGTCACGAATCTCAGGCAGGAGCTCGATCGTCGCCTTATCGAGCTGGGGGTAGAGACGAGGGAAATTCGGGGTCGGGAGATCCGCGGTGGAGTGTACGATGCGCGTTCGATTCGACGGGAGCGCTCCTTCTATGGGGCCGATGCGTGTGAGGAACACTTTTTGCAGCTTACGAGCGATGATGGACGTCTGTTGGCCTTTTTGCGTATGTCGCTTCCTTGGGAGCGGGGGTTCATCGAGGAGCTCGGCGGGGCCGCGATCGTTCGCGAGGTTCATGTCTATGGAGCCGCCGCTCGGCTGCACGAAAACGATGGGGCGAAGGCGCAACATTCAGGGTTGGGGCGCCGCCTTGTCGAATGGGCTGTGAAGATCGCCCGGGCCGAGGGCTATGAGCGACTGGCCGTGATCTCGGCGGTGGGGACGAAGGAGTATTACGAGAAGCTGGGGTTTGAGGATGGGGTGCTTTATCAGCATTGGGGGCGTGGCGGGTAGAGCGGCGCCGGATTCTGGCCCCAGCGCCCATCTACTTCGCGGAATCCCGCCCATCCCGCTTCAAGATCGCCTGGGAGTAGTCCAAGAGATCATCCAGATGCTTGGTGATGATCGCCACGGCCACGGGGAGCTGCAAGGTCTGGTAGTCGTGCACGACGATGTTGCGAAAGCCCACCATCGATTTGAGCTTCGCCGCCAGATCTTCGCTGATCCAGCCACCGCGCGCCAAGAGATCGAAGACATTTCGTGCCCCTTGGGGAACTCCGAGTCGCTGGCGGCGGATGAGGTGCTGTCCCATGTCCAGCGCCGCCTCGCAAGCGCGTTGTATGTTGAGGATCGCGGCATCCTGACGAGTGAAGTCGGAATCGAAGGTCCCGGGGTCCTTGTCGTACTCCTCCCGGGCCCGGGCCACGCAACGTTCGATGGTGGCGGCCTTGTTCAAGAGCACGTCATCGCTCATGGATCCTCCCATCGCGTTGGATGAGCTCGAGAAGCGGCGCGCGGGCCTCGCCCAGGGCGGTCTTTTCACTCAAGACCATGGTCTCGAAGAGCGCCGCCTGGTGGTCCTTGGCCCAGAGCTGCGTTCCGGTGATGATGACCTGATACTGCATGACCGTCGTGGCGGCTCTCAGGTCGAGCAGATCCACTGTGCAGGAGGCGCGCTCCGCGAGAGCGCCGGCCAGCTCCCAGAGGGCCAGAGGGGCGACCCTGCCTTCCACCAAAACCGCCATGTCCAGGTCGCTCTCCGGCCCGGCTTCGCCCGTGGCGCGGCTGCCGAAGGCGTAGATCGCCAGCAGGGTCGGCAGGCCTTGGCGCAGCTCATGAATCAGCGGATCCCAGGTCACGGCACTGGCTCCTGATCGGTGTTCTCGTAGAGCATACCGCCTCCGTGACCGGACGGGAGTCCGCGTCGGGGTGGCAGTGTCGCCGGGAACCCCGGGGAACGTAACGGCTTGATCCGCCCGCGGCGGCCCTTCTCTTCGAAATGGCAGGCGAGCACCCGCAGCCGACTTCGGCCGTAAACGAGAAGGTCTTGGCCTTTCCGTTCCGCCGCTCCGCATACATGAAATCGTCCCACTCGCCGTTGGCGGTGTAGATCGCGCCCGATTTCGGATTCCCGGCGAGATAACCGTTGAATCGCGTGGCCTCGTCGCCGAGGGCGTAGAAGAGAGAATGGTCGGGCGTGTCGGCCCGCGTGTAGCTCCACGTATAGAGGAAAAGGTCGCCGTAGGCGTCGGTCAGATCGTGGATCAGCTCCAGCGGGATCTCGACGGTGATCACCTCGCGGGCATGGGTGTTGCCGATGAAGAGCAGGGCGGGCTCATCCGCCTCTTCGATATCGGGCTGATCGGTGATCTTCACCGCCCAGATGCTCCGATCGGCACCCATGTTCACAGTTTCCCAGGTGGGACCGAGTTCGTAGACGCGCAATATATCGGAATGATCGAGGACCGCCCGATCGAGCTCGTCGAGCATCTCGTCGTAGGTGTGGTACGCGCCCATATCGCCGTCGGCGTCGACACGATCGTCGAACTCGGCCTGGACGTCTTCGATGAGCGTGAAGCCGTGGTAGCTGAGCCGACGGAGGCGCATCCGCTGCGCGGGAGTCACCAGAATATCGAGATCCCCCCAGGCGGTGGGCTTAGCGTCATGCTCCGGCTGGTTCGGTACGGAGCCGAGGATCGCCAAACCCACACGCCGCGCCGTGAGCTACGCTCTATTCCGCGATGCGTTATTTCAACACCACCGGCCCCTGCCGCGCCGATCAGCACTATATGCTCCCCGCGGAGCCGCGGCTGCCCGAGGCGCCGAAGCTGATCGATCGCGGACAGTACTTCGCGGTGCACGCGCCGCGCCAGGTGGGCAAGACGACGACC
>NYZA01000171.1 GCA_002686955.1 Gemmatimonadota bacterium
CGCTCGATACGACGATGAGTCAGCTCGATTTCCCGAGCGGCAACTGCGAATCGAATCTCAAGCTCTACGATCTGGATACGGCCGAGCGAGACGGCACTCTGCTCCACGTGGGGAGCGTGTTCAGCGCGGCCGACGGCAGGATTCGAGACAGCCTCAGGGAGGAAGGCCCAAGAGTTGTATCGTTCCACAATGTGCTCAAATGGGGCTCCATCCCTCTGGCGGAGGCGCTCGTCGAAGTTCTTCACATCGTACGGGAAGGCCTCGGAGCAGAAGCGGATATCGAATTCGCGGTCGACATGGGGGAAGGTCGATCGAATCAAGGCTCTGGACAGCTAGGGCGTCAGCCTTCGTTGAACATCTTGCAGATTCGTCCGATGACGAGACAAGGGGGACTCGATCGCCAAGTCCGCTTCAAAGAGACCAGCGCAGAACGTATTCTATGCCGCACGACTAGATCGCTTGGGCACGGAGTAGTCGATGCGATAACAGACGTCATATATGTGACGACATCGGAATTGAGTGGATCGACTACGCCGGCGGTCGCGAAAGAGGTGGGCGAGTTGAATGCCATGCTCCGCCTGCAGAAGGCCCGCTATCTTCTCATCGGACCCGGCCGCTGGGGCACAAGCGATCCCTCTCTCGGCATCCCGGTGGAATGGTCTCAGATCTCCGATGCACGGATCATCGTAGAGACAGCGTTTGGTGATCGGAGTGTGGATCCTTCTCAGGGCACACATTTCTTCCACAACATCACTTCCAAGCAGATCGGGTATCTGACGCTCAGCGCTTATCCACACCGAATTACACCGAAAGACTTCATCGATCGCGAATGGCTCGATGGACAGCCCGGTTGTTTCGAGGGCGATTCCGTGAGACATGTGCGACTAGATAGGCCACTGCTTGCTTATCTCGATGGCCGCAAGGGACATGCGACGATCCTGAAGCCTGATAACGACGACGAATTCGATGAGCGGGCCCCGGAGGAACGGTACTAATCGATTGTCCGCTCTACTCTCTCGGCTCCCACCGTCGAACTCTCTCGTCGACCCTCTGACCTGAGTAAAGCTGGTGATAGCGGCCACCCAGCGCCATCAGCTCCTGATGCGTTCCCTGCTCCACAATCCGGCCCGCGTCGATCACCAGAATCCGGTCGGCCGAGCGTACAGTCGTGAGCCGGTGTGCGATGATCACGCTGAGTCGGCCGCGGAAAGCAGATTCCAACCCGCGCTGAATGCGCTGCTCCGTTTCGGCGTCGACCGACGAGGTCGCCTCGTCGAGCACCAAGATCTGAGGGTCGCGAATGACCGCGCGCGCCAAAGAGACCAGCTGCCTTTGCCCGGATGAAAGTCGTCCCCCGCCCTCGCCGACATCTGTGTCGTAGCCATGCTCCAACGACAGAATCGCGTCATGGGCGGCAACCAGCAGGGCCGCCTTCTCCACCTCCTCGTCCGAGGCCTCGAGTCGTCCGTAACGGATGTTTTCGCGCACGGTTCCGCGAAAAAGGTGCGGCGCTTGCAGCACGACACTCGTGATCGACTCCAGCCAAGCGAGGCTCCGCGAGCGGTAGTCAACGTCATCGAAAAGAACCTGCCCGTCGGTCGGCTCGTAAAAGCGCGAGAGGATGCCCGCAATCGTCGTCTTGCCCGCACCGGTAGCCCCGACGAGCGCGACCGTCTCCCCGGCCCGCAGCCCTAGATTGAAATCCGAAAGCACTCTCTGGCCGTCTTCGTACTTGAACCCCACGCCCCTGAATTCGATCCGCTCGAAGCAAAGGGGGTATCCGTCCTCGGCCATGCCCTGCTCGATCCACCCTTTGCTTAGCCGCTCACGCACGTCTTCGGAGTCGCGGATTTCCGGAATTGTCTCCACCAATCCAAGTACTCGTTCCGCTGATGCCTGTGCCATCTGGAGCTCAGCCAAAACCGTGGCCACCTCCTGCACCGGATCGAAGAAATGCCGCGCATAGGTCATGAACGCCAGGAGCGTACCAAGGCTCAGCGCGCCATCCATCACCTGCACTCCTCCGTACATCAGGGCCATCGCGGCGCCGATGCTGCCCAGGGTCATGACGAGCGGCAGATAGACCGCCGACTGTAGAGCGTTGCGCACCGACGCGCCGTAGAGACGATCCGATTGCTCCATAAAGCGGTTCAGATTCTCCTCTTCACGCCCGAACGCCTTGGTCGTTCGCACCCCCATGACCGATTCGTTGTAGGCCGCCGTGACCATGGAGTTGGTCTTGCGCACTTCGCGGGCACTCAACAAGATCCTCCGCTGGAAACGACGGCTGATGATCATGAGCGGCGGCACGACAAGAAGCACGACGCAGGCCAGTCGCCAGTTCAGCATGAACATCACGGCGGTGATCGCGACGAGCGAGCTACTGCCCCAAACCATATCGAATGAGCCCCATCCCACGATATCGGCCAGGCGATCGCAGTCAGAAGTCATGCGCGCCATCAACCAACCCACGGGCCGGCGGTCGAAGTATGAAAACGACAGCTCCTGTAGCCGGGCAAACCCGGCTTGTCGAATGTCGTGACTCACATGTTTCGCGATCCGTTCAGCGCAGTGAATGAAGACCCACACTTCGGCGGCAAGTGCCAACGTCAGGGCTGCATAACCTGCAACGAAGGGCCGGAGATCGAATTGAGCCCCGAACTGCTCGATGTGGTCGATCAACGACCTTGTGATGAGAGGGAATAGGGTGTCACATACTGCCGTGGCGATACCCGTGAGTACCAGCACGATAAGATCGCGACGGTGCGGGCGGGCGAAGCGGAGAATCCGCTTCCACGCCGACCAATCCACCGAAGCTCGACTGTCATCCATACGATTCATCGTGGGGTCAGCTCCCTTCTCCTCGCCCCGGCACCATGTCCGCGGCGAGTTCGCTTTCGAAGGTCGATTGGAGCTTCCAGAGCCGGGCGTAAGGCCCGCCCCGGTTCACGAGCTCGGCGTGGGTGCCGTGCTCGCGTACCCGCCCTTCGGTCAGCACGAGAATCCTGTCGGCATGGGCTAGAGTTGACAGGCGGTGCGCGATGATGAGCGTCGTACGGCGTCCGTGACGCGCGCTCATCGCGCTCCGAATCCGCCCCTCTGTTTTCGAATCGACCGCGCTGAGTGTATCGTCGAGAATGAGCACGTCGGGATCGGCGAGAATGGCGCGCGACAGAGAGATCCGCTGCCGCTGTCCGCCGGATAGAGTCACGCCGCGTTCTCCGACCATTGTGTCGTAGCCTTGCTCGAAGCTCTCGATCGAATCGTGGACGCAAGCGGTCTCCGCTGCATCCACCACTTCGGTTGCGCTCGCATCATCACGACCGATCTTCACGTTTTCTCCAACCGTTCTAGAAAAAAGAAAAGGATCCTGTAACGCCGCGCAAATCCTCGACCTCACGGCAGTACGTTCGATTCTTGAAAGGTCGCGCCCGTCGAGCTCTATCGCTCCCTCGGTGAAATCATAGAGGCGAACCAACAAATGCATGAGCGTCGATTTGCCGGCACCAGGCGGACCAACGATCGCGAGCGTTTCCGCGGGTTCGACACAAAATGAGACATCGGTCAGAGCCCGGGTTCCATCCGCGTGAGCGAAGGACAGATTTCGTACGGCGATTCGTCCAGGCTGCTTCGGGGCAACGATCGGATCTCCGTCGTTCGACTCACGAGACACCTCGAGAATCTCCTCGATTCGCCCCATCGCCACCACGGCCTTGCCCAGTTCCGTGAGAATCTGCCCGAGCTGGCGGATCGGCCAAACCAACATATTTATGTAGGACACGAAGGCAAAATAGGTACCGACCGTCAGCGATCCGTCGAACACCCATGCGGCTCCGCCCAGCAGGACAACTCCGACTTGAGTCATGCAAAGCAGATCCGACAAGCCCCAATAGCGCGCTTTCAGGCGAGAAACGGCGAAGGAGTCGTCGCGGTACGCCGCTGCGTGTTCACCGAAGCGGGCGATCTCGAAACCTTGTCGCCCAAATGCGCGCGCCACGCGAATCCCGGTCAGATTCTCTTGAAGCACGGAGGTCATCGCCCCTTCCGACGCGTCAGCCTTCGCAAAGAGCGTTTTCACACGCCTGAAGAACCACGTCGAGAAGACGATGATGAAGGGGATGACCGCAAGCGAAAGCGCGGTCATTCTCAGATCTAGAAACGCCAGCAGAGGCACGAGAATCACGAGCATGAGCACGGCTCGGCCGATCTGCACGAGCTGTGTCGTGAGGAAGATCCGAAGCGTGTCGACATCGGAAGTGCATCGCTGCACCAGATCGCCCGTGTCGGCTCGATCGAAATAGGTGCAAGGCAAGTGTTGGAGGTGATCGAAGAGGCGTTCGCGCGCCTGCTTCGCGACTCCGTGCGAGGCCTCGGCAACCCACCGCCCCTTTGCGTACATGCACAGGGCCGACGAAAGCGAAAAGAGCACGATCACCGCACCCGCAATGAGCAACCACCAGGGGGATGCACCGCCCAGTACGATCTCGTCGATCGCGCTCCTGGTGGCCAGCGGCACGAGCAGGCTCATTCCGATCGCGATAAGGAGAGCGGCGATCGAGGCCGAGTATCGTCCGCGCTGGTCCCGGGTCAGGTCCCAGAGCGACTTGTACCTTTCCTTGGCCATGGTGCCGTCCTTCCGATCCACAATGATCTAATGGGAAAGCTCGTGCGGGCGGAAAAAACTCAGGGCCCGCTGATAGAGAGCGGGCCCTGTTCGGACACCGGCCTGAGAAAAAGGCCCGCTCGGTGATTGAGCGGGCGGCCGTCCACTATTTCGTTGTCTTGCGGCGCGCTCGCTCAGGCGGTGGAGAAAACTCCGATCGCTCGGTGGGTGAGATAGAGCGCGTCCATGGGGAACAACTCCGCGTTGTGGTCTACGTATTTGGCCACGCGGGCCGGACTTCAATCTGAATCATGGCCCTCGGATTCGGGTGCGTCAAGAGAGGATTTGAACATCCCCGCGAAAAATGCGACCCTACGCGCTTCGGATGCCGCGTCTACGGAACGACATCGCGCGATTTCGCCGGCGTCTGGAACCGGGTCGGGCCCTCGCGCGTATCGCCGGGCGGAAGACCGCCCCGGTGAGTGCATCCGGGATGACCGGTCGAGTCATTGGAGCGTTCCGCCCGCGGAACCGGCTGGTTGAAAACAGGGGGTTCGCCCCTTCACCGTTACTGAAGGAAACTGTCCAAGATGATCGAGATCGAACACCTGAGCAGGCATTTCGGCTCGTTGATCGCGGTCGACGACGTGAGCTTCGAAGTCGGCCGAGGCGAAGTGTTGGGATTCCTCGGCCCGAACGGGGCCGGCAAATCGACCACGATGAAGATGTTGACCGGCTTCTTGGCACCGACGAGCGGCTTCGCCCGCGTCTGTGGTGTCGAGGTCGCCGAATCCCCCATCGAGGCGAAATCACATATCGGATACCTGCCCGAAGGCGCACCCCTCTACGGAGATATGACACCCGCGGAGTTCTTGTCCTTCGTCGCCGAAGCCCGCGGGCTGGCCAATGGCATGCGCCAGAACCAGATCGACGAGGCCGTCTCGAGATTGCAGCTCGAGTCGGTCCTGAACCAGAGAATCGAGACTCTCTCAAAAGGCTTCAAACGTCGTGTCGGGCTGGCCCAGGCGATCCTGCACGATCCCGACGTATTGATCCTCGACGAGCCGACCGATGGCCTCGACCCGAATCAGAAGCACCAGGTCAGGAGCTTGATTCGCGCGATGGCCAAAGAGAAGGCGATCGTGCTCTCCACCCACATCCTCGAAGAGGTCGACGCGGTCTGTACACGCGCCATCATCATCGCAGAGGGCACGATCCGATTCGACGGCACTCCGGAAGAGCTTCGCGCGCGGTCCCCCGAAGGGAAGCTCGACGAGGTGTTCCGTGAAATCACAACCGCCCCCGCGGCGAACTAGGGAGCGCCCCGATCCCATGCGCAACATCAAAGTAGTGTTCAAGCGTGAGCTGGCGGGCTACTTCGCTACGCCGCTCGCCTACGTCTTCCTCGTGATCTTCCTGATTCTCACAGGGGTCTTCACCTTCTATCTCGGCGGCTTCTTCGAGCGGGAGCAGGCCGACCTGCAGCCCTTCTTCGCGTTCCATCCCTGGCTTTACCTCTTCCTGATTCCAGCGCTTTCGATGCGCCTGTGGGCCGAGGAGCGGAAAAGTGGCACGGTCGAGCTGCTTCTCACGCTTCCCCTGTCGATGACCCAAGCGGTCACCGGAAAATTCCTCGCCGCCTGGTGTTTCACCGCGATCGCTCTCGCCCTGACCTTCCCGATCTGGATCACGGTGAACTACTTGGGCACCCCCGACAACGGCGTGATCTTCACCGGCTATCTCGGCAGCCTTCTGATGGCGGGTGCCTACCTGGCGATCGGCGCGTGTATCTCAGCGGTCACTCGCAACCAGGTCATCGCCTTCGTCGTATCGGTCACGGTCTGCCTCGGCTTCGTGCTCGCCGGCTTCCCGGCCGTGCTCGATGTCTTCGCCGGATGGGCACCGCAAGCCCTGATCGACACGGTGAGCTCCTTCAGCTTCCTCACCCACTACCAAGGCATGTCGCGCGGAATCATCGACTTGCGAGACGTGATCTTCTTCGGATCGCTGATCGCTTGCTTCCTCGCGGCGAACGCCCTGATCGTCGACCTCAAGAAAGCGGACTAGGAGCCCAGGCATGAACAGGAATCGAAAAGCAATGGCCGGGCTCGGAGTGTTGCTCGGCCTCTTCTTCACCGTGAATCTCGCATCGAGCTCTCTCTTCCGCTCGGCGCGACTCGACCTGACCGAAGCGGGCCTCTACACCCTCTCGGACGGAACCAAAAGCATCTTGCGGGAGCTGGAGGAACCGGTCCATCTGCGCTTCTACTTCTCCCGCGAGATCGCCAACGATCTGCCCGACATCAAGAGCTACGGACAGCGTGTGCAGGAGCTTCTCGAGGAGTACGTCGCTCTGGCGGGCGGTGAGATCAAGCTCGACGTGGTCGACCCCGATCCCTTCTCGGAGGAGGAGGACCGGGCGGTCGGCTTCGGTCTTCAGGGTGCGCCGGCCAACGCCGCGGGCGAGCCCCTCTATTTCGGTCTCGCGGGTACCAACTCTACCGACCAAGAAGAGGTCATCCCCTTCTTCCAAATGCGTCGCGAAGAGTTCCTCGAGTACGACCTGACGAAGCTCGTCCACAATCTGGCAAACTCGGAGAAGCCGGTTGTTGGAGTCCTCTCGTCTCTGCCGCTCGCCGGGGGACCGATGAACCCGATGAACCCTCAAGCATCGGCGCCGCCGTGGTTCATCGTCGAAACGGTCCGACAGCTTTTCGACGTGCGGAACATCTCCGCGGCCGACCCTACGCTTCCCGACGATCTCGACATTCTCGTGCTGGCCCACCCCAAGGGCCTCGATGACGAGATGCTCTACTCTATCGATCAGTTCGCCCTCGGCGGTGGGCGCATCGTCGCCTTCGTCGATCCCTTCTGCGAGGCGGATCAGCCGCCTTCCGATCCTAGGAATCCGATGGCATCGATGGGCGCGGATCGTTCCTCCGATCTTGGGCCTCTGCTCGAGGCATGGGGCGTCGAACTGGTCGACGACAAGATCACGGTGGATCGAATGAACGCGCAGCGAGTGGGCTGGCAGGGGCAACCGATCGACTATGTCGCCTGGATCGGACTGCGGACCGAATCGTTCGCGGCCGACGATCCGGTGACCAGCGAGCTCGGTCAGCTCAATCTGGCCACGCCCGGGAAACTGGCGCAGACAGAGGGAGCAACGACGAGCTTTACTCCGGTGGTGAAGACCAGCGCCGAGGGCAGCACGATCGCCACATCCGACGTCAGCTACGTGCCCGATCCCGCCAGGCTCTTGAGCGACTACAGCGCCGCCGACGAGCCGATCACTCTTGCGGCCCGCTTGAGCGGCGAGGCGAAGACGGCTTATCCGGACGGCAGCCCCTCAAATCCCGCTGACGCGGAGGACGGGACCGACGAGGCGTCCGATTCCGACCAGGGATCGGAAGAGAACGCCCATGTCGAATCGGGCGAGATTCAGGTCTTCATCGTGGCCGATGCCGACATGCTCGCCGATCGCTGGTGGGTAAACGTCCAAAACTTCTTCGGTCAGCGTATCGCCGTGCCGAATGCCAACAACGCGGACCTCTTGGTCAACGTGCTCGAAAACCTCTCGGGTAGCTCCGATATGATCAGCCTGCGCAGCCGAGGCAGCTACACCCGGCCTTTCGACCGAGTCGTCGCGATCCGCCGCGACGCGGAACAACGCTTTCGTGCAGAGGAGCAGGCTCTCGAAACGAAGCTCCAAGAAACGGAGCGGCGGATCAACGAACTGCAGCGCCAAAAAGACGGACCGAAAAGCGCCGTCATCCTGAGCCCGGAGCAGCGTGCCGAGATCACCAGATTCCGAGAAGAGCGGATCGACACGCGCAAGCGCCTTCGAGACGTGCGCCACCAACAAGCCAAAGAGATCGAGCGCTTGGGGGGCCTTCTGAAGCTGCTGAATATCGGACTGATCCCGCTCGGTTTGGCCCTGTTTTCGCTGATCCGCGGCACTTCGACGATTGGAAGGGACTGATCGATGAACACGAGAGCATTTGGAATCGCCGGGGCGGCGGCCCTTCTCTTTCTGGTCCTGGGCCTGGTTTTTCGAGCACCGACCGACACGATCGAGCGCGAAGCCGGGCAGGCCGAGTATCTGCTGCCCGGCCTGGCCGAAGCGCTCAACGACGTGGCCCATCTTGCCGTGTCGGACAGCTCGGGAAGCTGCACATTGAAGCGAGGCGAGCAGGGCTGGACGGTTCTGGAGAAGAACTCCTACCCGGCGAGCATGGAGCGAGTGAGGCAGACCCTGATCGCCGCATCGAATCTGAAAATTATCGATCCCAAAACCGCCGATCCGGACCGCTTTGACCAGCTGGGGCTCAACGATTCAGACAGCGGCTCGTCGCCGCCCACGAAGCTCGAGCTTCATGACGATGCCGGCGGGGACATGGGAACACTCGTGGTCGGCAAGCGCCGATCCGGAGGCGGCGACGCCGCTCTCTACGTCAGGAGAGCAGGTGAAAACCAGTGCTGGCTCGTTGAAGGGGATCTGTCGATTCGCTCGGCGACCGATCACTGGCTCGATCGCGAAATCATGAAGCTGAAAGCGGATCGGATCCGATCGGTTGAAACGGTGCACGACGGCGACGACAAGGTCGTGGTAGCCAAGGCGGACAAGACCGCCCGGCGATTCGATGTGCAGAACGTGCCCAGCGGCCGAGAGCTGCGCTACGCGAGTGTTGGAGATGGACTGGGCAGGGCGCTGGAAAGGCTGACACTCGACGACGTCTTGGCGGCCGACGTGGTGGAGATCCCCGCCGATGCAACCGTGAGCACTTTCACGACCTTCGATGGCGTTGTCGTGAAGGCTCGATTGTGGGACGAGGACGAGGAGAAGCGTGCGGTGTTCGACGTGCGCTTCGACGAGGGGCTTGCTGAGCCTGTACATGAGGAGTCGGACGAAGAGGCCGAACCAGAAGAAGGCGAGAACAACGAAGATGCGGAGACGATCGCCGAACCTCCAGCGTTCACCGCGGAACTCTTGAGCCCTGAAGAGGCGCGTGCCGAGGCCGAAGAGCTCAACGAGCGACTCAGCCCGTGGGTTTTCGTGCTGCCGAGCTACGCGCACGACCGAATGAGCAAGCGGATGCAGGACATGCTGAAGGAAGAGGAAACGTCGGAGACCTAAAGGTTCCCCCCCTTCCGAGACCGGCTCTTCGCGAACCCTTGGCCACAAAAAGAGCGGCGCGTGGACCTTTCGGCCCACGCGCCGCGATCCCTTCGGACATTGCTCGTCCGGCGGAAGAAGCCGGCTCGCCACGACGAGCCGGCTCCGAGCTGCCCCCCTGTCGACTCGACCCGACTCTGCGTCGGGCTCGGGTCGTATCCGTCTGCGAATACAGTTCGGCTCTCCGCTGAATAGTCTGACGCCCGGAAGCTCGGTCGCGCAGTAGCGCGTAGCTACTATTCGACTACATCTATTTCATATCCTTGGCTAAGACGCTTGATTCCAGTCACTTCCCTCTACCGTCGAGGCTTCAACGACGGGAAAGGCGCAGGGACACCTTCGCCAGGTAGTCTGAGTCTGCCTCCAAAACCGTCGATATTTCGTCGCGAAATCGGGATGGGGCGGGATTTCGCTAGTTACCATGCGAAGATCCGCCGCCGAAGCTCCTCCCCGGGTGCGATCTCCACGCAGATCGCCGCGCGGTAGCCGGGAGCGACCGTCAGGGCGTCGAGCATCCAACGGTCGGTTCTGTCGCCCTGAACTCGAGTCTCCAGCAGCGCTGCCGGTGCGTTCGGAGCGAAATCGACATCGAACCGATCGAGACCCAGTAGGACTCCTTTTCCGTGTGCCTTGATGAACGCCTCTTTCCGAGTCCACACATCGAAGAAGGCGATCTCGCGCTGCTCCGGAGCCAGAGCGCGGTAGGCACGAAGCTCCCGTTCTGAAAAAAAACGGGACACGATTCGATCCCGATCTCCGCGGCGGTCGACCTTTTCGATGTCGACGCCGACGAGGCGCCTCCACGCAAAAGCCAACAGCGCCCAATCACCCGAATGGGAGAGATTGAACTCCAGGGCGCTCCCCGCGATCCGCGGTTTGCCCTGTTCTCCGTTCGTGATCTCGATCGATAGAGGCTCGGCTCCGAGATATGAACCGCTCAGAACACGCAGAAGGTGGCGCGAGGCGGTGAATGCGGACCGTCTATCGGCACTGAGAAAGCCGGATGCTCGACGCCGCTCAGCGTCGGTCAGGACAAGCTGGGCGGATACGATCTGGCGCAAGCAAGCTCTCCAGATGTGGACTCCGCCCTCGTTGAGCGCAGGAGGCTCATCATGCCTCTCCCAATCCATCAATCCTTCTGGAGCATCATGGCATCGCCGATGACGACATCACCGGGCGCCGCATCGTTCGCGAGACCGAAATGGACTCGCCCCCTCGGCATCCAGTAGGTGCCGACGCTGTTCCACTGCCCGCCGCCGCTCTGCTGATCGAAGGTCGTCGTGTACAGGTCGCCATCGATCAGCACTCCGAATCGGGCTGCCGGCGAGCGGTTGGAGCCGGACGGCCACCAGGCGAAGAGTCGATAGAATCCCGGATCATCGATGAAATGGCTCCAGTAACAGAGATCTCTTCCGCCTGGATCGGTTCCCGCGAAGAGATAGTCAGGGCCGTATCGCCCGGGAGCAGTGTTGCCGATCGTCCACGGTCCACGGGTCTGGGCACTCGGGTTGTCGTAGATCCAGATATCGGTTCCGCCGCCCAGGCGATCGTCCACCTCCTGCCGCAGCTCCGGAAGCTCGGAGTAGAGAAGGTCGCCAGGACACGCCGTCGACTTGACGTCCCTGTGACCGTAGATGTTGTCCATCAGCCCGGCGTAGCCCACATAGTAGTCCCTTCCGAAAGGATCGATCCCTTTCTGGTCAGCCTTCCAGGCGTAGAGCTCAGCGTAGGCATCGAGGAGCGAGAACGTAGGCATATCGTTGTATGGGGTGTGGAAATAGCCGAGCGCACCGACACCCATCGAGCCACAGTTGTACCCATCGTGAGCAGCTCGCACGTCGTCCCCCCCGGCCCTCCCTTCCCACATCTTGCCGTGTTTGCATACGAGATGGTTGTATCCGATGTCGCACCAGCCGCGGGTGTACATGTGATAGTCCTGGATGCCGCGCACATTCGATGCACAGTCATCGAAGCCCTGCGAATCGTACGCGCCGGGAGACGCCGTGTGGTGTGTGCCCAGATGAGTGACGGAGCAGTAATCTGATGAGCATTGCGGTGGATCGGCGCCCCATTGTTCGCGAGAGTAGATCGGGGGCTTCGCGTAGCCGTCGTCGCGCGGTTGTCCCTGATACTCGCGGGAATCGGAGCCATCGATGAACACCAGCGAGAGATGATCCAGAGTCATCGATCCGTGCTCGGGTGAAAAGGAGAGGCGGGCGCGCCAGCGCGTCGCATGGTCGGCGCCGAAGAGGAGCAGGGTGCCGACCTCATCACCGAAGGCTCGATTGCCGGATCCGTCTGCGAGTCGCGGGAGGGTCGCGGAGTGCGGATCGGAGGCCACCGCGAACCACCGACTCGGCCGGGCATCGACTTGCAGCTCGATCTCGAACTCCCCCGATCCTCCAGCGAGCCAGTGGCTTCCGAGGGCGGTGAAAGGGATCGGTGCATCGACCCAGGGTGTGACCAGGACGACCGGCCCGGTGATGTTGAGAGTGCCCCCCGCGAGACGGACTGCCCCCCCCTCTTCGATCAATGAGCCAAGGTCGATCGATTCGTCGGCTGGCTGGACCAGCGATTGAGTGGAGTGAGCGGTGGTCGCCGAGAGTGCGGCGACGAGCAGGAAAGCAGACGGTGCCGGCATCGCTGTGACCTTTCGGCCCCCGCCGCGATGCGCTAGATCGGGAAAGGGCTTCTCGACGGCGTTGTCCTCAATGATAAGAGGATCTACAGCGCGCTGCAGAATCGGCGGCGAATAATCACTCGTGCGACTGCACCGGTCACCAGTCCAAAAATCAGTCCAGCCGCGAGCCCTGTTCCTATGACGCCGGGCGCGGCGGATGTCGCGTCGAGTCCCGCGATCTGATCCGCGGACCAGGGATTGTTGGCGCGATAGGTGCCGAAGAGAAGAGTCTGCGCGGTGCCGGCCAGCGCTCCTGCCAACAAGCTCGCGGCGGTAGCGGTGCGAATCGGCGCCGGATGCCTCCTGTGCACGAGAACCGCGATCCAGATCGCGTAGATCAGGATCCAGACCCAAGGTTCCACCGACACGGGCATCCCAACGAGGGATGTCAGAAGCCCCATGAGAACGCCTAGCGATCCGAGCCTGAGAATCAGCGGCCAATCCATGGGACCAATGTAGGCCAGAGCACGATCGCGTCAATCCAAGCGCGTGCCTCTGGTCTTCGCCATCGGAACTGTGGACAGAGCGTCGGCGTCTCTGGCGAAACCTGTCGGACCAGCCGACAGCCGGGGCCCGCGCGACGTCGGGGTGGCGAATGTAGGGCGTGTCGTGGTCGTCGATTGCGCGTTCCATTCAACTCTGGCCCGCGGCGTGCATCAGCAGCGCCCCAGCAAGTTCAAACCTGCTCGAACGACGGCCCCGGAAGTACATACAGGTGGGGACCCTCGGGCGCCGGGGGCGGCAATGTCGCCTTCCGGCGTCTTTGGGCCGGCGCCCAGGCTACATGCCGTAACGCTCAATCCGATCGTACAGGGCCGGTCGAGACAGTCCGAGCAAGCCGGCGGCACGGGATCGGTTTCCACCGGTCATATCGAGGGCTCTGACGATGAGCGTCTTTTCAAGGCGGTCGAGACACTCCCGCAGTGTGCCGTCCATCGGCGGATATCCATCGGCAAGGACGGGGACGGACGCTGCCGATTCGTCGGCGGCGCCCGTTGATGATGCATGCCTCGGTCGCGGGTTCTCGGTTGCGATTTCGATTTCGGCCTTGCCGACGGAGTCGCCGCACTCCGTCAGATTCACCACGCGCTCCACGACATTGCGCAGCTCACGGATGTTGCCGGGCCACGATGCCCCACGGAGCATGGCGGCGGCCTCGTCGTCGAATCCGCCGACCTGCGTTCCCGCCGCACGGTTGATCCTCTGCAAAAAATGCTCGGCCAGAGGGATGATGTCCGCCGGACGCTCCCTCAGAGGAGGCAGCTCGATCGGAAGCACATTGAGACGATAGTAGAGATCCTCCCGAAATAGCCCTTGCTCCACCAACTCCTCCAGGTGCCGGTGGGTCGCCGCGACGATTCGAACGTCGATCCTGACCGGGACGGAACTCCCCACGCGCTCGAACTCCCGCTCCTGGATGACGCGCAGGATCTTGGCCTGCAGTTTGGGGCTCATGTCTCCGATTTCGTCGAGGAAGACGGTCCCCCCGTCCGCCATCTCCAACTTCCCCCGTCGAGAGGCGTGCGCGTCGGTGAATGCGCCCCGAACATGGCCAAAAAGCTCCGACTCGAGCAGCTCACTCGGGATCGCTGGACAGTTGACCGTGACAAAGGGGTCGTCCGATCGTGGACTGGCGAAATGGAGCGCCCGAGCAACGAGCTCCTTTCCTGTTCCCGTTTCTCCCCGTATCAGAACCGTCGAGCTCCCTCGAGCCGCGCGGCGGACCCTGTCCAAAACCTGTCTCATGATCTGGGAGCGGTATACGATCGATTCGACCCCCGAAACCCGCTCCACCACGCGCCGCAGCTCTTTGACCTCTTCGCCCCGTGAGCGGGCAACGACGAGGTTCTCGATTCGGTGTCGCAGCACGATCGGGTCGAAGGGCTTTGGTAGGTAGTCCCGTGCTCCCCGCCTCATGGCATCGACCGCGATCTCCACCGAAGTCTCCGAGGTGATGATGACGATGTCCGGAGAGTCCCCCGACACCCCGCAGATCTCGTCGACGAGTGCCAGCCCGGCTCCCTGTTGCGGCTGAGTATCGTCGGCGGTGGCCGGCAGCCCTAAATCGAGAATGACTATATCGATCGGCTCCGCGGCCAGTGCCGCCCTCGCCGAGGCGATATCTCCCACCCCTTCAACACTTCCCAAAGAAGCCCGCTCGACCTCATCGACCATCGCCCGGCGAATCAGCTCTTCGTCCTCGACGACCAGAATGCGTGCCATGGATCGCTCCTTCTCGCGG
Organism: Gemmatimonadota bacterium; assembly: GCA_002686955.1. Lineage (GTDB taxonomy): Bacteria. Next base: position 14,702 of record NYZA01000171.1, read on the forward strand.
GAGAACACCAGCCGTAGCCATGACAGTATGCCATGTGGGGTCTGCGCAGTGCGTCGCGGACTCCACTTGTGATGGAGATCCCTGACCGCCACATCGTGTCGCTACCTGCTCGCCTCAACCCCCACCCAGCAGGGCCAGAGTCCTCGCGGCGTTACCCTTCGCTTTCACGCCTTTTGATATCGCCTCGATCTTGCCCTGCTCATCGATAACCACCGTCGTGCGGATCGCCCCGATCGTCGTTCTGCCGTAGCTGCGCTTCTCACCCCAGGCCCCGTAGGCCTCGTGAGTACTCCGCTCGGGATCGGAAAGCAGTGTGAAACCCAGACCATGCTTCGCCTTGAATCGCTCGTGGCTGCCCTGCCCGTCGCGGCTCACGCCGATCACCACCGCCCCTCGATCCTCGAAATCTCGCTTCAGCTCCTCGAACTCACACGCCTGGGTCGCACAGCCCGGAGTGTTGTCCTTCGGATAGAAATAGAGAATCACTTTTCGTCCTCTAAGGTCCGCCAGGCTGAACTCTGTCCCCCGATCGTCGAGAAGTGTAAACGCGGGCGCGCTGTCGCCGATTTCCGGAATGCTCATATCGCCTCCTCGGGCACGAGAAGCCGTTCGACGGGCTTGCCCGATCGCAGATGGGATTCGACGATCTCCGGTACGTCGTCCGGTCCGACCCCACCGTACCAAACCGAATCGGGATAGACGACCACGGTCGCGCCCTCTTCGCAAGGTCCAAGACATGAGGTCGAGCTCAAGGCCACATTCTCGATGAGTCCGCGGGCCTCGATCTCATCGCGCAGTCGAAGCATCAAATCGAGCGCGCCTCGATCCTGACACGAGCCACGAGGATGGCCAGGAGGACGGCGATTGCCGCATACGAGAATATGTTGTTTGGGTCGGGGCATGATCACTCCTTCACGAGAGCCGCCAGCTTTGGTCCTATATAAGACCATTTTAGTCCTCTTTCGTCAAGGGGCAATCAGATCTCGAGTACGAAGAGCCGCCTGCCCGCCCCCCAGCCGATCGCGAAGCTCACTCCCGCCACGCCCAAACCGATTCCGGCCGTTTCCGCGAAACGGGGCCAAAAACGGATGTCCTTGGCGATCGCGACATAAGAGGTGAAGAACGCGATCGCGTTCAGCTCATGTTCCGTCGGCATGGAGCGAGTCTACCCTTGGGATGACCTTTTTCGTTCTTCCTGCTCCGTCTCTCCGACGAATCGACCGCCAAGCATGCCGCAATTTCGCGGGCGCGATTCAGGCCTTCTGATTCTCGCCTTCATCCTGATCGCGATCTCACTCCACCCCTTCCCCCTCCTCGCCATCCCGGGGTACGAGCTCGGGTTGTTCCTCGCCCCCTGCGCCGCCCTCGGCGCCGCCTGGTACGTCATCCGCCATCGCAGGCAGGAGGGGCCCCCATCGAGCGTCTTCGTGCTCTTGCGTCCGATCTTGCTCGCTTCTTCTCCTCCCCTCGCCGCGGTGAGCACCGCGTTTCTGGTATCAGCCTCGCGCGGAGTGATCTGCGAGCCGGTGCGGGAGTCGCTCCTCTGCCTCTCCATGGCCTGCGGAGCCGCGCTCTGGACCGGAGCCCTCGCCGCTTTCGCCGCCGCGATCGACATCCGGCGCGCCGGGCGGAGCGTCTTCGCGCTCATTCTCGTCTGGGTTCTCTGGGACATCGCCTACCTCTTGCTCCAGCCTCCGGTCTTCATCTTCAACCCGCTGGTGGGTTACTTCGCGGGACCGATCTACGACGCCCATGTCCCTGTCGACAGCCGGTACCTCTTGGCGCGCACGATCGATCTCTGCGTCGCGACCTCTTTCATCGCCCTGGCATCCTGGCGCTTCCGCCTGGCGCCGAAATCGGCCGCAATCCTGGTCTCGACGTTCGCGTTGGGTGCCCTCGCCTCTCGCCCGTGGCTGGGGATCCGACCCGATCGAAGGGGGATCGAGCAGGCGCTCGGATCGTGCATCGAGACACCCCACTTTCGAATCCATTACGACGCCCGATCGATCTCATCGGAGGAGATCAGGGAGCTCGCGATCGATCACGAGTGGCAACTCTCCAGAATCTCGGCGATGCTCGGCACGGCTCTTCCATCCCGAAGAATCGGCTCATACATCTACCCCGATGCCGACACCAAGAAACGCTGGATCGGAGCCGGCGGGACCAGCCTCGAGGATCCGATCGCCCACGAGTTCCACATCAATGCGGCCCCCTCCCCCCATCCGGTGCTGGCCCACGAGCTCGCGCACGTTCTTTCGACGGCGATCGGTCTGCCCGGCATCGGGATCAGCTTCCGATTCGGCCTGGTCGAGGGGCTCGCCAGCGCTTTGGGGGACCGACCGCGTGGCCGACTCACACTGCATCAACGCGCCGGCGCGTTGCGTGTGTTCGGGCTCCTGCCCGAGATCGAGACGATTGCCGGCGCCACGGGTTTCTGGAGCGAGGCCGGACCCCGTGCATACGCCGCCATGGGCAGCTTCGTCCGCTGGCTCCTCGAGACCAAAGGGCCCGACCGATTCGCACGGGCATATCGCTGGGGCGACTTCGAATCGGCGTACGGACGGCCGCTCCGCGATCTGATCGAGGAATGGGATCGCTTCTTGGTGGCGGTGGATCTGAACGAAGAAGATCTGCGATTCGCCGAGCTGATCTTCCAGCGTCCTTCTATCCTCCGCAGGCGTTGCGCGCACGCGGTGGCGCGCCACGAGCATGCGGCCTCGGCCTTGGTCCGAACCGGTCGATACGAGGCCGCGGCCGAGGAGTGGAAAGAGTCGCTTCGGCTTTCGCCTGGACGAGACGCACCGCGCCTTGAGCTCGGCCGGTGCCAGCGCAGGGCGGGTGCTCCAGAGGCAAGAAACACCCTCCGACAGCTTGCGGACGACGAGAGCGCGGCTCAGGCGGTGCGCGATTCGGCCCGCCTCGAACTGGCCCGCCTGCTTCCGAGCGAAACGGGCCATCTGCCCCAGGACAAGCCCCCGCCTGGGGCATCGACCCTCTGGCGAAGCGTTCTATCAGCACGACGCTTCGACGAAGCCGAGGCAGCGCTGGATCGCGCAGCGATCGCGGCATCCACGGAAGGAGAGAAGCGCCGCATCGAGCTCGAAAGAGATCGCGTTGACTGGCTTCGCGACGCCACCTCCCGGGCGAGTGATCACTTTGGTCACATCGGTATCAAATGTGACGCACAGAAGTAACGAGCTCCCCATTTCGTGGAGTCGCGGCAAACGAGCGATGGGCGCTCCATTCGCGCAATCTCCTTGGATTGGTGGGGGTTGGAGAACCCGGTCGATTTTGCCGGGTCTCGGCACGCTGCTTGCTTCCTCTTCGCTTTCGAAAGCCAAGCAAACCGGCTCCACGGATCGAAGGCCATGGCGGCCCGAGACCACGAGCCTTCCCGCTCCTGCCGAAAGAGGCCGAAAATGGGACTCGAATACTTCCTTCGCGCCATCAACGCCAACAGCGATCAAGAGATGATCCAGGTGCTCGACGAGTTCGACCGGAAGATTGAGGTCACACGGGCGATGATCCGCGCGACGGTGGACGAACCATCGCTCGACGCCCGCTACGCCTGAGGGTTCGCTCGGGAGTGAATCGCCATGGGCGGTAGAGCCCTCCTGCCCCTCATCGCGGGTCTGGCGTTTCTCTCCTATCTCGGTGCCCAGGAACTCTACAGAAGCGTCACCGGTCATCTTCCTCCGCCTACCGTCCCGCTCCTTCTCGGCGCCCTTGCCGGCGGTCTGATCGCTCTCTGGCTCGCCCGCCGCGAGTAGCCGATCGCGGCGATCCGATCAGACAACGCAGAGAAAGTCCTCGCCCTCTCGAAAGCCGCGTGCCTCCAAGTCATTCCGCACGACATCTCTCTGGCCTCGCGCGCTCACCGCGGCCAGCAGCCATGCCCCACGCAAGGGTTCCATCTCGTCGGGATGGATCACGGGCGCCCCGTGAATCGTTAAGCCGATCTTCCTCGGATTCAGATCGACGAACGCGTCCACCGGCACGCCGAGTCTCGCCAATCTTCGTGCCAGAGGTTTGCCGACGACACCCGCCCCCACGATCGCCACGCGGCGGCGGTCCTCGGCCACCAGATGTCGGATGTGCTCTGCCTTCAGATCGAGGAAACGCCCGCGCTCGTACATCGGGTGGGTGCGGGTCAGCCGTTCCGGCCGCTCCCGCCATGCGAGCAGAAAGCAGTCGAGCTTTCGAAAGCGGTGTCCTCTCCGGTGGAGACGGAGCCACAGATCGTAGTCCTCCGGGAAGGAGCCATGGCGGTAGCCGCCGACATCGATCAGTGCGCGCTTGCGAGCCAAAACGCTCGGATGAACCACCGGGCATTCCACCAGGATCTCCCGGGCGATCGCGTCCGGGCTCTGCACGGCGTTCGACCACTCTAGGTAGTCCCGCATGCCCCGCCGTACTCTCCGGTCGGGGAAGGCCCGCACCCGGCTCCCGACAACCGTGAGATCCGGCTCCGTATCGAGAGCCGCAACCTGCCACTCGATTCGATTGCGATGGCTCACATCGTCGGCGTCCATCCGGGCGATGAGAGCGCCTCGCGCTTCGGCCAGGGCGTTGTTGAGCGCGGCCACGATCCCCCTGGGTCCCTGGCGCAGCACGCGCACCCTCGGGTCGGCGGCGGCATGCCGATCGAGTATTCTGGCGCTTCCATCCCGTGAACCGTCGTCGATACAGAGGATCTCGAGGTCTGAGAAGCTCTGTCGACGGATCGATGCGAGCGCGCTCGAAACGAATTGCTCGCAGTCCCGTACTGGGAGAAGAACCGAGACGCGGGGGGCACTCATCGGTGAGCCGCCTTGTGTGGTTTCCTCGCTTCGCCGGTCCGCCCTACCGTCACCGCCGACCCACCGGACGCGGAGCATCGCGCCCGGTGGAGCGGAGGGACTCGCCCCGACGTTGGCACCCGCCGGGGGACCTCACGAGCGACGCGGGCGACGAGAGCCGGAGAGTGATGGGTGGAGCAAGGGGGCGAGGGGAAGACGCCACCGGCATAGGCCGAAGCTCGCTCATCTGATGGTCTCTCGCATCCGCGGCTCCTTCCATCTCGTAGGAATCGACGGGGACGGCTCGGCGTGCCACCCGCCGGATTCCGATTCCAACGCGATCTCGGGAGTCGCTCGTGACGCAAGAGAAGAATGAGCGAAGAAAAGACGAAAGTCAACGAAAAAGCGAAAGAAAAGCGAAAGCTGGCCGGCTCACTCGTGTTCCGAGAGGAAACGTTCAGCGTCGATCGCCGCCATGCACCCCGATCCGGCGGCGGATATCGCCTGACGGTAACGGGCATCCGCGACATCGCCCGCCGCGAAAACGCCTTCGACGCTGGTGTGCGTCGTGTGTGGAGCGGTCGAAAGGTAGCCGACTTCATCCATCTCCAACGCCGCTTCGAAAAGCGCGGTATTCGGCTTGTGGCCGATGGCGATGAAGATGCCGTCGACCGCGAGCTCGGAGACCGCGCCGCTTTTCACGTTCTTGACCGCAATCGCCCGCACCCCTCCCTCGCCGGCATCGCCCAGGATGTCTTCGACCACCGAATCCCAACACCAAGCGATCTTCTCGCTCGCCATCGCCTTCTGTTGCATGATTTGCGACGCTCGAAGCGCGTCGCGCCGGTGGATGACCGTGACCTTGCTGGCGTATCGGGTCAGGAAGAGAGCCTCTTCCATCGCCGTATCGCCGCCCCCCACGATCGCCACCTCTTTCTCGCGGTAAAAGAACCCGTCGCAGGTGGCGCAGGCGGAGACGCCCATCCCCATAAGCTTCTGCTCGTTCTCGATTCCGAGCAGCATCGCCGATGCGCCCGTAGCGATGATCAAGGTCTTTGCGAGAATCTCTTCGTCCTCAGCCTCGATCTTGAAGGGACGCGAGCCGAGATCGACGCGGGTGACGTCTCGGGAGCGGATCTCGGTACCGAAGCGGCTCGATTGCTGCTCGAAAAGCTGCATAAGCTCCGGTCCCATGACACCGTCCGGGAATCCGGGGTAGTTCTCTACATCGGTGGTAATCGTGAGCTGGCCGCCGGGTTGAGAACCCGCGTAGAGCAGTGGCTCGAGATTGGCGCGGGCCGCGTACAGGGCGGCGGTGTGCCCGGCGGGGCCGGAACCGATTATCACGACGTTTCTTGACTCGCTCATGTCGGTCTTTCTATTCCTCGTCTTCGTCATCGTAGTCGTCCAGCTCGCCACGAATCGCGCGAGCCGCGGCATCGACGACCTCTTCATGTACTTGGCCGTTGCTGGCCACAATGCCTCGATGGTGGAGCAGGCGCCCGCGGTCGTAGCGGAGCGCCGCGCCGTAACAATCGGTCATCTGACCTCCGGCCTCGACCAGAATCACCTCGGGGGCGCAGGTATCCCACACCTTGGTGTGACCGGAGGGGTGCACGTATACATCACAGCGTCGCTCGGCGATCAGACCGATCTTGATGCCCACCGAGCCCGAGAGGATCCATTCTCCGATTCCTAGAAGGTACCGCGCATCATCGACGCGCGTATCTCGATGCGAACGCGAGGCGACCAGGACCATCGCGTCGGTCGTCGAGACTTCCGATACCGAGAGAGGGGAGCGCTCACCTTGCCTCTCGACCTCGGCGCCCTCTCCTCGAGCCGCGCGGTGAAGCAGATCGGTGGTCGGCTGATAGATGGCGCCGGCCACTGGCTCTCCCCCGACCACCAGGCCGATCAAAACGCTGAACTCGCCGTTGCGGGCGGCGAATTCCCGGATGCCGTCCAGGGGGTCGACCATCCAGATCCGCCCGGATTCAGAGGGGTCCGAGGGCGCCGCCTGCCCCTTCAGGAGCAACGCATCTTCCGGAAAGTCCTTCCGGAGCCCCGCCGCGATGATCTCTCTCGCTACGTCGAGAGCTGCCTCGCCGGAGCCCGGATCACCGTCCCGGTCGACCGCCATCTGGTAGTGCTCACCGAGAGCGCGTCCCGCCTCTCGGGCGAGCTCACATGCCCGTTCCAACTCGACGCTGAAGCTCACGCCTCGCTCCTACTCCGTTTCTGTTCATCGGTTTCCCGCGCCCGCCGTGCCTGAACCCGCTGGGCAACGAGATGCTCGAAGGGCTCCAGCTGAGCGATACCCGGCAAACCCCGGTACTCGGTCTCGCAGTTGTAGCAGATGCCGACCCAAGGCACCAGAAGGTAGACGACGCCGTCGATCGCCGCGCCGATGAAGAGGCTGATGTAGGGGGGCGAAGTGAATGGGGCGAAGGCGATCGCCACGAGCACGACCCCGATCCCGAAAACGCGATTGAAGCTCTTCTGTTTGAAGAAGCGATCTTGCCCGCAAAGTGCGCAACGGTCGAACGAGCCCTCGTCGCGCATCGAAGGCGAAACCTCGACCGGCGCGACGTGCCCACATCGCGGGCAGGTCGAATCGCGGGTCTCGAGCGCTTCGGTGTCGAGTCTGGCCGATTTGCGGCAGGCTGGGCAGTAGAGCCCGATCTCCATGACCCTCTCAGATGGGAATTCCGGTCCTTTGGAGTACATATCCGGCCATCAACTCGCCCGCGACAAGGAAGACGAACACGAAATAGAGGATTCCGGTCGCCGACTGGGTCGATCGGATGCGAACGGTGCCGCGCACCAGAAGCATCGCTCCGGCGGGCAGGGCGATCCCGAGCAGGACCCGGCCGAGGATGAAGGGGCTGATGCCGGCGAGGTGTGTGGGCCAGTCGGCAGCGTTCGGGTCGAAGTGGCTCCACCACCACGAGAGCGCCGCGACCGCCACGATTCCGCGAAGCACGATCCAGGCGAGAAGACCGTCTGCGAGACGGCGCAGGGGATCGATCGGCAGCGCTTCGCCGACGAGATACCAGTGACCGCAGATCATCGCGGTCGATCCGAAGCCCAGAAGCAGCGAGGCGCTCAGCGCGGAGATCGGATGCAGCCAGAGCCCGATCGAGGGGAGAGGGACGGGACCGTGGTGGGCAAATGTGTCGATGAAGACCGATACGAGCCCCGCCGCCGCCGCCGCTCCGATCCACAGATGCCGCTGAATCGGAGCGCCGAGCGCGACGATTAGAGCGATGGCTCCGGCGAAGGCGAGAAGAGGGGGGGACAGAAGGGCGGGCTCGAATCCGCGTGCTTGCTCCGGGAAGGCCGCGCGAGCCGCGGGGTCCGCGCCGAGAGACAAAGCGGCCAGCGTCGCGGTGAGCGTCGCGAGCAGACGGTCGAATCCGCGACCGAGCTCGGTTCCCTTGACTGCCCAAAGTGTCGTGACGAGGCCGACGGCCGTGTGCGAGCCGAGCAGAAAAAGGGTCCTGGCGATGACGGCATTTTCGGTGGGAATCATCGGGCGTCGATCTCATTCCCATTCGATGGTGGACGGCGGCTTCGACGAGATGTCGTAGACCACTCGATTGACTCCGCGCACCTCATTGATGATCCGCGCCGAGATTCGCGCCAGAAGATCGTAGGGCAGCCGGGTCCAGTCCGCGGTCATGGCGTCGGACGAGTCGACCGAGCGCACGGCGATCACGTTTTCGTATGTGCGCTCGTCCCCCATCACGCCGACGGTCTGAACCGGTAGGAGGACCGCGAACGACTGCCAAATCCCCCGATAGAGCCCCGCGCGCTTGATCTCGTCGACCACGATATGGTCCGCGTCACGCAGGATATCGAGACGTCGCCGCGTGACGGCTCCCAGAATCCGCACCGCCAGACCCGGCCCGGGGAAAGGTTGACGCCAGATCAAGCTCTCGTCGAGATCGAGCTCGGAGCCCAACGCGCGAACTTCGTCCTTGAAGAGCTCGCGCAGAGGCTCCACTAGCTCGAGTTTCATCCGCTCCGGCAGTCCACCGACATTGTGGTGGCTCTTGATCGTCGCCGACGGGCCCTTGAACGACACAGATTCGATCACGTCGGGGTAGAGAGTTCCCTGCGCCAGATACCGAAAACCCCCGAGGCGGGCCGACTCCGCTTCGAACACTTCGATGAAGGTCGCTCCGATGATCTTCCGCTTTCGCTCGGGGTCGACGACGCCATCGAGAGCACCCAGGAATCGATCCGATGCGTCGACGCTCACTAGGTTCAGGCCCATTCGCTCCTTGTAGCGCTCCCTGACCTGTTCGGCTTCATTCAGGCGTAGCAGACCATTGTCGACGAAGACGCAAACAAGGCGATCGCCGATGGCCCGATCGAGCAAGGCGGCGGTCACGGTAGAGTCGACCCCCCCCGAGAGGGCTAGAAGCACCCGATCGTCTCTTCCAATTCGCTCGGCGAGCGCTTCGACCTGTCGCTGCGCATAGGCTCCCATCGTCCATGTGGGAGCACAATTGGCGACATCGTGAACAAAATGCGCCAGCATTTCGATGCCGCGTGGAGTGTGGTTGACTTCGGGATGAAACTGTACGCCGAAGAAGGCACGGTCGGGGTCTTCCATCGCCGCGATTGGAGAGGAGTCGTTCCACGCTACCGCGAGAAATCCCGGCGGCGCCTGGTCCACCCGGTCGCCATGGCTCATCCATACTTCGATCTCTTCACCCATATCTGCGAAGAGTGATGTTTTAGGATCGACAAATAGTGATGCTGGTCCAAACTCCCGATTCGAGGCGGGCGCAACCTCTCCGCCGAGCATCCGTCCCATGACTTGGAGCCCGTAACAGATTCCCAAGATCGGCAGCCCCAGTTCGAAGATGTCTCGATCCGGCATGGGACTTCTCTCCGCCAACACGCTCGCAGGTCCGCCCGAGAGGATCAGCGCCGCGGGTGCGCGGGCACGGATCTCGGCGGCAGAAGTGTCGTAGCGTACGAGCTCGCTGCGAACGTGCAGCTCCCGCACCCGGCGCGCGATCAATTGACTGTACTGCGCACCGAAATCGAGTATGAGGACGGTCTTGTGATTTGTCATCGTCGTATCGAGGCTCGCTTCGGTGGTGATCGCTCAATGAAGAAAATGGCGCTTGCCCGTGAATACCATCGCGATGCCGTGCTCGTTCGCGGCCTCGATCGTCTCGTCGTCGCGCTTGGAGCCGCCGGGCTGAACGATCGCCTGCACGCCGGCCGCGTGAGCCTCGTCGATTCCGTCGCGGAAGGGAAAAAAGGCGTCGGAAGCGAGGACGGCACCAGCGGTATCGTGATCGTGCGTGTGGGCATTACGCGACGCGATCTTGACCGAGTCGACCCTGCTCATCTGTCCTGCACCAACGCCGATCGTCCGCGTGCCGGCGGCAAGAACGATGGCGTTCGACTTGACATGACGACATACTTTCCAAGCGAATGAGAGCGCGTCGAGCTCCGCCGCGCTCGGTGAGCGGGCGGTCGCGACGCTCCAGGCGCCGGTGTCGTCGGCCGGGATGTCGCGCTCCTGCATCAGATAGCCGCCCGCCACGGTGCGTAGCTCGAATCCCTCCGGCCCGCGCCCGGATCCGGCACGCTCGGCGATCGCGGGAAGCTCGATCAGGCGGATCGCCTTCTTTTTCCGGAGCAGAGCGAGCGCGTCCGCTTTGAAGGCGGGCGCGATGACGGCCTCGACGAAGGTGCTCTTGATCCGCTGTGCCGTAGCCTCGTCGACCGCGCGATTGAGGGCCACGACCGAGCCGAAGGCGGAGACCGGATCGCCGAGGCGAGCGGCCTCATAGGCATCTGCCGGAGAGGCCGCGGTGGCACAGCCCGAGGGATTGGCGTGCTTCATCACGGCCGCGGCCGGTTCGCTGAACTCGATCGCGAGTGAGAGGGCAGCGGAGAGGTCGCCGAGGTTGTTGAATGAGAGCTCTTTGCCGTGGAGCTGCCGCGCGGCCGAAAGAGCGAGCGGATCGTGGCGGCCGTCATCGTAGAATGCGGCTGCCTGGTGGGGATTCTCGCCGTAGCGAAGAGTCTGCACGAGTCGAAGGGGCACTCCGAGCTCGTGGGGAAGCGCGGGTGCGTCGAAACGTCGGGCCAGATCGAGGGAGATCGCTCCGTCGTAGCGCGCGGTGTGCCTGAAGGCGGCCAAGGCCAAGCGGGCGCGTAGCTCGGTGTCGACCTTGCCGGCTTCGAGGCGCTCGGCAACCTCGTCGTACTGGTCGGGCGATGTCACCACGAGCACGTACGGAAAGCTCTTGGCCGCGGCACGAATCATGGCGGGACCGCCGATATCGATGTGGTCGAGCGCATGATCGAGATCGCCGGAGCAGCTCGCATCATCGAAGGGGTAGAGGTTCACCACCACCAGATCGATCGGCGCGACTCCCAGACGCTCCGCGTCGGCCATGTCGCCGGCGTCGTCCCTCCGCTGCAGGATCCCGCCATGGATCTTCGGATGCAAAGTCTTCACCCTCCCCCCCATCATCTCGGGCGCTCCGGTGAGATCGCTCACCAGACGCACGTCGATTCCCGCTTCGCCGAGCCCCTTGGCCGTACCTCCACTCGAGATCAGCTCGATCCCCAAAGCGGCGAGACGACGCGAGAAGTTTTCGATTCCCGACTTATCGGACACGCTCAGAAGTGCGCGCTCGGCTGTGAACACGTGCATTTCTCCTGGAAAAGAAAGGTGGCACCGGCCGAAATCTAGCCCTCGATGAAGATCCTCCGCCTTTTCCCGTCTTGCGAAGGCTGGATCACCTTCGTGCGGGTGCGGGGCAGCACCGACTCTATCGTCTCGAGCCAGATTCGTCGCCTTGTTACTCGCGGGTTCTTCGCTGCCTCGCGGGAGAGCTCGGCGAAGCTCCGTGCGGCTCCCCGTGCCCGCCCCAGAAGATCGCTGCGATAGATCTCGGCGTCTCGAATCAGGCGGTTGGCATCGGCCCTCGCGACTGGAAGAGTTCGATTCGCGTCTCCGCGCGCCTCGGTAATCGTGCGCTCCCGGTCGGCCTTCGCGCTCGAGACGTCGTTGAATGCGCCGATCACGGCGGCAGGTGGTGACACTTCAACGATGTTGAGCGCGACCACCCGCAAGCCGAGATGCAGACTGTCGAGCACCGTCTGCACCTCGTCGATCGCATCGATCTGAAGCTGCACTTTTCCGATCGAGAGCACATCGTCGATTTCCCGTTTCGCTACCAAACCGGCGAATACGGTCTCACCGGCCTTTCTCACCGCGAATTCCCGCCGTTCGTCACCGATCGGATCCGCCATGCCGAAGAGATACTCCGCGGGATCGCTGATGGTGTACTGAATCGTCGCTTGCAGCTCAACGATATTTGTATCGCCGGTCAGCCATTGTACTTCGTCATCGGTCGGCTTCAGCCCCCGCGCCTTTTCGACGAGCCGAAAGCCGATCGGCATCGTGCGCACTTCGGTCGTGCTGACTCGGATCAGTGTCTCGAAGGGCCAAGGCAGTGTGACGCTCATACCCGAGGGAACCACGCGAGTGACCGCTCCGAAACGGAGCACGACGCCCGATTCGTTCTTGCTCACCGTCCAGAGCGAGGTCCAACCGGCGAGCACTACGAGTCCGATCGCCAATATCGCGGCGCTCACTCTCGCTCCCTTTCGCGCTTGCTTCGCCATCTACTCCCCGCTCTCCGGGCTCTGCAATACCTGGAGGAGCTCATGATCTGCAGGCAGAATCACCGTCGATTTGACCCCCAATACCTCGTCCAGCACTTCGAGCGATCTGAGGAATCGGTATAGATCGGGGTCTTTGCCGTACGCATCGGCATAGATTCGGGCGGCTTCCGCGTCGGCCTCCCCCCGCAACTCTCGGGCCTTTCGATCGGCCTCCGAGAGCAGCTTGGCTTCGACAAGATCGGCATCGGCCTTGATCTTCTGGGACTGCTCGAGACCCTCCGAACGGAAGGCGGCCGCGAATGCCTTGCGCTCGGCTTCCATCCGTTGGAAGACGGCCTGCTTGTTCTGCGGCGGGAAATTCAGTCGCTTGATCCGGACCGAGCGAACCCTGATCCCAAAGCTCTGCTCGGCCTTGTCCCTAGCAACCCGCGTTACCTGATCGACGATGTCGGCCAGATCGACATTTCGGGGCTCGTGCGACACCAAGTCGCTGAAATCGTGAGAGCTGAGCACATCACCCACGACCGAGCGCAAAACATCGGTGAGGCGCGCCTCGGCACCGGCCCGACTCTCGACGCTGACCATGTATTGGATCGGATCGTTCACCGACCAGGCGAGGAAACTGTCGACGATGACGTTCTTCTTGTCGAGTGTCAGATACTCGTTCGGTGTGGGATCTAGCAAGTTCACACGGCCATCGATATGAACCACTGTTTCGACTGGCGAGGGCAGTTTGAAACCGAGACCGGCCCGGGCGGCCGTCCGCAGGGGCGCGCCGAAACGCTGAACGACCGCGAACTGGTTCTCGCCCACGATGAAAGTGCAGCTTCGGACCAAAGTGATGGCTACCGTCAACGATACACATACAAAAATGATTCGTTTCAGCACTTCCTACTCCCTCACGGACCGAACGGACCTCTGGTAGCGGCCCGCAGGCCTCGTTCTTCCGAGGTCAAGACTACATCCACATCATGATCGAGCACGAACACCGAGCGGGATCCTCGCAAGCTGAGCTCGGCGGCCTCCATTCGCAATCGGAACCGCGTGATTCGATCGCTCTCGGCCATTACGTCTCGAATACCGACGAATGCAGCCACCTCTCCCTTAGCGCCGTCTATGGTCTTTGCTTCGTCGGCTTCCGCGAGTCGCTCAGAAGTGTGGGCGGATGCCCTGGCCTGAGCGACCCGCTCAATCCTGTATTTTTCCGCTTCAATGATCTGCCGCTCTTTGTCTTCGAGGGAGCTCGCAACATCGCGAAAGGCTTCGTGCACATCGGCAGGCGCGTGGATGTCGAGCAGATTCACCGCTACCACCTCGATACCAGCACCGATTCCATCGAGCTCCACCTGAAGTGAGCTTGCGACCTCGGCCTCTAGCGCGGGGCGATTCGCGACGAGAACTTCGCTGGCTGTACGGTGCGCAGCCATGCGACGGAGGCTGGCCTCGGCCAGAAAACGGATCGATCGCTCAGGAGCGGCAACGCCAAAACGGAAACTGTAGGGATCCGCGACCCTGTAGTGGACCGTGGCTCCTATCTGGAGCACGTTTTCGTCGCCGACCATGACCTCGGTCGGCGCCACCTCGATCTCGCCCGGGAACGGTGAGCGCCCGAGCGTGTCCGCCCGCGCCGGTCCCAGAGCGAATCCGCGAATCTCGTCCGAACGGACCCGCTCTACGTGGTCGATCGGGTAGGGAAGATGCCAATGGAGTCCGGGGGATTCGAGCACCTTCTTCACGGCTCCGAAGCGGAGCACGAAACCGGTTTCGCCGGCGCCGATCGCAGTGAGGCCGCTCGATGCCCACAGGACCACGAGGATCGAGACGGACACGAATCGGGAAGTGCGCGAAGTCGGGTCGATCCCGATGGGAGCGAAGAGGCGCCGCAGATCCCTCGCGAAACGGCGGGCAAGATCGAGTTCGATCGAATGCCGCAGCAACAGGCCCGCGAGCGCCAAACCGCCCGCGATCGACAACCAACCCAGCTCCTCCGGCGGGCGGATGATCGCCGATGGCTCGATTCGAAGTGTCGCGTACACTCCGTTCAGAAACCAGCCCATGACGAGGGCACATGCCGCGATCGAGCCGAGATAGACGAAGAGAACACGCTTTCCGAGAAGGTTCTTGACGATATTCAGTGTGGCGATGTTCGTCGCCGGACCAGCCAGGAGAAAAACGAGCGCCGCCCCCGGGTCGAGCCCCTTCGCCACGAGTGCGGCCGCCACCGGAGTGCTGGCGGTCGCGCAGATGTAGACCGGAATACCGACGGCCAGCATCGCCAGCATCGAAATCCACCCGCCGGGCAGTTGATCGCCGATGAAGTTCTCCGGAATCAGCACCATGATCAGCGCCGAGAGGACGAATCCGAAAACGAAGGAAGGCGTAAGGTCTGCCATCAGGGGGCCGAAGGCGTAGCGGGCGGCCGCCCAGCTCTTGCCGCTGAAGCCGATGGCATTGGGTTCAAGCCCGCCGGAGTCGTCGGATCGATCGTTCGTCGCGCAGTCGCAGCCATCCTCTTCCGACTCCGTGGCGGTGTTCTCGTCCCATCCCCTCTTCTCTAGTGTATTGACCAAGCTCCCCGCCGTCATCGCCGTGACCAGTGCAGAGATCGGTCTCATGATCGTCATGACCGGGTCCATCAGGGCCCAGGTGACCCCGATCGAGTCGACGCCCGTCTCGGGTGTGGAGATGAGAAACGATGTCGTCGCTCCTTTGCTCGCACCGGAACGCTTCAGAGCGACGGCGGTCGGAACGACGGAGCAGGAACAGAGCGGAATCGGAACTCCGCAGCAAGACGCGATCGCCACCGACCGCATATTGCTCTTGCCGAGGTGCTCGAAGACCTTGTCCTCCGGGATCAAGATCTTCAGATAGCCCGCGATGAGGAAACCGATGACGAGGAAAGGCCCCGACTCGCAGAGCACGACCCAGATCGCCAGCAGCCAGTCGGTGACGAGAGGCATCAAGCTCCCACTCCGTGCATGAGCATCGTAACGGCCACTCCGGCCGCAAGCAGCGACACTTTTGCCAGGCTGTCCTCGCGATGGTGGAAGACCTCCGGCAGGAGCTCGCCCACGCACACGAAAAGAAATGTACCGGCGGCGAGCGCCGTGACGATGGTCATTCCGGCTTGGCCGAGGTGGGTCGTCGCCGCCCCTCCGACGAGGAGCCCGATCGGTGTGATGGTCGAGAAGACCGCGATCAGCATATGAATTCGAGCTCGCCGCATCTTGCCGAGCAGGAGAACCGACGCCAGTGAGAAGGAATCGAAGATCTTGTGCGCGACCATGGCTAGGAGCAGAGTGCCGACGAGCAGGCCGCGCCCGGCCATCACCGCCAGCGCCAGCCCGGCGGTGAATGAGTGGACCGAAAGCCCGACGAGCGCCGCATAGCCGACCGCGCGGTGACGGTGAAGATCGTCGTGGTCGTGGGTTCGCAGAACCAGCGCCTCGATCAGATAGACACCGAGGACCCCGAGGAGCACGAAGAACCAGGCGCGGTCGCCTCGAACCAAGACCGAGAGCTTCCCCTCGGAAGATGAGTGCGCGGGGGGGGATTCTTCAAAGGAGCGGGCTTCGAGAACCGAGGCTTCCCAATGGTGGCTATGCGCATCGCCGGCGGCGTCGAGCGAGGGGAGCAGATGAAGAAAGACCGCGCCCAGGAAGATGCCGGTGGAAAACGCGAGCGCGACATGGAGAAGGCGCTCGGTCCACCGAACTCGGAGAGAAACGAGGCCTCCGAACAAGGTTGCGAGGAAGAGGATTGCGGCGTCGAGCATCTCGTCGATCGGGCTGCCTGTGCGGTGGCGATGGAGCAAAGGCGGCAGGGTAGCAGATCGGGTCGAGGTGGAGCTCAAGTGTGCGTTCCCGTGGGCCGCAACGCATCCTCTTCCGCGACGTGCGTCAGGGCATCGGATGCGATATGGGCGACGTGGTGGTCGGCCAGGGAATATACGATCTCTCGGCCGCGGCGCTCACCGCGGATCAGTCGTGCGGTTCGCAAGACGCGAATATGTTGTGAAACCAGGGGTTGCGGCAGATCAAGCCTCCTCACCAGATCGTGAACGCAGGCGCGCTCTTCCGACAACCGGAGCAGAATCGCCAGTCTGCGGGGGTTCGCCATCGCCTTGAAGAGCTCCGCAGCGGCCCCGATCGTCTCAGGCGAAGAATCCTTCATATGCGTATATTAGCATGTTCGCATGTTACGGCAAGGGGAGGACGCGAAAGGCATGTACATCGGTTAGTTTCGTCATCATCACGAGAAAGAGGAACCAAGAATGCGAAGATCGATTCTGCTTCTGGTCGCCGCGGCCTTCGTCGGTACGGCGATCCTGCTCGCGGTGCTCGATTCGCAGCAACTTCGAGAGAACGCCCGCGCCTACGGTGAGACGAAAGATCCGAAACGCCCTGCCGAGAGCGAATGGATCAAGCGCACATTCCCTCACTTCGACGCTGCTCCCAGCGCGGTGGCCGAGATGATCGGCCAGGCGCAAGCCCACCGTGCCAGGCCGAAATCCCACTCCGCCGACTACGGCGCCTGGGAGTTCGCGGGGCCTACCAATATCGGGGGGCGGATCACCGACATCGAATTCAATCCCAGCGACGGCAACACCGTCTACGCGGGAGCCGCCACCGGCGGTGTTTTCAAGTCGACCGACAAAGGGAATACCTGGGCTTCGATCTTCGACGACCAGGCCGCACTTTCGTGCGGAGATATCGCGGTCGATCCGAACAGCACTCAGGTGCTCTATGTTGGAACCGGCGAAGCGAACGGAGGTCACAACAATTTCCCTGGTGGAGGCGTCTACAAGTCGACCGACGGGGGAACAAGTTGGACGTTGAAAGGGCTCGAGACAACGGCATCGATCGGGCGGGTCGCGGTCGATCCCGCGAATTCCAACCGGATATTCGTGGGCGCTGTTGGTTCCTACTTTTCGCCGGCACCGGAACGTGGGCTCTATCTCTCTGAGGACGGTGGAGAAACCTGGGATCTCTCGCTCTTCGTCTCCGACAGCACGGGTTGCGTCGATGTGGCGGTCGATCCGAGCGACCCGAGCGTGGTTTTCGCCGCGATGTGGGAACGTGTGAGGCGCCCGAACTCCTCTCACCTTTTCGGCCCGACCGGAGGACTCTTCCGATCGCAAGATGGCGGAGATACATGGATTGAGCTCACCGGTGGGCTGCCCGATCCCGACTCTGAACAGATCGGACGAATCGGGATCTCGATTCACGAATCCGATCCAAGCATCGTTTATGCGCTCTACAACGACGGCGCCGACTACGTAGGCCTCTATCGCAGTAACGACGGAGGAGATAGTTGGATCGATGCCGATCCGGCGAAGAGATTGGACGACGGCACGGCGGGCTTCAGTTGGTACTTCGGGCAGGTGCGCGTGCACCCGAACGATCCTGATATTGTGTACGCGCTCGATGTGGCGTTCAGTCGATCGACCAACGGAGGATCGTCATGGCCGATCATGTATGGCTATGGCGGGCCGCCGATCCTGCATGTCGATCATCACGCTCTCGCCTTTCATCCGGAGGATCCGTCCTATCTCGTCGAAGGAAACGACGGAGGCATCAATATTTCAACCAACGGCGGCCAGAGCTGGAGCAAAGTCGCGAGTCTTCCTGTGACACAGTTCTATGAGATCGGCCTCGATACGCAACGACCCGACAGACTCTACGGAGGCACGCAAGACAACGGAACGCTACGGACCGTGGCGGGAGCGATCGACGACTGGGAGGCGATCTACGGGGGAGACGGCTTCTATGTGAATGTCAATCCCGAGGACTACAGAGAGATCTATGCGGAATCACAATTCGGGTTCCTGGGGAAGACCACGAACGACGCGGCGAGCTGGAGCTACGGGGTGTTGACCGGTATCAACCCCTCGGAATCTACTAATTGGTCTACTCCTGTGGTAATCGCTCCGAGCGATGGAAACACGCTCTACTACGGAACCGATCGCGTCTATCGGAGCACCAACGGCGCCGGCGTCTGGAGCGCGATCAGCGATGATCTCACCGATGGGCTGCCGGATACGCGCCTGGGCACGGTTACTACCATCGCGGTCGCGCCAACGAATGCCGGCGTGATCTGGGCGGGCACCGATGACGCTCATGTGTGGGTTACGACCGATGGAGGCGGCATTTGGAGCGATGTGTCATCAACGCTGCCGACCCGCTGGGTCACGCGCATCGCCGTCGACCCGATCGACGATCAGGTTGCGTACGTCGCGTTCTCCGGTCTGAAATGGCACGACCCGGAACCTCATATCTTCAAGACGACCGACAGTGGAGAGAATTGGAGCGACATCAGCGACAATCTGCCCTCCATTCCGATCAACGCGCTCGCGATCGACAACCAGGATCCGGACGTGATTTTCGTCGGCACCGACGCGGGCGCATGGGTGAGCACCTTCGGCGGCGGGCAGTGGGAGGTGCTGGGAAGCGGACTGCCCTTGGTCTCGATCTACGACCTGAAGGTACATCCCACGGAGCGATTCCTCGTCGCGGGGACTCACGGGCGGTCGATGTACAAGCTCGCGCTTCCTGAGGGAGTGAATGTGGAGGAGAGAGAGGAAGCGACCGTCGCCGGGCCGATGATCCGCCTGCATCCAGGCGCACCGAACCCATTCAACCCTTCGACGACGATTCGTTTCACGCTCTCGGAGGCGGGAGCGGTGCGGCTGACGGTCTATGATGCCGCCGGTAGGAAGGTGCGGATGCTGCTGGATGAACGAAGGGCCGCGGGGGAATACGCGAGCCGCTGGGATGGCAAGGACGATGCCGGTCGAGGCGTGGCTTCGGGGCGCTACTTGGTTGTGCTGGAGGCGTTGGGGCGGAGGGAGACGGGGAGTTTGGTCTTGGTGGAGTAGGCCACGAAGATTTGGTCAACGACCCGTGCCTACCGCTCCCGCCCCTCCCACTCTTCCTCTTCCCGCTTCACCTTCAGCCGCCGGCGCGGCGTCCATTCCCCGATCGAGAGCGATCTGGCGGCGTCGCTGCGGACGGTCTGGCGGAGCTCGCGCACGTTGCCGGGCCATTCGTAGCGCTCGAGAGCGCGGCGGGCCTCGGCGGTGAAGCGCAGCTCGCCGGAGGGGAGGTCGCGGGCGGCGGCGAAGTCCTCGATGAAATGCTCGAGCAGGAGCAGAATGTCTTGGGGCCGCTCGCGCAGGGGGGGCAGGGCGAGCTTGATGTCTGCCTTGTTTCTCACAAATGTGTCGTATGCCTTGTAGCCATCGGACAGCAACGTGCCCTTAAAATCGCGCAGTCGGTGGCAACGGGAGCTCAAGCCAAGAGGCATCGCTAGTCACTGGTTCTTGATCACCGAGCCGCTTCTTCCAACGGTGAAATGAAGAGAGGCTGAGCTCCTTCTTCTCACAAAACGCGCGTTGCGTCGGCCCGCTGCTCGCGTGCTCGGAGACAAGTTTCTTCCAATGGGCCGCGCCGCGCCGTCGCCGCGATGGATTGCGAGTGCCGTCCATGAAATGGTCCTCCTGGGATCAAGGTGATCCAGGGACCATAGACTCGCCGGCGACGGCGGGGAAGAACGCCGGAAAATGACCGCTTACGCTGGACCGAAGTGGGCGCGGAACTCGTCGGAGTGATCCAGAGTCTTATGAGCACCTGCCGGTTGCACAGCGTCGATCTCTACACCTACCTTGTCGACGTTCTCCTGCGAATCGCAGACCACCCGGACGCTCGCGTGGAGGAGCTCACTCCGAGGCTGTGGAAAGAGCTCTTCGCTGACGACCCGCTCAAGTCTGATCTCGATGTCATCCCGCCGCGCCACCAGTGGCGCCGAGCCGGCTGACGTCACAGATTGACCGCTTACGCAGCAACCGCGACGCAAAGGGGGTCCGCCGAAAGCCGTGCGCGGTCATGTGGCGGCCCCCTTCCATGGCTCTCCAGGTAGTCGACGGACCAACGACTCATGGACGACGTCCCAGGCGCGGCCGGTGTCGTACTCCAAGTCGGGTCGCAGCAACGGGGCAATGTCATCGACGAACAGAGCGTCGTCCAGCTTCGCCGCCATGTTCGCCTCGAACTGCGCCCGCGTGGCGGCGGTATCCACGAAGGCCATGTAGTCTGTGAAGCAGCGAACGATCTCATTCGGATCGACATCCTGCTCCGTCAGGGCGAGCCAGAGGTCGAAGAGGTCGCGACCCTTCTTACGCTGGTACAGAGCTCGCATCTTGGTGCCGAGCAGTTCAGCGAGGCTGTACGTCGTAACATCGGCCTCGCCCGAAAACCACGGATTCGCCACCGTGTACTCACGCCGTAGTAGACCGAGAACGCTGAAGTGCTCACGGGTGTTGATCTCGACCTTGAGGCGCATCCGCACGACGGGGACGAAGGTGGTGTCGAAGCGATAGTAGAGGGTGAATCGCCCCTCGCCCTGCTTCCACTTCGGCTTGCCGAGCCATGGGTCCAGCGCCTCGCGAATAGCGTCGATCAGACCACCGATGGGCCCGGCCTCACGCTGCACGAGATCGATGTCTTCGGAGTAGCGACCAGGCGGGTCGAAGAATAGCTTGTGCAGAGCGGTACCATCGCGAAACACGGCATGCTCCCCGACGGCAGGACGCTCGTGCATGGCGACCAGGGCACGACTGAGGAGGAGATCCTGTTCGACCTGGGTGTTGTCGGGCCACGGGGCGGCAGTGCGCCAGGCCGTGATGTTCGCGCGTGGGATCATAGGTCGATGTCCACCTGTTCGTTGGGAACCAGTCGCCAGCACTGGTCGGCCTCAATCTCGCCAGCCGGCTGGTCGGTCCGCAGGCGCACCACGCTTGTCCGCCGCTTTGCCAACCAGTGAGCCAGCGGTTCCGCGAGGTCGCCTTCTCCAACGGCGGTGATGAGGTATCCGAGCCGCTGAACATCGGGCAGCCGAACGTGCGGGGCGACCGCCACGAGCCGGTCACCATCGATCTTCTCAGCCAACTCGGAGAGCACGGTTGCGACGTTGTTCCAGTGGCCCGCCGCCGAGAAGAACCGGACCAGGTCGAAGGCGGTCGTCTCCGGCGTCGCGACAGCCATGGTCCCCGTCTCCGTGTCGACTCGATTGACCGGCATCGCCGCAACAGCCTTGCTGGCATGCACATCGATCCGGACCCTGCCGGCGTGCATTGGCCTGGTCGCACGATCGGCGATGACCTGGAACACCATCGGCTGTTGGTGCCCGGCCCCATGGAGCGCGGCCGCGCTCAGGATTCCCACGTAGTAGTCTCTCCCAAGGTGTTTCATCAGATCGTCGATGAACCACGACGCTGGCGGGCAACCGGCCGCGCGGTACTCCGGCGGGGCGACGACGTAGAATCCACGACGCGGCGATGCGATCCGTCCCTTCTGCTTGAGCCGCCGAAGGGCCGTTTGAACCGCAACCTCGGAGCCTCCGAGGCCCGCTTCGACATCCGCGCGAGTGAAGACATACCGGCCCGAGGCCTGCTGTTCCTCCACCCACTCGGCTATGGTTTTCGGGCTGGTCATGCGCAAATCCGTTCTCGGAACTTAGCGCCTGGCGCTAGTTTTTGCAAACGGTTTCGCTGCTCGTCCGTGATCATCTGGCGGACTGGTCCGGCGCGTTCGCCGCAGATGAGCCTGTCCCCGTCCACGCACGCGACGGCTTTGCCCCGTTGGAGGCGAAGCGCGCGGCCTCACCGCCTCGTCGCTGAGGGAGTGTTTCCGGTGTGGGTCGCGCGCTGAGCCGCCAAGACAGCTTGAGTGGGAGAGTCCATGGAGCGTACGGTCAAGGTCTTCGTCATCCCCGCGGACAGAGCCCCGGGCGGCCCACCAGAGCCGGCACGGGAGCTGGTCGTCAAGGCGCGGAGCACCGATGCGGCTCGCGAGGCGGCACTCCTGCGGCTCGTCGACGACGGCTACCGCGTCCGCTCGCTGTCCTGCGGGCCGAAGGGACTGGTCACCTACGTAGAGGAGACACGGTGAACCACGAGACCGCGGCACATCCGGGCAGACGAGAGGCTCTAGACCATTCTCAAGGCGGTGCGGCACAGGGCATCCGCGGACCTCGACGGCCTAGAGCTGCGCTCAGTTAGTTCAGATTTGCGCGGTTTACGGTGATTGGTGACAATCGCTCCCAGTGTATCGCTGGGCGGTGCGCGCCCCAGGGCGAAAGCGGTCGCCAACAGCGCGCGGTCGTGCGTCGCCGAGTGCCCAAGTCACACGGTTGGAGCATCCAGGGCCGCGTGGGACCGCTTGCGACGGGCCATTCGCGTGGCCACGACGTGGGGGTTAACGGCGCGTGGGACTTCGAACGTCACCCCCGAGCGTTCGTCCTCGTGTTCGCGGCCGGGTTTGCGCTTCGAACGCGATCTTCCGGTTTGTCCTGCGACCTCGAGAAGGTGCGCCGCCGAGGCAGCCGGTCACACCGAGACCATGGCGGCATGGATGACAGGGCCAGAAGTGGCGTTGCAACACAACCTTGGCGCCACTGAGTCCCTTGCATTCGTGCGTGCGGATTCTGATCGATCGGTGTATGCTCAATCGACGATTGAGGCCGAAGCGGTCGCAACGTGAGGTGCCGAGAAAGCCGGCGGGCCTCATGCGTTACATTAACGGACCCTGGATAGCTGCCTGTCCGGCAAGAGCTTAGGGCTTTTCAGGGCTGAGTTATCCACAGGCATTCTGTCAAAACATGCCCGACATTCTGACATTGGCGAAAACGGCATCGCAACTCGTTGCGGCGCAAGGGCCCCAGAAAGGGTGGGCCGCAAAGATTCCCTGATGAAGATGGGATTGAGACAACCACTACGCGGCCTGGCGCGTGTCGTCTATCTCCTGCCGCAAAGATTCCCTTTGGACGTTCCTTCAGCCACGACGTGACGCTTCGAAGTCATCCCCCCGAAAACATGTCAGCGAGCCTGCCCCGCTACAGATCGAGAATCCCGGCCACTACCCCCTCATCAAGATCCCCGCCCAACTGAATCCGCGCCCCACCCAAGAAGCCCACGACTTCATCGAGCCCACAACCACGCCGCACCGAAGCCAGCAACAGATCTTCAGGAACACCGCGCCGCCAAGGCCCGGCCTGCGTCAACTTCGCCAGGCGACCCAGCTTGTCCTTGATGAAGGGCTCCACCGCGGCTTCGGTCACTACCGGTAGCCGGGGCGAACCGCCCGCGAGCGACACTGCGTACGGGCTCGAATCTATGACGGCGCCCGCGCCCATCATCTTCGCCAGTCGATCGAGAAAGAAGAGAGAGCCGACCGTCCCCAATCCGTGCAGCAATACCGTCGCTCCCGCGATGCTCACTTGCCCCACGCTACCCGTCGCCACTCCCAGCGATTCGACTACCGCTCGGCCCAGCTCGAACGAGACACTCGGTGAGCCGGAGGGGCGGAAGCGCGCGGGGTTTGCTCCTTCGGCCGCATCGGTGAGGATTCGGTCGTCCGTCGTCTTCACGATCCGACGATCGCGACCGCCCACGGCGATCTTGCGCGAGTCGGCCGCGGCGATTGTTCCGACGATCTCTCCGGTGATCCTGTCGACCACATCTACGGTCGCCGGATCATCGATGTTGGAGTGCAGGCTTCCGCGTCCGTAGCGCTGCTCGATCGCCTCGGAAGCGACATATCGATCGCTTCCGGCGCTCTCGAGTAGCTCCTTGTCGACCATTCGCTCGAGGAGCGCTTCGCAAGCGCCTTCCCCCAGCTCGTCGAGAATCTCGGGCGGTAGAACACGCTTCAGATCTTCGAGACGCACGTAGCTTCCCTCACAAGCCAGCACCAGCGCCTGCTGCACGACGATCGAGGGACGAAATCCGTATGGCGACGCACATAGACGGCCCTTCTTGCCCAACCTGAACATGGTCTGGAAAAGGTGTCTCTCCGCCTCGGTCTCGACGACGTAGCCGCAACGCGTCGTATCGCCGCGCCGTCCACCCCGACCGAGACGCTGCATCAGACTCGACACGTCGGCGGGAGGGTCGGTCAGCAACACATAATCGACCGTCCCGATGTCGATCCCCAGCTCCATGGTCAACGTCGCGAAGCAGACCGCGGCCGGCGCCTGATGAAAGAGGCGCTCGGTACGTTCGCGGGTGGCTTTCGCCAACGATCCGTGGTGAGCGAAGATCTCTTCGCCGAAACGGGTACGGTTGCGCAGCTTCGCACTGAAGATCTCGACCTGATTTCGGGAGCGACAGAACACCAACATCTTCTTGATGCCGTGCCGTGCGAGCTCGTTCAAATGGACGGCTACATGCGACGGAGATCGACCCTCGAACACCTTCCCGAAGATCTTGCGGATTCCCGGCACCACGATCAGCTCGGCATTCGCCAGATAACGCCGACCCAGCTCCTCGGGCCGATCCACCGTGGCGCTCGCGGCGACCCGTTGCGGTCGCGAGTCGGCGCCAGCTTCGAGCCTATGTAGCAGAACCCGCAGCTGGTCCCCGCGCGGTGTGTCGTCCAACACATGGATCTCGTCGAGCACCACGACGCGAACGCCGCGCAGAGCGGCCGGCCGTCGAGCCAGCAACGAATCGACCGCCTCGGGCGTCGCGATCACGACCGAAGGCAGCTTGCCGCCAACCCACTCCTTGTGCTCGCCGGTGTAGCGACCGAACGACACATCGACCAGCCCCATAGGCCCATCGAGACGCCGCCGGAGATCGTTGACCAGGGCGCGTGTGGGCGCGATTACCAGAACGCGAGCGCTCGCGGCCCCGAAACGGCGCACCATCTCGACGGCCGGCGCCGCATACGCTTCTGTCTTTCCACTGGCGGTGGCCGAGCACATCAGCACGTCGCGCCCCTCCAGGATCGCTGGGATCGCGCGCTGCTGCACTTCGGTCAAGCGGGAGAAGCGCGAGAACCACGGACCGAAGGTGAAGGGCAGCGAACGCCGGTCGACGGTCACGCCCGTCCGACTCGGCACGCGCGGAAACGGTCGGCGTCGAAGAGCAAGACAGTGGCGCGAACCGCGTCTCTAAAGCTGTCCTCACCGCGATCGTTGGCCTTGGCGATCCGCTGGCGAGCCGCCATGCTCAAGTCGCGGGTGATCTTGTGCTCCGGGTAGGCGCGCTGGTAGATCGCCGCAATACGACGCACGAGATCCGGCAGTAGCTCGGAGCGCAGCGGCGCGAGATCGATACTGTACGCCTTGGCGTGAGTGACGGTGGAGAAGTACCCGCGGATCTCATCGAGCGGGGTCAGAGCGAATACCGTACACAGAGGCTGATTCCCGCGGAACTTCAGGGGCAGTTCGCGATGGACCTTGTGCCCACCCCGATAGAGCAAGTCGGGTTCGAAAGCCAGATCGCCGGGCGGTATTGTGACGGCCGCGTAGTGCTTCAAGACCTCGAGGGCATAGCGCCGAGCGACGAGCCCGAGAGCATCGACCCGCTCTACCTCGTCGAAAAGGAGCACGAGTCCGCGCAATCCGGCGTCGCTGTACCAAGTGGCCAAGGTGCCGACGAGGTGGACGTACATCCGCCCGAAGGTGCGAAAATCGGACATCGTCAGCATGCGCTTGCCGCGCCAACCGGCACGTGCTGCGACGTGATTGACCTCCTCTACGTTGACGGGCTCTCCGGCCACATAGTCGCGCACCAAGTGAGCCAACCGCGACTCGCGCCGCAAGACCTTCAAGTAGGGACTGAAGAACCTGCTCGCTCGCCGCCCCTCCCAGTCGTGGTGCATCGGGCTGTCGATGAGCTTCTCGAAGAGCCAATCGAGCCCCGAGCCGACCTGGTCCGGCACACGCACCGAAGCGGCGATCCGCCGGTAGAGCCTGAGGGGGTAGTGCAACGCATTCTCTCGCGGATCGAGAGTGATGCGCGCGGTCGCGAAGCCCCGTTCCAGGGCGAGCTGCTCGGCGGCCTCGAGCAGATGGGTCTTGCCGCTGCCGTAGTCTCCCCACAGAACTCTGCATCCACGCTCTTCGTTCAGCATGGCGCTCAAGCTCGCCAACTCGGGCTCCCTGGCCACGGTGTACTCCCGAATCCCCCTGGCCGGCACCACACCCAAACGAAGTGCCTCGAGAGTCTGCCAGGCGTGGCCGGTCTCCGGCCCCGATGGCGACGGTGGTGGAGCAGGAGCAGGCAAGGCCCCGTTGACCCCGTTGGCCCCGGACGGCGGGCGCGAAAGCACGACGCCATCGTCTTCGGCTCGCTTCCGCGCCGACTCCGCACTGAAGTCGAACTCGATCTCGCGGAGCTTCAGGGTCTTCGGCAACGAAGGGGAGGAATCGAAGGCGACGCGCGCCGCCTGGTAGGCCAGCCTCTGCTTGACCACGCCTCTGCCCCACACGGCGTGAATCACCCGGTCGCCCCGTTTCAGCTTCACTAGAACTCGACCTCGTCCGGCATCAGCTCCGCACCCTCTTCCGCCCCGGCGTCGGCCAGTCGCAGGACCTCCTCGGACGAGAGCAGTCGCTCCCCATCTCGACGCTGAGCATCGAGGAGTGTGACGGCCGCCTTTACGAAGGTCCGGCGTGTTCCCGACTCGAAGGAGCGCTCCCCAAGCTCACTCGCAAGCGCGGCCAGGTTTCCCTTCTGCGTAGCTTGGTCGTACTCGTGGTCGAAGCCCGGCGTCGCAATCTCCAGCAACCGCTCTCCGATCGCTTGCAGGAGCTCCGTCGCGCCGAGCGGAAGATGGTCCAGGTCGATGACCGGTTGCATGGGGCTCGCCCCGGAGAAATGCTGCGCCAACTTCAGCCGCTGGGCCAGCGCCGGATACTCGGGCACGACGGTGTCCATGAACTCCGGCGGCACCGCGTAGCACCAAACCACACCGGGCAGCATCGACTGGCCGCAATAGTCGATCATCTGCCGCAAGTTGTCGCCCATAGCCCGTCGCCGGCCGGCGCTCAGGCTCATGTTGCGGTCCATCTCGTCGAACATGAGCACGACGCCGGGCAGTCCCAGAGCGGCCAGGACTTGAGCCAAGCTGCGCAGCCAGCGGAACGCGCATTCGTCGCTCAAGACCTCGCGCAACCGGAACCCGGAGAGCTCCTGCCTCGGCAGATCATCCCCCAGCAGATAGTCGCCGAGCATCTCTTCGTCATCTAGCTCATCGGTCGCGACCGCTTCGAGGAACATCCGCACTCCGCGGCCGAAGGCTCGGCTCTCGATGTTGCTGCGAGCGAACTCCGTCTCCAGCCACTCCAGGAACGCCTTGGCGCCGCTCTGGGCGACGCGCTCCTCGGCGACCTGACGCAACACCCGCTCGATCCCCTGACTCGGCTCGTCGTCCAGCTCCTCGACCGGCAGCTCGAGCCGCCGAGCGACCTCACGGTAGATCGCGACGGGCCGATCGAAGGGACACTCCTTGGGCGACAATCCGACCAGCGCCGTAACGAAGCCTTCGCTCCAGGCCATCTCTCTCAGACAGTGCAGGAATTGTGTCTTGCCCCCCCCGAAAGGCGCCTGCACTAGTTTGAACGTGGAGTTGCCGACCGATCTCTTCAGGGGAATCAGGTACTCTCGACGCAACAGATCGAGCAGCTCACCGGTCGCCACATTGACCGCTTGGGCACCGCGTTCGGGGGGCTGACCCGTGCTGCCCATCCGGTCGAGAATGTGCCGCGCCAGCTCCGGAGTCATCTTGGGCGGGTTCATGCGCGCTCCTCCTCCCTGGTGAAGAAGACGGTCAGCTTGAACTCTCCGGTGCCGTGCTCGTCTTCGACGAAGAGCGCCCGGTTCTTCTTCGATGCCGTGGTCCCGGTCGCCACACCGAGGTTCAGGCGCCATCCATCGCGGCGCAGGCCCGCGCTGTTGCGAAGCTGCATCAGGTCGAACGCAAAGCGCGCCCGAGAGTATCCTCTGTAGTTCTTGCCGCTCGGCTCCACTCTGAAAGCCCTGGATTGCATTTGAAGCGCCAGATAGGGAAGGAAGTCGAGAATCTCCACCCTCTCCCTACCCCCACCATCCGCGCCCCGAGCCGCCTTCCACGCGCGCAGACAGGCATCGAAGAAGCGTGCCCCGTCGAACCCGGCGCGCATCGACGCTAGCGCCTTGCCGTGCATCTTCATGATCGCGTCGGCCCCTGCCTCGCACTGGGCGATCGTCAGACGGGCGAATCGCAGCTCCGCCTTTCCCTTGTTCCGGTCGATCAGAATCGCGAAAGGCGTGATGCGGACCTCCACCGGCTCATCGTTGCGCACCACCTTGAGCTCCAGCCCCCGCTCGCGGCAGGCCGCGTTCAGATCCCTGGCCAATCTCTGCCGCATGCGCAAGCGGCGCTCGCCCAGCTCTTGGCGAATCTCGTCCAAGAGGAGCACCGCACGGTCCGCGACCACTGAATCGCGTGTCTTCCCAGCCACGTCGTCGAGCAAACGCGGCAAGCGGGTCAGATCTTCGTACGCTTTTGGCTTCGCGAGCGGCCCGAAGGCCGTCGCCAGCTTCCCCAGCGCTTTCGCCTCGGCCTTCCATGCCGCCTGATGCTCGGCCACGCGGCGATCGGTGGGCCGATCGCTCTCATGCGCGTCGAGAGGGAGCTCTATCTGTTCCACGCGTCTGGCCTCCTCCAAATCGGTGTGGCGGCAAGAAGGGTCAGCTTAGCGCAACTGTGTCTGTCGAGCCACGATCAGGGCCCGCCTCTGACGTTTCGATATGGGAGATTCTCAGGAGGACCGAGCACTGATTCGCCGAGCGCCGCCCCCCTTTTCCAGGCAAGCCCCGCCGCTCCGCTCCCCCGAACTTCCCGCCCTGCTTGCTCTCGAAACGCCGCGCCGCGGCGCGACGCGCCCCACCGCACGCACCCTTCACGCGTGCCAACGCTTTCGGCCGCCACGCGCACCTGCCGCCCGCGTCCCCTCTCCTCCGCGCACGGGGCGCCCGCCCGCGCCTTGCCCCCCTCTCCGCGGGGCCAGCGCCGGAAGAGCGCCCGCGGCAGTGGAGGCAAGCGCCGCCCTCGTGGCCGCAATCAGCGCCGCGGGCGGATCGGGGAGCAGCAGGATCGCCGCCGCCGTGACGCCGATCCCGAGCCTGAAGAGCGCCGCCTGACGCGTCTCGAACGCCCCCGCCGCGGCGCCCGCCGCGTCACGAGCGCCCCATCCGGCGGGGCTCCTTCCAGGCAACGACTCACGCCACAACTCATCGTTCACGATTCGAGACTACGAGTTGCGGCGCGAATAGCTGTCGTAACTGCCGATTCAACCATGGAAACCAGCGGTTACGACGCATATACGGGTCGCAACTCCCG
>NYZA01000172.1 GCA_002686955.1 Gemmatimonadota bacterium
CCGAGCCGGCCACCGCCGAGATCGATCTCGCTCTCAGTGAGCGACGTTTCGCGCCGGGCGATTCGCTCGACTACACGCTCACACTCACCGGCGCTCTGCGCTACGGCGATCCGCTCGTCCGGCGAGACGCCTGGGTCGAGCTCACGGGGAAGCGGCGCCACGGTGTCTTGGCGAAACGGGCCGCGATCCCGATCCGGCCCGGTGGGCTGCACTCGATCGAGGGAAGCGCGGCGATCCCGGCCGATCTGCCGCTCGGTCCCTACCGCGTCAAGGCCCGCTGGGGGCTCTTCGGGAGCTCGATCGAGGCGAGCGATCTGGTCGATGTGGAGATCGTGCGGGTGGGGCGGGCTTTCGGGAGGGAGCCCAACACCGAACGATGAAGGCGAGCGAAACTGTGTTGCCGGTGCGAGCACACTGAATCGCCGGTTCGGAGGAGCGGAGCCAGGGGGCGTGCCTGGCTCTGAATAGCGGAAGCCCGCTCCCCAATGCGCGGTCCCCCCGGGGATCCCCCGCCTGTGTCGAAACGTCAGGGGGAAGCCCAAGAAGCTCCGGCAAGCAGAGCTGCTCTCTCCGGATGTCCAGTGAGTCTACTTCGCGCGCCGGACAGTGCCCGTCCTCGACCTCGCCAGAGGATGCGCTACGCGGCCATGACGCAGGGGCTCGGTACCTCTGGGGAGATGCGTGATGAGCCGGTTCGCGCGGCACGTAATTCGGCGCGCAATTCAGGTGCAGATTGCGCAGAGAACGGTACGCGCGCCTCTTCGCGGGCATCTCGTGCCTGGAATGTTGCCACCCCCCTCGACCTCGATCTCGTCGCCAAGACCGCGCAGCGCATCCTCCGGCGAGGTCGGGAGCCGTCTTCCGTCGGGGCTCCTATACCGGGGCCGGCGGTGGTCGATCCGCGCCCGTCGAGCGGAGATTCGGCGAGCATGATGGCCCAGGCTCGACCATTTCCGTCCATGTTCTCAAACGGCTGTCCGATGGAAGCGGTTCCTCCGTATTGCTCTTCCCCGCCGGAATCCGCCAAGGCCCTACTCCGATTCTGCCGATTCTGCTAAGGGTCAAAAGTTGACCCACACGCCGTCAGGCGGATTCAGGTTAGGCTCTCAACGTCAGGAGAACGTCATGAGGATCCCGCGGAAGACGAAGACGATGGATGGCGCTGTTCGCCGGTGGGGGGTCTTGGGGCTCGCGGTGTGCTTGATTTGGGGGGTTCCGCAGACTGGGGAGGGGATCATTGTGGCGGCTCCCGAAGAGGAAGCCTGGAACGGTCGACAGAAGGAATCTCCAATACAGTGCGAAGCGGTGGTCTCCACCGCCCCGGAAGGGAACGAACCCGGGCGGTTCCTTGAGAGTTGGAGGCTCTGGTACGAGAGGCTCATGGGCACGCGCCACGCCATCGAGTCTTCTGCATTTTTCCCTCTGGGCGGTCCCGCGAGACGAGAAGGGCAGGCGCAATGAGGGAGATCAGCCGCGGCAGGCTACTCCACCAAGCGCTATGGGAGCAGGCGCTTGTGGGGGACATCGCGCAGGCGGCGGATCACGTTCAACAAGCTGTGACGGCCAGCAAGACACCTGTGGAAAAAGCCGAACTCGACCTCCTCGGCGCCGTGATCGAGCGCCGCATGGGACGGTTGGACAAAGCGGAGTTCATGTTGCAGCGCGGTCTCGTGTTGGCCCAAGAAGCCGAGTGCACCGCCTTGAATGCACGTGGCCTCAGGCTCCTCGCAAACCTGTTCTTCGAGCGCGGAGATGCCGAAAACGCGTGCCGGAAGTTGAACATCGCACGCCGCCTAGACATCGACTCCGGTGAATGGTGCCGAATCACGACCAGGCTCTCCGACATCGAATCCCGCCGGGGCAACCTCATCCGCTCCAGCACCCTCCTCGACGAGATCGAATCGAAGCACGGCAAGAGCCAGCCGCTCGCCATCCGGCGCCTCACGAACACCCTCCTCCTGGGCGACCCCAAAGCGATCAAGAAACAGATCTGGCACGTCCAGCGCGCCGCCGAGTCGACCGAGGCCCAGCCCCGTTACGCCTGCCTGCTCGCGCGCGGCGTCGCCCACCTTCACACCGGCAGCTACAGTCTCGCGGCGAAGCAGTTCCGCAAGGCGCGCTACCACAACGACGCGACCCTCCAGAACCCCGACCTCGACGGCGAGGCCCGCCTGCGTCAGGCCGAGGCGCTTGTCGCGGCGGCTGAGCAACGCTTTAGGGCCCGAGAGCAGCTCGACGAGCTCGCCGCCCGGTTGGACGAGTTCCAGAACCCGTTGCTGAAGGCCGAAATCCACCGGGTCCACGCCAAAGCCCTGCGCTTGTGCGGCGACTCGGACGCATCCGATGCCGCCTACGAGCGGTGCTACGCCCTGACCCTGCAATCGGACCGGGCCCTCTACCGTTTTTTCGCTCTGCGCGAGCACGCCGAAGCGTTGCTGGCCGAGCTTTCGACCCGCGCCGGCGCCGGCAGCCTGCTCCGCCATGTCCTGGCCGATGCCCGCTCCTGCGTCCGCCTCTTCGACCACCCGGTCTTCGAGTGGCAACTGCGGGTCCTGGAAGCTCTGGCGTCGTCGCGGTTGGCCCCCGATCCCGAGATCTGCGAGCTGGAGGAGTGTCGCGACCGGCTCCACGATGCCCGCGCGAAGGACGAGATCTCGGAGCACCACCGCGACACCTGGACGGAGCTTTTGGAGGCGGACATACAGGCCGCCCGCGACCAGCTCAAGGCCGCCCTGGCCAAAGACATCGAGGCGATGGACGATGTGGTCGCCGGGCTGCGCAGCGAGGATGTGAACGCCCACCTGCGTGAGTTCACGAGCGCGGTCGGGGAGCGCTTCGGCGCGGACCGCGTGGCGATGGTGATCGAGAGCGACGCCCAGGGCACTCTCGACGTGATCGCGGCCCACGGCCTGAGCGACGGCGCCGCTACCGAGGTCGCCCGGGCGCTCATCGATCTGATGGGCCCTGACGAGCCCGCGCTGATCCGCGACCTGGCCGCCGACACCAATCCGATCGCGTCGAAGCTGCGTCAAACACTCCCCCCGCCCGCGCCGGAACGATCGCTCGACGAGGCCGTCGCCGGCGCGCCCCGCTCCGCGCTGGCCTTCGCGATCGACGGTGGCGGCGTTGTCGTCGGCCTGATCTATCTCGATCGCCCGACCGGTCCCGACCGGCCGGCCTACCGCAGCGCCGACCTGCGCGACTTCGCTTTTCTATCGAACGGCCTGGCCGCCGTCAGCCGGCTGGCCAGCAGCCGCGCCAGCCACGCCACCCGGGCGATGCAGGATCGCTTGCGAGGTGTCACCCGCAGCCACGGCATCGTCACCCGCTCGCGACACTTTTTGGCGCTCATGGACCGTCTGGAGCGGGTCGCCGCGGCCGACATCCCGATTCTGATCCGGGGTGAGTCGGGCACCGGCAAGGAGCTGGTCGCCCGCGCCGTCCACGCTGCCAGCAACCGCCCCGACGGCCCCTTCATCGCCGTCAACTGCGCCGCCATCCCGGAGTCTCTGATCGAGGCCGAGCTCTTCGGCTACCGCCGCGGCGCCTTCACCGGGGCCGAGCGCGATCGCCGGGGATACTTCGTCGCCGCCAGCGGCGGAACCCTCTTCCTCGACGAGATCGGTGAGCTGCCCCTGCCGCTCCAGGCGAAGTTCCTGCGGGCATTGGAGGAGAGCCGCGTCACCCCACTGGGCCGTAGCGAGCCGGTTCCGATCGACACCCGCATCGTCGCCGCCACCAACGCCGGCCTGGAGGCGGGCAGCTTCCGCCAGGATCTCTACTATCGCCTGCGCGGCTTCGCCCTGGAGCTGCCGCCACTGCGCGACCGCCCGGAGGACATCCGCATCCTGGCCGACCACTTCCTGGCCCACCAGGCCGTCGCCCTCGGCCTGCCCGACGACGCCCTGCGCTTCACCGCCGAAGCCTACAAACTCTTGGAACGGCACGACTGGCCGGGCAACGTCCGGGAGCTGCGCCAGGTGGTGCACAGCGCCTCGATCCTGCGCGATCTCGAGAGCAACGAAGTCGGCGCCGATGCCCTGATGGACCACGTCGGTCTGCGCGCGGCCGACACGCAAGAGATCGAGGCGATCGACGCGGGTCTCCTCGGCCGCATCTCGATGGTCGCCGACCGGGTGGGCGCGACCGGCCTGCTCGCCGGCATCGAGCACTACCTCACCGACCGCGCCCTCGAACGCTCCGGCGGCAACCAACGCGCCGCCGCCCGTGCCCTCGACATGGGCGAATCCACGCTGCGCAAGAAGCTCGAGATCCGGGCGAGAGAGGGTGTGACGGAGTAGGAGCTGAGCGGGTGGGGGCGGGTGTACGCGACAGTTGCTTGTAGGGGTGGATGTATCGGTGTCGCGGTGCTACCGCGAGGCGCGCATCGGGCGCGGGCGGCACGGAGGCGGTGCCGAAGCGGCGGCGCGGCGCCATCGTCTCGACCTGGCCGCGGGCGGCCGGGAAGAGATGTTGCACGCCGCCTCTGGAATCACGGGCATGCGGTCCTGGGGACCGGAGATGGGAGAAGGTTCGACCGCACGAGAGCCTCTGAGCTTGGGGTGAGAGCGGAGACGGTTGTCCGCTACACTTTCCTGGCGCCGGGGATGTGGTGTGGCAGGACGGGTACTTCCCCCCGCGGGAGGAAGCACCAGATCCCCCCCGGACACGAGGCGCAACCGGTTTCTAGTGTCATGACACTAGTACACCACTCCGAAGTACATATCCGTGGTGCTGTGCTGGGTCCAAGTGACTCCACCGTCGAGCGTTTGCGCGGCGTTGCCGTAAGGGAAGCTGCCTGCGATCTGACCGACCACGAAGTTGGCGTTGATATCAGAGTGGTAGACGATGTGATAGGTCTGACCCGCCGTCATCGTGACCGGAGGATTGAGCAATCCGTGAGCGGTCGTGAACGCGGGGTAGGCCGGCATCCCTATGACGTCGATCGAAGCGGTGGAGCCCAGAACAACGCCCGAAGGATTGCCGCCGCCATCATCGGATTGGATCTCGAAATGCACGGTGCAGTCGTCGAAGCCGTTCTTGGCGAAGCCGCCGCCGACCAGGATCACTGTTGCGTTGATCGGCGGGGCCACCGATTGGCTGACGATCCAGTTCAGCGCGCCATAGGCGCCCAGGCCTTGGGTCGGCGGCGCGCCGTCTTCGTCGTAGATATAGAGCGCGTCGGCTCCTGGGCCGTCGGCCTCGAGCCGTGAGCTCTCTACGTGGGTCGGGCTCGTGATCGAGCTCCGCACCACACCTTGCTCCGTCTCGATCGAGATCACTTCGGCTTGGGCCATCAGAGCGGCTCCGGTCAGGGCAGCCGCGCAGATCATCAGTTGCCTCGTCATGCTTCGCCTCCTGGACTGGTATCGAACCGTGTCGGCTCGTGGAGCTGAAGCCGCTTCGGCTCCGGCTTCGGTAGATGGTCTGAGGAGAGGGTAATATCGCGGCCACCGCTCTGCAATGAATAGCTGACGGCTGGCCGGCGGATCTCTCCGCGGCCTTGGTGGGCCCGGGTACACGCGTTCAAAAGCCCCCGCGGCCGAGCCCCTATTGGGACGCGCGGCCATCGCGCCGGCGTCGTTGCCGCGACCGAGGACCGGCGCCCCTCTGTCGCCCCCCCGGTACTCTTCTTCTCCCTCTTCCCTTGCCCATAGAGGCCGGAGAAAGGGGCTAGAAAAGCGTGTAGATGAAGGGAACGACCGCGGCGGACTCGGTAAGGAGGATGAAGACGCTCAGAAGCAGGAACACCAGCACGATCGGCAGGAGCCACCACTTCTTCGAGGTCTTGAGGAAGTACCAGAACTCTCCGAAGAACTCCGCGACGCCCCCCACGGCGCCCGCGGCTCCGCTCTTGCGCTCTTTGCCGACGAGGGCATCGAGATCTTCTTGTCCGCTGCTCGCCGGCGTGCTTTCACTCGTCATCGTTCTGCCCTTGGGTCGTGGTTCAGCCGTGCCCATTCTCTCTCACGTCCCCTCCAATGGGACCCCAATCTCCCCAAGCAAGTCAAGGGCTCGCTTGCGCATGCCCGAGTCGGCGGGCGAGAGCTCGACCGCCTTCCACAGGTGGCGTTCGGCGGCCGATCGATCGCCCGCTTCGACCCAGAGCTCCCCCAGGAAGTAGTGCCCCGGGATGTTGAAGTTCTGAATCGCGGTGACCCGCTCGAACGACTCGATAGCCGCTGTGCGCTCACCGAGCTTGCGCTGCAGCTTGCCCAGTCCGATCCAGGCCCGCACCGAGAACTCGTCCGCCTCGATCGCCGCGCGGTAGAGCTGAAGGGCTTCTGGGTCGCGCCCGCGCTTCGCCTGAACGTCGCCGAGGTTGACCAGCACGCCCTCCCCGTCGAGCCCGAGCTCCCGCGCTCGCTCCAAAGATGCGGCAGCTTCGGTCCATCTTCGCTGCGCCTTCTGCACGAGGCCGAGATTGTAGTGAAGGCGGGGGTTGTCCGGCTCGCGCTCCAGCGCGCGGCGAACCAGCTCGAGTTGGTGCTCCGGCGTCGCCCGCTCCGCTAGCAGATCGTCCAGCACCGGCGCCGGATCGGCTCGGCCGAAGGGGTCGACCACCATCGAGACGGCGCCACGTGGCTCGGCCCACTCCTCCGCCGGGCTCAGATCGCCCCCTTCGACGAGGGGCAGTGAGAAGGGGATCGCCGGAACCGACTCCCCTCCCACGAATGTGCGATCGGCGAAGCGCTCGCCACCGTTCCACAGGTCGATGACCACCTCGGGGGTGCCGCTACCCAAGAGCCTGCAGATCACCTCCATGCCGATCGGCTGTCTGGCTCTGGATACAAACGACACTCTTCCTTCTTCGTCGTCCCAGATGTGGTCGGAGGATTCGGTAAAGCGCCAGGGCCGCACGGCGTAGCTCACGTTTCGGAATCGAAGCTCACCCATGTACCAGCGGTACCGCTCCGTGAACGGACTGGTCGCCTCCCAGTCTTTGCTCCAGATCATCACTAGGCGGACGTGTCGGCTGTCGATTCGCTCCCGGAAGATGCTCGCGCCATCTTCGTAGCCGAAATTCAGCCAGCGCGGATCGTCGCTTTCTATCGCCCTCGCCGCCGGATGCCGATCGGCGACGTTCGTCGCTCGGGGGGCTCGTCCGCTGCCCCAAATCCGCACCGAGCGAAGTGTCGGTGTTTCATCGGCCCAGAGGCGCAGTGTGTGCATGCCCGATGACAACGAACGGTTCAGGACAACGCGGCGCGGCCCCTCGTTTCGATGGTGCGAGCCGTCGAATGCCCGATCCCCTTCCCACCCGAAGCGCACGCCGTCCAGATCCAACTGCAAGTCGTCGTCGAGAAGGCGAGGGTTCTTCCCCCGAGCACCCACGAATTTCACTTCGGCGACGACCTCGATCCGAACATCTTCGTCGCCAGACTCGAATCGAAGCTCGCGCCAGATTTCGCGCCGAGCCGGCACCGGCTCGATTGGGCCTTCGAGCGAGAAGAGCTCACGCCTTCCGACCACGAACTCGACGCTCGCTTCGTTGTCGCCTTCATCCCCTTCGCGCACTCTTCCGCCGACGTCTACCTCGAAGTGCAGCTCGCAGAGACCCGCCGGCGCATCTTTCCACTGCGTCGTGAATCGGGCCTCCGCTCCGGCCCTGATCGCGGGAATCGAGACGCGCCCTACCCGTCGCGGGCGCCCCCCGACCTCGGCATCGATCTCCAAGGCCGTGGGTGAAGATGTCATCTTCCCTCTGTTTCGAACGACACCCGCGAGGATAAGATCGGCGCCCTCTTGTGATATGCTAATTCCTTCGCGCGTCACCTCGAGATCGGCGGTGGGGCGATCGATCCACACCGGGCTCGACCAGGCCATCTCGCCGTCTTCCTGGGTCACCCGGGCGTAGTAGTAGGTCGTCTGCCCCATCGGCTCGGCATCGGTCCAACTGAAGGTCTCGAAGGTCTCCGTTCCTTCGTGAATCGCCACCACTTTGTTGTTGCGAACGATTTCAATCGTTTCGATCGGACTCATGCCGAGCACCGTGGTGATCGCGGTCGGCGCCGTATCGCTGACGAACTCCTGCCCCATGATGTGCCCGTCGACCCTGAAGTCCAGCACGATGCGCGCATTCGTGGTGGCGTAGCAGCGACGATCTTCGAGAGCGCTGAAAACACCGGCTCTCGTCAGCTTGGTGGCCCAAACCGCGGCTAGACCGAGCTGGGCCGGCTTTCCAGAATGGCTGTCTCCACCACCAATGAAACCGAGTCGGTGTCCGCGGGCGAGGGCATCATGGGCGGATGCGTCGCGAACGTTGATCGTCGAATAAGGCGTCGTGTACTTCTGGTCGAGCGGCGTTCGGGGTGTGATCGGATT
Source organism: Gemmatimonadota bacterium (assembly GCA_002686955.1). Lineage (GTDB taxonomy): Bacteria. Next base: position 8,326 of record NYZA01000172.1, read on the forward strand.
CGGGCACCAATAGTACTCGGTGCGGCCGTGCAGTGAGTAGATCTCGACAATCTTTTGAAAGCGCTCGTCGTGAAAACCCCAGTCGGTCGGCCGGAACGCCGAAGGAGCGTGGTGGGGAATGGTCAGCGCCCGCCTATTGCCGAGCGCCCGCCATAGGCCCTCGGGGTGATCGGTTCCCTCTTCCATCCGCCGGAGCATCGGTGCGTCTGCTTCGGAGATGAAATACACATTTTTGTCGCCGAGCTTGTTCGAATACTCGTAGGCGGGGAAGGTGACGAAACGCCCCGGCTCGTTCCACTTGCCGACGAGCGAGTTGAGCTCGTTCCAGGTCTGGTCGTTGACCAGATAGTCGTGGTCGGTCAGCATCGCGAAATCGAGCCCTTCGATGTCGCGCGCGATCCGCCAGAAGTCTCTCGGATCGCCACGACCATCGGAGTACGATGTGTGCTCGTGGGTCTCACCAAAATAGAGCTGATACTCGAAGGGAATCGGAACACAGGCGACGGTTGCTTCGCCGAAAACGAATTCGTCCTCTTCGACCCTGGCGCTGATCGTCTGGTAGCCGATGGTTCTGAGCGAAACCGAGGCGGGCAAATCGAAGCTCCCCTCCCCTCCCGCCTCGACGCGTTTCGGATCGGGCAGCTGCGCGAGCGAATCGCTGCATTCGAAGTAGAGCGTGCCCTCGAAAGGTTCCCCCATAGGCCCGGTGTCGATGTAGACGGAAAGGTCGAAAGGCTTGTGTCGGGCGGCATAGGCCGGTACCCGCACCGACAAGGTCGGAAGGATCAGAATCGGCGGCGTCGATGCCAAGGGGGCGGCGATTCCGTCGCCATCGCCGTCGACGGTGCACCCGATCGAATAGCGCCCGGCGTTTTCCGGCGGCAGTGGAGCGTGGAAGTTCAGCATGAGCTCATCCCCTTCGTACAGGGGACCGTCCCGCACGCCGAGGCGCACGCGCCAGAGCTCGCCGTCGATCTCGGTATCGGCCTCGATTCTGGCGTTAGCCGCCGTCGTGCTGACGGTCGCCGACGCATCGAGCGCTTCGTCGAGAAGCTCCGAGCGGGTGATTCTCCTGGGGATCTCGAGTGTGACCTCTCCCCCCGCCTCGATCCCCGCCGGGCCCGCGATGAAGGTCCACCGCGGATACCAATCCCCTTCGCCAAGCCGCGCGGAGTTGTGCAGCACATCGAGGCGACCACTTCCATCGACATCCGAGCCGAACCCGCCGCAACCGGTCACGAGCAGGGCGTAGAGGATCGTCAGAACGACGGCGATCGGTTGTCGTCTTTCCACTGGGAATCCAAGGAGATGGTGGAGCGTTTTGCGGGTGCGCCGAATCGTATCAGCTCCGCCCAGGAAACGCCTGTGACGTGTAAAGTCCTCATGTTCAATTCGAAATCAGTGCTTCGCGGGATCGAATCGACGCGTGTCTTCCAAGCAAACTGAATCGCCAGCCGAATCGGCCGGGAGGGGGGGCTCCCAGGCTCCTTGGGTGTGGGGTCTCCTGCTAATGATCGCCACGGCGATCCGGCTACTAGGCACCGGCTTCAATATCTCGCTCGACGGCGGCTGGGTCGGAGCCTGGCACGCGGACGAGTACGGGCTGTGGAACAAATCGGGCCTGATCTGGCCCGATCTAGATCCGCATTACTGGGGCTATCCGGCCCTGCACCTCTATCTGCTGGCCGGCCTGAACGCCGTCTCCTTCGCCCTCGCGCGCGTGATCGGCATGGCTCCCGACCTCGACTACCACGCATATCTCGATGCGGTGCCGGGGCTGCGCTATCTGCTCGGCCGCTGGCTCTCGGTCGCGGCCGGCGTGGGAACGATCGTGCTTCTCGCGCGCCGCGGCCGGATCGTCGCGGGCGGTGCGGCTCTTTGGGCCGCCGCCTTCCTGGCTTTCTGTCCCCTGCACGTGCACCACTCCCACTACGCCACGCTCGGCGCCGTCTTCACGCTCCTCTTCACGGCGGCCTCCCTGGCCCAGCTGCGGCTCGTCGAGAGGGAGGGTCGGGGAGCGCTGGCCGCGGGCCTGCTGGCCGGACTGACGGTCTCGGAGAAGTACAACGCCGTCGTGCTCGTCGTCACCCTGCCGCTCGCCGCCGCCCTCGGGGCTCGTCGCGGTGGGGGCTCGATCGTTCGCCCGATCGCGAAAAGCGCCGCCGCCGCCTTCGCGATCACCCTCGCCGTCAATCTCGCCTTTCCGCTGAACTTCGAGACATCGTGGGCGGAGCTGACCCACAATGTGGACCGCGTCGTGCGCCTCGACACCGGCCCCTCCGAGGTCCATCCGATCATCGACTACCTGAAGATGCTCGTGCGCCACACCGGAGCGGGGCTGCTTCTGATGTCGGTCGTGGGCATCGCTGCGTTCATCCAACGGCGGCGGGCGGCCGGCGCCCTCCTGGCTCTGATTCTCGTCGCCTACCTCGCGCTCATGGCGAGCTTCGGCTTTCAGGTGCCGCGCTACACCCTGCCGGTAGTTCCGCTGATCTGTCTGCTCGCGGCGACCGGTTGCGCGGCGATCGGCTCGGCCGTCGGCCGGTGGGCGCGCTTCCTGACGCCGGCGCTCGGGGTCTTGGTGCTCGCCGAGATGCTCCCCCGCACCCGCGACGTGCTCGACATCTTCGCCGTGACCGACAGCCGAATCGAAGCCTCGCGCTGGATCCGCCGCAACCTGCCGGAAGGCAGCTCGATCGCCGTTGAATCGCAGGGCGAGTACGGACCGACCGTGAACGCGGAGCTCTTCGACCTGACCCCCTTCAGCTTCTTCGTCGGCCAGCCGATGTACGGCCCCTTCGTCAAACAGGCCCGCTGGTTGCTGATCGGCCGCGACGACAATGCCACGCCGAACCCGAAGGGCGGCGTGGCGCTGGAGCGGCTTTCGGTCGAGCTCGACGCGCCTGGCGAACGAGAGGCGGAGCGGCTCGCGGCGAAGAAGGCGGCGGAGCTCGGTCTGGAGCGCTGGACGCTCGAAAGCGATGTTCCCTGCGGCGACTTCGCCTCTTTGCTGGCGAAGGGCGTCAACTATGTCGCGATAAGCGAATCGATGTACGAAAACCCTGAGACCGGCGCCTTCAGCAACTTCTACCGCGATCTATGGAACGACCCGCGCACCCTTCGCGTCGCCCGATTCCCCGGGCGAGACTACGACCATTCGGTTCACCACCCCGAAATCCGTATCTACCACGTTGGAAGCCCCGAGCTGCGTTCCGGCACCGACCGCGACGGCTACTATCGGCCCGAAAAAGGGAAGGCCTATCTCATGGACATCCCCTCATCGCTGGTCTCCGACATTCCGGGGGCGGAGGATCGATCGCATCTCGCGCTTTTCGAAGACGGTGTTCCTCTCGGTCCCGCCCACCAGCGACATAAATTGATCCGTTCGGCGGGAGGAGGGCGCTACAGTCACCTGAACAAGCGCCTCGTCTTCTCGACATCGGATGGCAGCGACCCGAACACCAACGGCCGGCGCTACCACTGGATCGAGCTCAGATGACGCGAGCCGATGCGTGGCCCCTGATCTCCGTTCTCTTACTGGGGCTGGCTCTCCGATGGACAGGCATCCGGGCTGCCTTCGATCACCCAGATGAGCTGCACCTGCACAGTCGGATCGAGTACCTGCTCGAGAGCGGGAGCCTCGATCCACACTACGAAGGTAGCGAGCTCGGCCATTACCCCTGGGGAACCTTTCCGATCTACATTTACTCCTTCGGCAGAATTCTGTTGTCACCGCTTTTCGGCGAGGAGGAAATCTCCGGTCATCGGCCCTGGAACGACCGGAGTTGGTCCGGCCTCTTCGGTGTCGCCACCGTGCTTCTCGTCTACATGCTGGGGCATCGAGCGGGAGGGCGAGGAGTCGGTATCTTGGCGGCAACGGCGATCTGCATTGCGCCGCTCCATGTTCAGATCTCTCACTATCTCACCCCCGATGCATTGGGTACACTTTTGCTCTGCACCGCGCTCCTGACCGCGGACATCGCTAGGCGCGACCATCATCATCGAATCGCGCTGCTCGGAGGGTCGAGCCTTGCCGCGGGCCTCGCCGTGGCGTGCAAGTACACCTTTTTCTCGGGCCTGCTAGCACCGGTAGCTGCGGCTTGGAGCGGGAGTGGATCGAGATGTGCGCGCCTTGCGATCGTCGCTGCCGTGTCGGCTACAGGGTTTCTGATCGGCGAGCCCTATGCCCTGTTCGACCTCTCCGGTTTCTGGCATCATTTGACGATCGAGGGGCGGGCCTATACGGGCCATATCGGTCAGGCAATGGCGGTGGGAGGACGAAGCCATCTCTTCTACCTCTTTTATCTCGCACGCTCGGGCCTCGGCCCGCTGCTCGCGCTGGCCTGCACGGCTGGTGTGGCCCACCTCCTGCTTTCAACTCCCAGACCGTACACGAGGGCGCGCACTTGGATCTGGGCGGGGCCCCCGTTGCTACATCTCGGATTCGTTGGATCGTTCCCGCTGCAGTACGATCGAAATGTGCTCCCACTCCTTCCTCCTCTCGCCGTCGCCGCCGCCGTCGGCATCGTGGTGCTGGGGGGCGGGCGGCACTTTCCCGGCCCCGGGCTTCGAGGGTGGGCGATCGCTCTGGGCGTGCTCGCTCCCACACTCGCGGCCTCGATCGTGCTCGATCTCGCCATCCGCCGCCCACATCCGCGCGACGAAGCGAACTGGTGGCTCCAGACGCGGGGGCCCGATTCCGGCCAGGTCCATTCCGAGACCTACAGCAACCCCTTGAGCGTGGGCGAGATGATCGCCGCCGGCTACCGATACGCCCTGACCGACGGACGGTACGAGCGGCCGCTCCGCTCCCATCCCGAACGCTATCCCGCGGTGGTCGAGGTCCTAGCCGAGCTCCGAGAAGGGGCTCGTGTGGCGAAGATCTGGCGCAATCCGATCCTCGATAACGACTGGCTCGTTCCGGCGTGGCTGGAGCATGGCGCCACCCTGCCCGACTACCACGGAAGCCGGGTCACGCTCTGGGAGCTGCCGGGAGAGACGTCGGGGGAGAACCGGTAGAGATGATCCGCGCATGTCTCCGGATCGCCGTCGGCGAGGGCTCGCGCACCCCGAGCTGCCACGTCGCACTGCTCTTGATGCTCATCGGCTTTCTGATCCGCTTCATCGGGATCGGCTTCGGCGCCTCGATGGAGGGGGATTGGGTCGGGAATTGGCACGACGACGAGGTGGCCTGGGTCGCGGGCTCGATCTCTTTCGCCGATCTGAACCCGCATTATTGGGGCTACCCAGCGCTCCATCTCTATCTGCTTTACCTGCTCAATCTCGCTCTCTACTCCGTGTCGTGGCTCGTCGGTTTCTCGATGCCGCGCGAGTACGGCGCCTTCATTCTCGCCAGCGAAGTCGAGCGGCTGATGATCGCCCGCGCCGTTAGCGTCGCCTTCGCGACCACCACGCTTTGGCTGGTCTGGAAGCTGGCGAACCGGAGCCTCGGCCGTACGACCGCCCTGGTGGCCCTCGCCTTGGCGGTCTTCAACCCGGCGCTGGTTCGCCACGCTCACTACGCCACGGTCGATTCGTCGAACACCTTCTTCGTGCTCGCCGCTCTTGTGGCGGCCTTCGCGGTCTATCGCGATCCCGACTCGCGGAAAAAAGTGATGCTCTGTGGCGCGCTGGCCGGTTGCGCCGCTTCGATCAAGTATCTGGGGGGAATGGTGGCCCTTGCCCTGCCGATCGCCCTCGCGTGTGGGTTGAGCCAGCGCGGGCGGCGCTGGCTCGGTGTCTTCGCGCGCGGCGATCTCTGGGGAGCAGCCTTGATCTCGATCGCCGTCTTCTTCGCGATCAACATCTACATTCTGCTCGACTGGAACGATTTCATCACCCTCTTCTCGGTCAATCTCGAGGCGGTTTCCGGGAGCGCGATCTTCGCGCAGAGCTGGTACGCCGGGCTCACCTTCCCGGCGCTCAATTTCTTCTGGGGTTTCGGCGGAACAGTCTTCATCGCGATCGGAGTTGTGTCGTTCATCTTCGGCAAGCGTCGCGAGGGGGCGATCCTGCTCGCCTTTCCCCTTGTTTTCGCTGCGGTCCTAGGCGATTTCGAATGGCGGATGAGTCGCCAGGTGCTGCCGGCGATCCCGATCTTGCTCATCGTAGCGGCCCGGGGCGTTACTTGGCTCGCATCGGCGTGCGCGCGGCCCTTCCCTGCCACGTCGCGGCGGATAGTGGAGCCGGCGGGGGCTTGCCTCTTCACCGGGTCGGTGTTGTTCACCTGCATGCCTATCCTAAAAACCGTGACTTGGACCTTCACCCACAGCGACACCCGGTACGATTTCGCCAGTTGGGCCGCGAGCAGCTTCGAACCGGGAACTCGGGTCTTGCTCGAAGACACGGGCGCCTACGGATCGCTGATCGATGACGCGAGGATAGAAGTGACGCCTCATCATCTCGCCCCCTCCGACGCCGTGAAGACGTATGCGGAGCTAAGGCGCAGCGATGTGGAGTATGTCGTAACGAGCTCGATCTTCACCGAGCTGGGCGATGGACTGAGCAGAGAGGGCGGTCTGCCGGACGAGCAGGCGGCGGGTTTCTATCGCGCGCTCGAGGCCGATCCACTTTTTGTTCCGATCGCGATCTTCGACAAGGGGGAGTTCGATTCGGGAGCATTGCTCGGCCGGAGCAACTTCGAGTACATCATTTTGACTAGAGTGTCGCCTTCACAATTCGAAGTGCACAATCCCACGATCAAGGTGTACCGGCGGCTTCCCGTTCGACCGACCTACCATCGCGACTCCGACGGACACTATCCGCACCACAAGGGGTACGCATACCTTTTCGACATGCCGGTGCGGCTCGCTTGCGACGACGACGAGGATCGAGAGCGCTCGAGGGTCGTGCTCTACGAGGACGATCGCCCTCTCGGTCCCCCACATGCGATGCACAAAGATGTGATGCGGATCGGCGGCGGGCGCTTCAGCCACTGGGACGATCGGCTCTTCTTCTCGACGAGCGATGGAAGCGATCCGAATACGAACGGACGCACCTATCGGGCGAGCGAGGTCGGGCCTTGAGCGAGAGCTCGGCGCTCGCGGCGGCCTGGATCGCGCTGATCGGAGCGCTCGGAGTGTTGCTGGGCGCGGTGGCGCGGGCAGGGCTTCGGGGTGAAATCGTGTCGATGCCGGATCGACCAACGCGGGAGTCTGCGCGATTCATCGGATCCGCTTGGACTGGAGCGATCGTCGCCGCCGGGGTTGTGTTCGCGCCCGCGCTCGGCAGCTTCTTCATCAACGACGACTGGAAACATATTCAGATCGCCCAGGAGCTGTTGGCGCTTTCGCCGTTCGGGGCGCTCGCGCAGCTCTTCGTGCGCCTGCGCGAGATCACCGAAGAGAACGTGCGGATCCTCGGCTACGTCTCGTGGGTGGTGCGATGGGTCGTGCTGGGGTCGCATTCGGTGCTCTACCACGTGGGGGCGATCGGCGAGCACCTCGTCGATGCGGCGCTGGTTTTTCTGCTGGCGCGGCGGCTGGCGGGACAGCGCTCGGCGGGGGTTGCGGCGGGCGCCTTTTTTCTGGTGCACACGGTGCAGGCCGAGACGGTGGGCTACCTCTCGGCCGGTGAGGATCGGCTGGTGACCGGGTTGACGCTCGCTGTGTTGCTCGCGCATATCGCTTGGCGAGATGGGCGCTCGGCGGGCTTCCGTTGGGGGGCGGTGGCGGGGACGGGCGCCGCGTTGCTGGCCAAGGAGATGGCGCTGGTGATCCCGGCGGCGGTCTTTCTGGTCGATCTCTTCGCGGCGCGAGGGGGGGCGACGGGCGCGAAGCGAGGGGGGGCTACGAGACTGCGCGGGGCGGTGGGCGCGGCGGCTCCGCACCTGGTCGTGGTCGGATTCTATCTGGCCTGGCGCTATGCGGTCCTGGGGCATATGGGCGGCTACCGCGATGCGGAAGGGGCGATGGTGCATCTGGCGTTCGACGCGGGTGCCGCCGCCCACTCCTTCTTCGGGGTCTTGCTGCCGGGTCTCGTGCTGCCTCGCCAGCTCGTCTGGACGGCCGCGTGGATCGAGCCCATCGTGTTGGCGCTCTGGGCGCTGCTCTTCGCGTTAGGGGTGGCCCGCGCCCGCTTCCCGGGCGCCGCTCTGGCGATCGGGGCGGGTCTGATCGTTCTGGCCTTCGGACCGGTGCACAATCTGCTGCCGACCTACGAGGCGTGGGCGAATTCACGCTACCTCCAGCTCGCGGCGGCCGGGTTCGCCTGCATCGTCGGGGCGATCGTCGCGGGCGAAGGGGGACGGAAGGCGGCGGAGGGCGCGCGTTGGAGCTGCTTCGCCCTTCTCTTGCTCTATCTGGCCGGCACCTGCAGGGGAACCGTCGAGTTGATCGTTTCGACGGGGAGCGAGTCGAGGGACCTGCTCGCAGCGGTGGAGCCATTCGCCGCGCAGGCTCCCCCGCGCTCCGCCCTCGTGCTGTCGCCGCATCATGTGGGAACGACAATCCCGCCGGAGGTGCATTCCGCGCAGCCCGCTCTCGGCATGCCGAGCCGACCTCTCTATGGTCTCGAGGCCGACGGACGGCTGGAAGGCGAAGGCGATTGGTCGGGGCGGTCCTTTGGTCCCAAGCTCCTGGGCGAGGGGCGCACGGGGCGCTTGCTTCTCTGGAGCTCGAGCGGCGGCGAGCACGATTTCGTCGACGGGACGGCGGACTATCTGGCGGCGAGCTCTCGGGCACGGGGCGCTTCGGTGCTCGAGCTCGAAGTCGAAGAAGATGGGGCGGGGGAAGGGCGGGGCGCATTGCTCTGCCAAGGCCGGCCTGACCCTCCTGACCAAGGTGTTGGCGATGGAACTGGGCCAGTATTACATCAACGTCAATGCCGTAGCTCCTGGCCTGATTGACGTGCCGGCCCAGCG